>JAKSOV010000003.1 GCA_024405415.1 Akkermansia sp.
TTCCGCCGCGTCCTGCGGCTCCCACGGCTCCCGTGGCTCCTGCTGCGCCTAAGGCTCCGGTGGCACCCACGGCCCCGCGTCTGACGCCCACCGTCCCGCTGGGCGCTCCTGCCCGCCCCGCTGCCCCCGCGGCTCCCGCTGCTCCCAAGGCCCCGGCTATGCCCGCTGCCACCATCCCCGTGGCTAAGCCCGCCGCCCCCGCCGCCCCTGCCGCGGCCCCCGCCCCCTCCAAGCCTGCTGCTCCCGTGGCGCCTGCCGCCACAGCCGCCATGCCCGCTGCCACCGTCCCCGTGGCCGCCCCCTCCAAGCCTGCTGCTAAGCCCGCCTCCAAGCCCGCTAAGCCCGCCGGCTTCACCAAGCCCGCCGGCTTCTCCCGTCCCGCTGCCGAAGAGCTTGAGGAAGAAGACGCTACCCCCACGCACCCCACCATCCTCGTGGTCGTCGGTATCGCCATCCTTCTGTGCCTTTTCGCCCTCTACCAGCAGTACGGCATCGACCAGACCATCGCCCGCGTCAGCGAGCCCGTTCTCGGTTGGCCCACCGCCGGGGAAGACAGCGGCTCTTCCGACAGCTCTGCCGCTTCCTCTGATGAGGAAGACAGCAGCTCCTCCTCCGACGCCGCTGCCGATGAAGAGGAATCCGAAGACGAGGAGTAAAGATTGAACACAGGGGCATGCCCCTGCATCCAACCCCGTACTATGGCAGTCCAAATTACCGAGAGCAACTTCGAGAGCGAAGTGTTGCAGTCCCCCGTGCCCGTCATGGTGGACTTCTGGGCCACGTGGTGCGGCCCTTGCAAAATGATTTCGCCCATCGTCGATCAAATCGCCGGCGAAACCGCAGGCAAAGCCAAAGTCTTCAAAGCCAACGTCGATGACGCCGGCTGCAAAGAACTCGCCAACCGTTTCAACATCCGCTCCATCCCCACGCTGCTCTTCTTCAAAGGCGGCGAATTGAAGGATACCATCGTCGGAGCTACCTCCAAGGACAACATCATGGCCCGCCTCAACGCCCTGATGTAACAACAAACGTCATTCAACCCCCAAATAAAAACCGACCGATGCTCTGCATTCGGTCGGTTTTTATTCGTGAGGCAAGAGAAAACGCGCAACGTTTGCAGTATGTCGGCGATATGCTGCTTCGTGAGGGAATCGAAACACCGGATTTCGGCCGGCAGACTTATTTGATGAGCGCATCCAGCTTGTCGCTGCGGGAGTAGTCGGCGGCGCGGCGGCCTTCGCGGTTGGTGGTGTGCGGGTTGGCCCCGTGTTCGCGGAGGTAGCGGGCGGTGGCGAGGTCGCCGTTGATGACGGCGTGCAGGAAGGGGGTGTTGCCTTCAAGGTCGGCGCGGTTGACGTCGGCTCCGTTTTCCACGAGGGCGGTGACGGCTTTCAGTCGGCCGCTGTTGACGGCGGCGGAGAGCAGGGTGGAGTCCGCAATGTCGGCATCGGGCGAGACACCCGCGGCCAGCAGCACACGCAGGGCTTTGTCGCGGCCGTTCTGCGCGGCATGCCAGGCGGCGTGGGTGAGGGCAGGGGCCTCCGCCTCGCCGTGCGGGTGCTGCGCCAGTAGACGGCGCACGACGGCGTCCTTGCCCAGCCCCGCAGCGAGGGAGAGCAGGGAGTCGCCCTCGTCATCGGTGGCGTAGGGAGAGAGCTCTTGCTGCTCGATGAGGAGGCGGTATTTAGCCAGCTCGGCGCGGTCGGCGCTGTCGTCCTGCGCCAGATAGACCCATGCGCAGCTGCCGAGGATGAGGTGCACCATGGACCACACGATGCCGCCGAGAACGGGGCGGTGCGCCAGCCCGCGTGCGATGCTCAGCGCGCCGTTGACGAGGCAGCCGGTGGCGCAGAGGGTGAGCAGCCACAGCCCGGGCTGCGCCCAGGCGCTGTCGGAGATGGCGAGGTCGCTCATGGCCCAAGCAAACAGGGCCGTGATGAGGAAGAGCAGCACGGGGTTGGCGTAATCTCTCATACTCCTTAGTTTATCAGTGCGCGCGCGCGATTGCAAATCAAAATGCTTCGCGTTGACTTTTTGTAGAGTATGCTCTATAATTTCGCCATGGAAACACGCGTGTTGGAGATTGACCCGCTGGAGGATTGCCGCAAGATTTGGAAGGAAGCCGCCGAGGTGTTGGCGGCGGGGGGCCTGGTCGCCATCCCTACGGAGACGGTGTACGGACTGGGCGCGGATGCGTTCAATGCCGAGGCTGTGGCGCAGGTGTTCGCCGTGAAGGAACGCCCCTCCTTTGACCCCCTCATCTGCCACCTGCCGAATGCCAAGGCCTTGAAGGATATCTGTGTGATTCCCGCGGAGTTGCAGCCGCTGGTGGATACGCTGGCCAAGGAGTTCTGGCCCGGCCCCATGACGTTGGTGCTGCCGAAGGCGGATTGCGTGCCCGACATCGTGACGAGCGGGCTGCCGACCGTGGCCTGCCGCGTGACGAGCCATGAGGCGATGCGCGGTGTCGCCCGCGCGCTGGGGCACCCCATTGCCGCGCCGAGCGCGAACCGCTTCGGCCACATCTCCCCGACCTCCGCTGCGGCGGTGGTGAAGGAGCTGGGTGGGGCCATTCCGCTGGTGCTGGACGGCGGCGCGTGCTCTGAGGGCGTGGAAAGCACAATTCTCGCCCCCTGTCTGGATGAAAAGGGCAAACCCGCCGTGCGTGTGTTGCGCGAGGGCCCCGTGACCCGCGAAAAACTGCGCGGGCTGTGCAAGGTCATCAAGCCCTCCAAGCGTCAGTTGGAGGAAGAAGCGGCAAAAACGCCCAACGCGCCCGGCCAGTTGAAGAGCCACTACGCGCCGAACAAGCCCCTTCTTCTGCACGACCCCAAGACCCCCTTTGAGCCGCAGGAGGGCGTCTCCTACGGTCTGATTTCCTACGAAGGCGATTCCCCCCTCGCGCAGCAGGACTGCTGGACGGAGGTGATGCCGCTCTCCCCCGGCAGCGGTCGTCTGGCGGAAGCCGCCGTGCGTCTCTTCGCTGTCATGCGCGCCATGGATGAGAACGAGGACGTGGATGTCATCATTGCCGAGGAACTGCCGACCGTCAACATCGGCGCCGCCATGATGGACCGCCTGACCCGCGCCGCGGCCGCCCGCGAGCATTAATCGACCGATATTTTCTATGTTGCGCTTCATCCAAAAACTGACCGTTGCCATCGTGCTGCGCGTGGTGCATGCCGCGCTCATCGAGCTGATGCAGCTGGACTCCCGCGCCAAGCAGGAGTTCGAGCGTCTGCCCGAGGATATGAGCTATGCCATTGCCACGGGGCACGGCGCGCCCACGCTCTTCGTCCGCTGGCGCGGCGGCAAGCTGGAGCGGCTTGCTTCGCTCGATAACGCCGTCTGCACGCTGGCGGTGAAATCCCTGCCGCTTTCCTTTCAGCTGTTCACGGGGCAGATGGGGCTGGCGCAGGCCTACGCCCGCCATGCCTTCACGCTGAAGGGTGATGTGGCGGACGTGATGAAGCTCGCCCGCCTTGTCAATCTCACGGAATCCTACCTCTTCCCGCCCTTCATCACGCGCCATATCCTGACGGACATCCCGCGCTTGGAGGTCAATCCGCTGCGCGTCTACGGCCGCATTGCCTGCGGCTTCCTCTGCAACCGTTACAAGCTCACCCACTAAAAAGTTTTTCTCTCATGAATCCTCCCTACTTTGAATTCCTCAACTCCGTGAAGCTGCTCTGCGGCGAACTGGCGCTGGAGCGCATCGCGGCGGAACTCCGCCACCTCGGTGCGCAGAAGCCGCTCCTTCTCTCCGATGCCGTGTTGGCGAAAATCGGCACACTCAAACAGGTGGCCGATGCCATGGAAGCCGAGGGGTGTCCCGCCGCGCATGTGTTCACGGACATCCCCGTGGATTCCTCCCTTGCGGTGGTGAATGAAATCGCCGCGCTCTACCGCGAGCACGGTTGCGACTCCCTCGTCGCCGTGGGCGGAGGCTCCGTGATTGACACCGCCAAGGGGGTTCGCTTGGTGCTCAGTCAGGATTCGGACGACATCCTCGCTATCTGCGGCGTGGAGAACCTGCCGCCCGGCATCCGCGTGCCCTTCCTCGTGGTGCCGACCACGGCAGGCACGGGCTCGGAGTGCACGGGCGTGGCCGTCATCCGCAACGACAAGAGCGGCGTGAAGATGGAAATCCTTTCCCCCTACGTGCAGCCTGATGTGGCCGTCATCGACCCGCGCATGACCCTCGGTCTGCCGCCGAAGGCCACGGCTTCCACGGGCATGGATGCCCTCTGCCACGCCATCGAGGCCATGACCTGCCTGCAGGCCAACCCGCTGAGCACCGCCTATGCCACCGCCGCCATCCGCCTGATTGCTGCCAACATCGTGACCGCCACGAAGAACGGCGGCAACAAGGAGGCTCGCTTCGCCATGGCGTTGGGCTCCACCATGGCGGGCATTGCTTTCTCAAACTCCATGGTGGGCGCGGTGCATGCCATCGGTCACGCGCTCGGCGGTGTCTGCCATGTGCCGCACGCCGTCGCCATGACCGTGCTCCTGCCGCATGTGATGGACTACAACCTCGACCGCTGCAAGGCGGACTACGCCGCGCTGCTCCCCCTGCTGGTGGGAGAAGAGAAGGCGCTCGAAACGCCCGCGCCTAAGCGTGCTAAGGCCGCCGCGGAAGCCGTGCGCGCGCTGGGCCGGCAGCTCAACGAGATTTGCGGGCTGCCGCTTTCCCTCCACGCTGCCGGCGTGGCAAATAAGCTCGACTTCGACCGCGTGGCCGAGGTCGCCGTGAATGACGGCGCCCTCATCGTCAACCCCCGCGCCGCTACGGAGGCGGAGGTGAAGGAAATCCTCAACGCTGCGTTCTGATATGCGTACCATCATCGACAAGCAGCGCGCCTACTTCCGCACGGGAGCGACGCGAGAATTGCGTTTCCGCCGCGAGTGTCTGAAAAAGCTGCGCCGCACCATCATTGCGTGGCAACCGCGCATCTGCGAGGCCTTGCAGGCGGACCTCGGCAAGAACGCGGCGGAATCCTACATGAGCGAAATCGGCATGGTGCTCAGCGGCTTGAGCGATTCGCTCTCCCACCTGCGCCGCTGGGCGAAGACGGAGTGCAGCTTCTCGCCGCTTGCGCACTTCCCCTCCTGCTCCCGCGTGATGAAGGAGCCCTACGGCGTGGCGCTCGTCATCGCCCCGTGGAATTACCCCATTCTGCTCTCGCTCGATCCTCTGGCAGCGGCACTCTCCGCGGGCAACACTGTCATCCTGAAACCCTCCGAGCTCTCCCCCGCCACCACGGCGGTTCTGGCGGAGATGCTGGGCGAGATGTTCCCGCCCGAGCTGGTGAGCGTCGTGCAGGGCGGGCCGGAGGTCTCCAACGCCCTGCTGGCGGAGGAGACGGACTACATCTTCTTCACAGGCAGCCCCGCTATCGGCAAGGTGGTGATGGAAGCCGCCGCGAAGCACCTCACGCCCGTCACGCTGGAGCTGGGCGGCAAGAGCCCCTGCATCATCGATGAGACGGCGGATATCAAGGTCGCCGCTACGCGCATCGCCTTCGGTAAGGTGCTCAACGCGGGGCAGACCTGTGTCGCGCCCGACTACGCCATCATCCACGCCTCCAAGAAAGAGGAGTTCATCACCGCCTACCGCAACGCCGTGGCGAAGATGGTGGGGCATCACCCGCTGGAGAACGAAGACTTCCCGCACATCATCAACGCTCGCCACTTCACCCGCGTGATGGGGCTCATGGAGGGTGCCACGCCCGCCCTCGGCGGCAAGGGGGATGAACAGACGTTGCGCATCGAGCCGACGTTGCTTACGGATGTCACGCCCGACTCCCCCTGCATGCAGCAGGAGATTTTCGGCCCCGTGCTTCCGCTGCTCACCTACGAGAATCTCGATGACGCGGAGAAGTTCGTGCTCGCCCGCCCCAAGCCGCTTGCCTGCTACATTTTCACCCGCAACCTCGCCACGGAAAAGCGTCTGCTCAACACCCTCTCCTTCGGCGGCGGCTGTGTGAACGACACCATCGTGCACCTCTCCGACCCCGCGCTGCCCTTCGGCGGTGTGGGCAACAGCGGCATGGGTGCCTACCACGGCAAGGCGGGCTTCGACACCTTCACGCACAAGAAATCCGTCCTCAAAAAAGCGAACTGGCTCGACCTCCCCTTCCGCTACCAGCCCTACAACGCCTTCAAGGCTTTCGTGCTGCGCCTCTTCCTGCGCTGAGTGTGGCGGAGGGCTGCCCGACAAATGGGGATTTGTAGATTTACTATGTACTATTTTTGAATAGAGTGCGGCTGTCGCCGCAAGGATGGGAAACCCGTTCTGACGCTTGCGTCAGAACGGGTTCGTTATCTCGCGGCGGCAGCCGCCGAACTTGATAAATAGTACCTAGTACATAGTACCTAGTAAATCCCGACAAATTCTCATTTGTCGCACAACGCGTATCATCTGATGGCATTATTCCCGAATCTAATCCTTGCCCGCTGACGCGGCGTTTGCTACAATGCTGCTGAGCTTTGTACACAAGACCCATGAGTGCTCCCGAGACATGGACCTGCCCGCAATGCGGTACCCCGCTGGATATCTCTGAGACGGGATTTTGTGCGGACGTGGTTTGCCCTGCCTGCGGCTGCACGGAGCAGGTGCACACGCTGCTGGCGAACTTTCGGTTGGAGAGTGTGCTCGGCATCGGCGGCATGAGCACGGTCTATCGCGCGCGCGATATGGTGCTCAACCGTACGGTGGCTATCAAGGTGTTGCACAACAGCGAGCTGATGGACTCTGCCGAGAGCCGCGCCCGCTTTGAGACGGAGGCGGCGCTCATGGCCAAGGTGCGCCATGAGAATGTGGTGTCCGTGTATTCCGCGGGCTGGGCCGGGCAGCATTTTTATCTCACCATGGAGCTGGCCGAGGGCACGAACCTGGAGCTGCTCGTGGCGGAGCGCAAGTGCCTGTTGCCGGGCGAGGCGTTGGAGCTGGTGCGGCAAGTGGCGCTGGGGCTCCAGGCGGCGGATGCCGCGGGTGTGCTGCATCGCGATGTGAAGCCCGGCAATGTCATTATCACCCCCGGCGGTACGGCCAAAGTGCTCGACTTCGGCCTCGCGTTGGAGGAGAAGCCCATGGAGGAGAACGACGGCATCATCTGGGCCACGCCCTTCTATGTGCCGCCCGAAACGCTGCGCCGCGAGCAGGAGGATGCCCGCGCGGATATCTACGCGCTCGGTATGACCCTGCGCCATCTGTTGACGGGCTCCGACAAACTGGCAGCCCCTGCGCCGCAGAGCCTTTCTGAGCTGGTGGAGCTCAAGGAGAAGCTGCCGAGCTTTGCCGCGCTCTATCCGCAGTTGGGCGAGGGCTTGGGCGAGCTGATTGACCACATGACGGCCTTTGCCGTGGACGAGCGTCCCGCGGGGTATGCGGAGCTGCTGGAGGAAATCGCGGAGGTGCAGGCCAAAATCGGCAAGGGTGGTCTGCGCGGGCTGAACCGCCGCCGTGAGGCGCGCCGCAACCGCGCTATCAGCGGCGTGGTGGGCGGATTGCTCGTGGGTGCAGCTGCGGCAGGTGTCATCGCCTTCACGGGGCCTGTGGTGTATGAGTATGAGACGCTGGCGCCCGCGACCTCCCTGCGTTGGGAGGAGTGGGATACCATGGAGCAGGCCCATGCCGCAGCTCAGAACCACGACCGCGAGGGCGCGCAGCGCATCTTCACCGAGTTGGCGGAGCACACCAAGCACCCCGACCTCGGCGCCGTGGCTGCCCTGCATGCTGTGGCCTACGCTATTGTGAACGGTGCTGAGGAGCAGGATGTAGGCGCGTTGCAGGAGCTGTTTGCCGCGCAGCTGGCCTCGGAGAATGCGCCGTTGCCCGCCTTGCAGAAGCTCTACGATTTGCTGCGCGAGCGGCGCTTCGCTCCGTTGCCGTCGGGGTTGCGCGCCGCCGCCGCCACGATGCGTTCCCGCGAGATTGCGCTCAAGGGCAACACCCGCGAGGCAGAGCGATTTTTGGATATGGCCATTGCCGCAGCGCAGGAGGAGGACGCATGCTGCGGGGAGCCGATGCGCCAAGCTTTGGCTGATTTTAAAACCCGTTTGCCGCTGTTGGTCGGCCCCGTGCAGCGCGCCCGGCTCCGCCAAGCGCTCAATCAAGGGGACTTCGCCACCGCTCGCGATTGTTTTGCCCAGCTGGAAACGGCACAGCTGACACCGCTGGAGCGGCAGGAGGTCGGCGTGCAGCAGGAGGTCTGCGAGGCTGCCGAGGCCCTTTTCACCGCTATGCAGCGGCACAACAAGAAGACCTTTAAGGCCGATGCTTCCCCCGACGACCTTGCGGCACAGGCTGCGGCGTTGGCTCCTTCTCCCTTCCGAAACGAGGCCCTCTCGCTCATCTGCATGCTCCGCGGGGACTATGCGCGGGCTGCTCTCACCAACCCCTACCGCGAGCAGCCGGACTCTCGCGAGCCCTTTGCTATTCTCATGCGCGATTGGCAGAAGCGCCTCGGGCGCTGAGATATCAAAAAAACGGTCTGAGCAACGCTCAGACCGTTTTTCCGAATTTCCGCGCGGGCATCCGTCTTCGCCTTCGGCTACGCCGCGCCATTATTTAAATGATTTGTACATCCATCAGTTGGCGACGATATTCACCAAACGACCGGGCACGA
This sequence comes from Akkermansia sp., assembly GCA_024405415.1. Classification (GTDB taxonomy): domain Bacteria; phylum Verrucomicrobiota; class Verrucomicrobiia; order Verrucomicrobiales; family Akkermansiaceae; genus Akkermansia. The sequence continues at coordinate 8,634 of JAKSOV010000003.1, forward strand.
CGATGACCTTGCGGACGGTCTTGCCGGCGATGAACTCCTGCACGCGGGCGGAGGCCATGGCGGCAGCCTCGACATCCTCCTTGGGAGCATCGGCGGCCACGGTCACTTTGTCGCGGAGCTTGCCGTTCACCTGAATCACGATTTCCTTCGTGTTCTCCACGAGGTATTCGGGGTTGAAGGTCGGCCACGTCTGCTTGCAGAGCTGCATCTTGGGCAGGGTGGCGAACTGCTCGCAGAGGGTGGCGTAGAGCTCTTCCGTCATGTGCGGGGCAAAGGGATTGAGCACGTGGAGCAGGGAGACATAGTCCGTCAGCGTCACGGTCTCGGCGGCGGTCATGGCGTTGGTGCATTCCATCATCTTGGAGATGGCGGTGTTGAAGCTCATGGCCTCGATATCCTCCGTCACCTTCTTGATGGTCTTGTGCACCTCCTTGCGGACGGGCGTCACGGCGCCGTTGTCCTCGGCAACGACCTTGCCGGAGAGCACCCAGTTGCCCTCCTGATTCTCGACCATGGCGACGCGCCACACGCGGGCGAGGAAGCGGCTGATGCCTTCCACACCCTTGGTCGCCCAAGGCTTGACCTCTTTCAGCGGGCCCATGAACATCTCGTACAGGCGGATGGAGTCCGCGCCGTATTCGCGCACGATGTCGTCAGGGTTCACCACGTTGCCGCGGCTCTTGGACATTTTCTGGCCGTCCTCACCGAGGATGAGACCCTGATTCACCAGCTTGTTGAATGGCTCGTTGGTGGACACCAAACCGTAGTCGAACAGCACCTTGTGCCAGAAGCGGGCGTAGAGCAGGTGAAGCACCGCGTGCTCCGTGCCGCCCACATACAGGTCCACGCCGCCGGGATTGCCCGTGCTGCCCATCCAGTATTTCTCCACCTCGGGGTCGATGAAGGCCTTGTCGTTCTTCGGGTCGAGGTAGCGCAGGTAGTACCAGCAGGAGCCGGCCCACTGGGGCATCGTATTCGTCTCGCGGGTGAAGGTGTCGGAGTACTGAATCCACTTCGTCGCCTTCACCAAGGGGCCGCGGGGGTCGCCGCTGGGCTTGAAGTCTTCCATCTCGGGCTGGAGCAGCGGCAGCTCGCTCTCGGGGATGGCGTAGTGGTTGCCGTCCTCGCTGTTCCAGATGATGGGGAAGGGCTCGCCCCAGTAACGCTGGCGGCTGAACAGCCAATCGCGGAGCTTGTAGTTCACCTTGCCGTGGCCGTAGTTCTTCTCCTCCAGCCAGGCAATCATCTGCTTCTTGGCCTCCGTCACGGACAGGCCGTTGAAGTGCTCGGAGTTCACCATCGTGCCGTCGTAGCCGCAGAAGTTCTGCCATGCGGTGTCCGCATCATCGGGCTGCACCACTTGGATGATGTCGATGCCGAACTTGGTGGCGAACTCGAAGTCGCGGCTGTCGTGCGCGGGCACGGCCATCACGGCACCCGTGCCGTAGCCCGTGAGCACATAGTCCGCCAGCCAGATGGGAATCTGCTTGCCGTTGACGGGGTTGGTGGCATACGCACCCGTGAACACGCCCGTCTTTTCCTTGGCGAGGTCGGTGCGTTCGAGGTCGCTCTTGGCGGCGCACTCGGTCTGATAGGCAGCCACGGCGGCCTTCTGCTCGGGCGTGGTGATGGCGTCGACGAGCTCATGCTCGGGGGAGAGCACCATGTAGGTTGCACCGAAAAGCGTGTCGGGGCGGGTGGTGTAGACGGTGATGGTCTTGCCGTTGCAGTCGAAGTTCACTTCAGCGCCCGTGGACTTACCAATCCAGTTGCGCTGCAGCAGCTTGATGCTCTCGGGCCAGTCGAGGGGCTCCAGCTCGTCGATGAGACGCTCGGCATAGGCCGTGATGCGCAGCATCCACTGGCGGAGCTTGCGGCGCTCCACGGTGAAGCCCTTGCTCTTCCACTCTTCGGCCTCCTCGTTGGCGAGCACGGTGCCCATGTCGGGGCTCCAGTTCACCATGCCCTCGGCCACATAGGCAAGGCGCACGTTGTCAATCTGCTCGCGCGTCCAGCCCTTCGCTTCCAGCTCGGAGACGGGGCAGGCTTTCTTCAGCTCCTCGTTGTAGTAGGAGTTGTAAAGGCGCAGGAAAATCCACTGCGTCCAGCGCACGTAGTGCGGGTCGGTGGTGGCAATCTCGCGGTCCCAATCGTAGGAGAAGCCGAGCATCTTGAGCTGGCGGCGGAAATTGTCGATGTTGGCGTAGGTCGTCACGGAGGGGTGCTGCCCCGTCTTGATGGCGTACTGCTCGGCGGGCAGACCGAAGGAGTCCCAGCCCATGGGGTGCAGCACGTTGAAGCCGTTCATGCGCTTGTAGCGGCTCACGATATCCGTGGCGGTGTAGCCCTCGGGGTGGCCCACATGCAGACCCGCACCGCTGGGGTAGGGGAACATATCGAGCACGTAGCACTTGGGCTTGGAGGCATCAAAGCCCGCCTCGCCGGGGTTCATCACCTTGAAGGTTTTTTCACTGTCCCAAACGCCCTGCCATTTGGGTTCAAACACATTGAAGGGATACGGATACTTGCGATCTGCCATAACGCGCGCGACTATACACCTATGACCGCGGAAAGGCAAGCCTAAACACCGCGAGGAAGAGAGCTCCTGCCGGCTTGGGGTGGGTGGGGGCTTTAGGCGTTCTTTTTCGACGTTTTACGAGCGAAAACCTGCCCGATGAAGTTAAAGAGCCGGAGACGTAGGTAATCGATACACAGGCAGAAAACGAAAAGGAGAATGGATAAAACGGGAATATGCCACCAGCTGTAGTGGGTGTACCGGGCTGCCCATGAGCATATGTCGTGGAAGCGGCCGGAGAAAAAGGGGTGCGATTGAATCAGATAGACGGCAAAAGTCAACGGGGCTATTGTGATAATCGTTTTGCGGAGAATGGCAGACTGCGGCTGCAAGCGAGTGCAGAATGTGAAGCAGGCAACCGAAGCGCACACAACAAAGGGAGAGGTGTAATCGAGGTTCGGTATGGGCAGATTGAGGGGAGTGTGTGAGGATAGGTAATTATTCAGTATGTAGAGGCTGCCTCCCAGGAGACTGAAGAAGATATAAATCATCAGCAGATGCCGTGTTTTCAGTTGCAGCGGATGCAATTTGAGATAGGCGCCGGTCAAATACATGACCAACATCCAGACGGCGTTTTGCCCACCCCAGACGTGTCGGTTGAAAAAGCCGAAGAGGCAAATGATGATAAACAAGATGCCCAGCAGCTTTTCTCGCTCGCTTTTTGTGAGGGCAAGGAAACCTTTGTTCAGATAAGGGAAGAGGAAAAAAGCGCCCGCATAGGCGGTGAAATACCAGTAGGCGTTTGCAAATGGTATGGGAAAAATCTTAAAAAGGAAAATACGGGTTTGTAAACAGGAGCCGAATACGGCATATGCGAGGAGCAAACCGCCCATGAGGTAAAAAACAACCTGCAACCATAAACGGAGAAAACTCTTGAATTTCCATGTCCTGTTAATGCCCAGATAACCGCTGATCATCATGAACAGATTGACGCCGACATAGGCCAGAGACCAAAAAAGAACAGCTACCGTATAGTCTCCGCTTGTCGGGGCTTTGGCAATGCCTTCCCCGCACCAAGCCCCCATGTGGAGAACGCAAACGAAAAACATAGCCAGAATGCGCGCGATGTCTATGCCGTAGTTCCTGGGGGGCTGTTCCTGCATGCTGAATGAATACAGCATTGTTCCTATAGAGTCAAGAGAAAAGGGGGTGCCGAAATCGCGGTGAGCCGTTTGTAGAAAAGAGGACGTCGGAAGTTTTTTTGTGTTAAGTGTCCGCTTGAGCCTTGTGCCTCGTCACACATGGGGCGCAGCTACACGAATTTCAACACTTGCGACTTCACCTCTAATCTACCTTTATCGCCCCTTCCTTTTCGCCATGGTGGTTGAGGGCGCAGCAGGAGCCGAAGCGGTGGGAGCGGGCGATGGATCGAGCGGTGTAATCCAGCGCGCGGGCGCAGGCCACGGGCAGCGGGTAGCCGTGGGCAAGCTCCGCGGTAAGGGCGGAGGAAAGGGTGCAGCCGGTGCCGTGGGTGGAGATGTTTTTTGTGCGAGCATGCTCCCATGTGTGCAGGTTGCCGCCCTGTTCCACGAGCAGGTCGGTGCAGGAGTCGCTGTGCAGGTGGCCGCCCTTAGCAAGCACGGCGCAGCCATAGCGGGCGGCGATGTCGCGGGCGGCGGCCTCCAGCTCGGCAGCGGTGGTCGGTGCAGGGCAGGAGAGCAGGGCTGCCAGCTCATCGCAGTTGGGGGTGAGCACGGTGGCGCGGGGGAAGAGGGTTTCTTCGTACACGCGCACGGCCGCCTGCTGCATGAGCGGCTCTCCCGCGGTGGCAATCATGACGGGGTCGATGACAATCGGTCCGCGGAAGTTTCCCAGTGCGTGCGCGACCGCGCGCACGATGTCGGGAGAGTAGAGCATGCCGCACTTGACGGCGCACACGGGAAAGGAGGCGAGGCAAAGCTCGATTTGGTCGCGCACGAAGTCCGCAGGCATGGGCTGAATGCCGCGCACACAGCCCGGTACCTCGCTCACCACGCAGGTGAGGGCGGTCAGCGGGTAGCAGCCGAGCGCAAAGCCCGTCTTGAGGTCGGCCTGTGCGCCCGCACCCGCCGAGCAGTCCGACCCTGCAATGCTCAAAAAGACCGGAGTGCTCATGGTTTCAAGTGCTAAGTCCGAATAGCGAAGTCCGAAAAAGGGGCCGTTACTTAGCCCACTCGGACTCCATGGCGTGGGCCGCTTGCAGCAGCCTGGCCTCCGCAAAGTGCGGGGCAAGAAGCTGGATGCCGACGGGCAGCGCGCCCTCTGCCTGCGGGCAGGGAATGGAGATGCCGGGCAGACCCGCGAGGTTGGCGGGGATGGTGTAGATGTCCGACAGGTAGACCTGCAGCGGCGTGAGGCTCGTGTCGTGCAGTTTGGGCGCGGGCGTAGGAGCCACGGGGCCGAGAATGAGGTCGACTTTGGCAAAGGCGTCGGCAAAATCCTGCGCCACGAGGGCACGCACCTTCTGCGCCTTAGCGTAGTAGGCATCGTAGAATCCGCTGGAGAGCACGTAGGTGCCGAGGATGATGCGGCGCTTCACCTCCGGCCCGAAGCCTGTCTCGCGGGACTTGCTGTAGAGATCATCGAGGCTCATGTTGCCGGGAGTGCGGTAGCCGTAGCGGATGCCGTCGAAGCGGGAGAGGTTGGACGAGGCCTCGGCGCAGGCGATGATGTAATAAGCACTCACCACGGCCTCCGCATGAGGCAGCGAGACTTCGACGATTTCCGCCCCGAGGTTCGTGAGCGTCTTGACCGCCTTGTCCAGCGCGGCAGCGACTTCGGGCGAGTTGCCGGAAGAAAGGTATTCCTTGGGAAGACCGATGCGCAGCCCCTTGATGTCGTGGCCGAGCAATGCGGAAAAATCTTCCGTGGCGTGGGTGGAGGAGGTGGAGTCCTTGGTATCGTGGCCGCAGAGGACGTTGAGCAGGGTGGCGGCGTCCTCGGTGTTTTGCGTCAGCGGCCCGATTTGGTCCAGCGAGGAGGCGAAGGCCACCAGGCCGTAGCGCGAGATGCGCCCGTAGGTGGGCTTCATGCCCACGATGCCGCAGTGGGAGGCCGGCTGGCGAATGGACCCGCCCGTGTCCGACCCGAGCGCGGCGATGGCGATGCCGCCCGCCACGGCAGCGGCGGAACCGCTGGAGGAGCCGCCGGGCACATGCGCGGGGTTCACAGGGTTGTGCGTGGCGCCGAAGGCGGAGTTCTCACCCGCGGAACCCATGGCGAACTCATCCATGTTGGTGCGGCCGAAGGGCACGGCACCCGCCGCGCGCAGCTTGCAGACGGCGGTGGCGTCGTAGGGGGAGACGAAGTTCTCCAGCATGCGGGAGGCGCAGCGCGTGGGCGCACCCTTGATGCAGATATTGTCTTTCACCGCCACAGGGATGCCGCCCAGCGGCTTGCTGAGGTCGGCCTGTGCGGCGGCGGTCTTGGCGGCCTCCGTGTCGAAGGAGATGTAGGCGTTGAGCGCGGGGTTGGCCGCCGACATTTGTGCGGCAAGCTCGTCCACCAGTTCGACGGGGGAGATGGCACCGCTTGTGAGCTGCTTGCGCCAATGGGAGATGGTACCGAAAAGCATGAGAGAAGAGGGGAAAATAGTGAACAATCAATGGGCGGACTCCACAACCTTGGGCACGCGGAACTGGCCTTCGCCCTGCGCAGGGGCGTTGGCAAGGGCGGCTTCGTTGCTCAGGCTTTCGCCGGGTTCATCGGCGCGCAGGGCATCGAACACGGGCAGGGGGTGATACATGGGCTCGGTGTTGGCCGTGTCCCATTGCTCCAGCTGTTGCACGTGGGCGAGCACTTGGTTGAGGTCTTGGGAGAAACGCTCGGTTTCCTCGGCCGTGAGCTCGAGCTTGGCAAGCCCGGCGATGTAGGCAACGTCGATGGTCGGTTGGTCTGCCATGAGGTATGGGGGGTGAGAGTGAAAGGGAACAGAAACGCAGCGGTAAGAGGCACGTGCGGCGCGCGCATTGTAGCGCGTGCGTGAGTGCAAGGCAAGCAAAAACGGCCCGTGGGCCGGTAAGGCGCGCGTCAGCCCTGCATCAGCAGGTAGATGGTGAGGCGGTAGAGCCCGTAGATGGAACCGACGAGCAGGAGCAGCAGGAAAATGTTCTCCGAAAGGGAGCTGCTGCTTTCTCCTGCTGCCATGCTGACGTGTTGGCGGCGGATGCGGCGCTTTTCCACGACATCCTCCTGCGGGCCCATGGTGTTGACCGTATCAATGGGGGCGCGGCGTCGCGTGGTACGGCGGCGCGGCTCTTCATCCTGCCACGCAGCGTACTCCGCCGCAAACGTATGGACGTTGCGGCGCTCGTAATCGCGCAGGCGGTCAAGGTTGGAACGGGAGGAGGCCATGGGTGAATATCAGAAGGAGGAGACGAGCCAATAGACAAGCCACGTCAGCAGCAGGAGGACGAAGAGGGGCAGATGGAAGGCAAAGCCTTTGGCCATGTGCTCGCCGATGATGCGCCATGCGAAGCGGGCCTGAGGCTCCTCGCCCGGTTTGTGGAGGAAGATGTCCGTGTGGCGGTAGTGCGAGCCGCCGTAGTAGGCTTCGTTAAAATCGTTTTCGGCGCGCTCCAGCTTGGGCAGGGCCTCATGCAGGTGGCGGGCGAACTCGGCTTCGGGCCATGTGTGCGGTTGCAGGGAGGAGAGAATCTGCAGGTGGCGGCTGAGACACTCGCAAATTTGGGTGACTTCACGCTGCTCTCGGTCCATGGATTCCAGCTCCTTTTCCAGGCGCTTGACCGCGTTGTGGATACGCATGCCTATGTCGTTCAGACTGTCATTGAAGAGCACTTTTTGCTCATTGCTCTCCTCGAGTGCCTGTTGCTGAGCCTCGTACTGAACTCGTTGAGCTTCATAGAACTCTGCTTGCCGGCGGGCGTTTTCCATCTGCTCGCGCATCTGCTCGGGTGAGAGACGCGGCGCCCCCGCTCGGTTATCACCGAGCTCCATCTGGCGGTAGGGGGTGTTTTCTTGTCTCATGAAACGCGCGCGGACTTGTTACGGTGAAAAGTTAACGTGTTTGATAACCCTTGTCAAGATAATATCTAAGAATTCTTGAAATTCAACTTTTCTTAGATGATAGGACGAAGCAGCCTGCTACGGAACGGGATGGGTGGAAGGTGTGAGCTGAAAACAAAAAGCCCCGGAAACGTTGAACGTTTCCGGGGCCGGAAGTACGGGCGACGGGAATCGAACCCGTGTCTCATGCTTGGGAAGCACGCGTCCTACCATTGAACGACGCCCGCGTAGCCGGGGAGCATTCTAGCGGGAAGACCTCAGGGTGTCAAGCTGAAAGCGAAAATGACGCAAAATTTGCAATTTTGCTTGCCAGAAGGGGTGGGTGCCTGTATAATGTGCCCGCATACGCGGGTATAGCTTAATGGTAAAGCTCCAGCCTTCCAAGCTGATCATGCGGGTTCGATTCCCGCTACCCGCTCTCTTTTCCGGAAAAACACGACTATGAAGAACAATAAGTTATTCGCACTGCTTCTTTGCGCTGCTGTTTTCGTTGCTGTGCCTGAAGCTTTCGCCGCTACGTATACGGCTCAGGATGCCGTAGCTCTTGCCTCTAATGTCAATGCGTCCGTTGATAGTGTCTGCAAGGCTGTTGGTGATGCAGTTCAGGATGCGGCGGTATCCCCGTCAAAGCTGTTTTCTGACGTGATGGGTGCGCGTAAGTCTTGGACGTCTGCGCAGGTGGCCGGTGTGTATAAAAGTATCCTGATCGGTTCTCCTGAGCTTTCCGCTTCTTTCGTAGATGATTTGGATGCGTTCCAGCAGGCCGGCAATCCGACTACGGTAAGCTCGGATGCTTCTGAAGGTATGAAATTGCTCGCTGCTTTGTATGGGATGCAGATTTCCGGGGTGAATGCGGATGCTGTCCTTGCTTCTGTGGTGAGCTCTTCTATGGGCGGCGCGAGTGTGATGAGTGTCGCTCCGTTACGTGATGTCAGTGCGCGGGCAGCCTCTTCCCGCCGTACTCATCCTTCCGCTCCCACACCTCCTGCGACTTCTTCCGAGAACTGAAGATGGGTGTTCTTTCTGTCTTTCATCTCTTCAATCGGGGATGAAAGACAGCTTCTTTGACTACGGATATGACGTTTTGTAAATTCTTTGCTGCTGCGGTCGGGTCGACAACGCTGGCTTCTGCTTTTTCGCTTTATGACACGGCCCCGATGGTGGGGGTGCCGGAGTCTCAGGCTCCCAAGTATTCATTCACGCTGACCGGCGGTTATGATACGAACCCTTATGGTACGACCAACAAGCAGCAGAATGACTCCAGTGCATATGTTAATGCCGGCCTGAGTGCCAGCTACGCTGACGTTGAGTCTGCGGAGCAGCTTTCCTATAATGCCCGCATAGGTGGCTCTCATTACTTGGGAACTCAGAATAAGGGCGGGCGAAAGTATTACGGCGATTGCAGCCTGACAGCTTCTATGACTCATGCTTTCAGCATGGCGAGTCGCTATACCGGCAGCCTTCACGTCTCTTATATGCCGGAACCGGGTTACGATAACGGGTTTTCCTCTGCCGGTATGCAGGGCGATACCCTGTCGTGGAGCCTGAATAATCGCTATTCCGAAGCCATTGATGCGCGCTGGAGCTGGAACCTCGGTCTGAATCTTTCGGGGACGAAATACGAAGAACATGTGTATTCGTATGACGATCGCCAGTACTACTCCGCTTCGTTCGGTATTAATTATCGCGAGTCTGACCGCCTAACCCATACCGCCTCTTTTTCATACCGAGATGAGCTGAGAAGCACAGGTATGAACTCGCAGAGTGTCTTTGGGTCTTTGGGGTCGCAATATGCACTGAGCTCAATTGCCTCTGCCAGTGTAAGTGTCGGTGCCCAGTCGAAGTTTATGGGCGGCGACAGCACGATGAATCCTACGCTTGATTTAGGATATCGCCGCCGCGTCAGCGACGGTTTGAGCATGAATGCGTATGTGAAGTATTCCGATGAGAATGTGGACAATTATAACACCTCATCGCGCGGTTCGTATCGCTCCTGCGCAACGTGGCGTGCGGGTGCGTACGGTACATACGTCCTCTCTCCGGATGTTTCTTTTACTTTCCGCATGCAGGCCATGCAGTCACAGTATCGTAAGCCTACGAATACTAAGACAAAAACGGCGACCCGTTATACGTTGAATCCGTCTGTGTCGATGCAATACAGTTTCACTCCTTCTGTGGTGGGAACGCTGGCCGCCCGATACACGTATTATCACTATACGAGAGGTGGTGAGGTGTCTCTGTACGCCCGTGTACAGTATTCTGCGGGCTTGACCTATAATTTCTGATTATACGCGCAAATAGCCTAGAGTCCATATATGGAAAATATATCGCAACAGAATCAACAGGAGGTCCTCCTGCACGCGCAGGACTACATGCAGGTTTTGCGTTCGCGCTGGAAGGAGGCTCTTTTGGTGTTCCTTCTTGTCTTTGTCAGCAGTGCTATTATCACGAAGCTCCAGACGCCCAAATATACGAGCGTGATGAGCTTTGAAATCAAGCCGCCCCGCGATTTGATTAATGTGACGGCAGGGGCAGACAACAACCCTATCAATGCGGTCATGAGCGAGACGGGTAACTACATGCAGACCCAGTTCGAAATTCTGGTGTCGCAGCAGAACCTCATCGCCATCGCAAACAAGCTTGATTTGCTGAATGAGTGGCAGATGGATGAAACGATGGCGGCGGGCACTCTGTCCGGCATGATTCAGGTAAAGCCCCGTACCAGTACGAATATTGTTGATATAGTCGTGACAAATTCTGACCCGCGCGTTGCGCAGCAGATTTGTCAGGCGGTGGCGGATTGCTACAAGGAAGTGCGCGAGAATAAGGAAAATGCCATCATCACGGAGGCTATCAACAAGCGCTACGAGGTGTTGCGCTCCCGTCAGGACGAGTTGGAGCGCAAGGCTGATGTGGTGCGTCAGTACATTCGCTCCGGCAAGTATATTCAAGGTATCTGGAATACGGCTACTGCGGCCGGAAGCGGCGTGCCGACTTCATCCGGTTCGGAAGAACAGACCCTGACCAGCCTGAATGGCAAAAAGATGCAGCTTGATACGGACATTGCCGAGATGACGGTCCATATCGGCAAGCTGCAGAACCTCAAGGATGATGACCTTCTCAGCTATGTGACCCGAACCGGTCTGTTGACGGCAGAGTCCTATTGCTCTGCCAAGGTTCGTGAGCTCAATGAGCAGTACACGAAGGAGGAGGAACAGCGTAACCAGATGCTTATCAGCGGTTACGGCCCGAAACACCCCAGCATTATTCGCGTTGATGAAGCGCACAAGCACACGCGCGATTTGCTCTATGCCGAGTTGGTCGGTATGCGTGATGCCATGATTGATCAGCTGGATGTCAAGAAGTCCGAGTTGGCCGATTTGACGCAGCGCCTCAATGAGGCTAAAGATCGTCTGCGCGATAAGACTCTGGAGGACCAGAAGGTGCAGACCGCCCTGCAGGAATATGCGGCTGAGAAACAGCGCTACGACAGACTGGAGAACGATTACATCGCGGATAAGATGCGTATGATGGCTCCTCGTACCAGCCTTGAGATTTACACCCGCCCGGTTGTGGCTACGGCGCCCAGCAGCCCCAAATATAAGCTCAACTTGATTATCGGTGCTGTGGCCGGTGGTATCTTCGGTATCGTGGTCGCCTTCATTTACAACTACTTTGATACGTCCGTTAAGACGCTTGAAGATGCCGAGCGCAGTCTCAATCTGCCCGTGCTCGGCGTGATTCCGCAGGATGCCGGTCTGCTTATTCTGCAGGGCGGTAACAGTCCCGATGCGGAAGCCTATCGCATTCTGCGTACCAATATAGAGTTGAAGAAGGCTCTCTTCAAGTCCAAGGTGTACGCTGTGGTCTCCGCTAATGCAGCAGAAGGTAAGACAACTACCCTGAGTAATTTGGCCTTCACTTTTGCTCAAGCCGGTTTCAGCACGCTGATGATTGATGCTGACTTGCGCCGTCCCCGTTTGGCCCGTTATGCCGAGCTGCAGAGTGAGGTCGGCCTTTCCTCCTATCTGGCCGGTGTGAAAGAACTGAAGGATGTTGTCTTCCAGACGGGAGAACCGAATCTGTATCTCTTGCCCTCCGGCCCCATTCCGACGGACCCGAGCGGCCTGATCGGCTCTTACCGCATGGATCGCCTCATCGCAGAGGTCTCCAAGAAGTTTGATGTCGTTCTGCTGGACTCTCCGCCCGTACTGGGCGTGAGCGATGCCTCCCTGATTGTGAGCAAGGCGGATGCTACGCTGTTCGTGCTTCAGCCGCGCAAGATGCCGCTCAAGGCTCTGCAGCGCGCGAAGGGGCTTATTCAGAACGCCGGTGGCCAGATCATGGGCCTGGTGATGAACAATGTGGACATCAGCGGCGATACGCAGTATCAATACTACACGACGTACTATTCCTATTATTCGCATGATGACAAGCGCAAGGAGCCTGTCGCCGTGGCCCCGGATGTGAAGAGCGAGGAAACGGTAAACATCACGGAACCGGAGGTCGCTCCGAAGCCTGCTCCTCGCGTGGAGATGAAAGAAGAAACGAAGGTCGCTGTCGCACCGTCTACGTCTGATGATGACCTTTATTAACCCCAAGCGATAATCTCGATTTAGATTTCTATGAATACTCGTCTGTTTCGTCTGCTGATGCTTTGTGCAGCGCTGATTCTTGCGCTGCCCGAGGCTATGGCTCAGGATGATTCTACGGAACCCCGTGCCGTTAAGGGCGGGCGTATCCAGCTGCTGTTTAAGAATATTCCTGCTGAGGATGCCGGCAATGTCAGCGGTGAATATGCCGTTAACCGCGGTGATGGCACGCTGACGCTCCCTTACCTTTCTAAGCGCATCCATGTGGAAGGGATGACGGCGCGTGATATCGAGAATGTGGTGCGCAGCAATTATCTTTCTCAGCAGATTTATTCTGACCCCATTGTACAGGTGATTCTGGGTGCTAAGAATGAGGTGCCTGTGGAGACTCGCTATATCCAGATTGCCGGTTTTGTGGGCAAGAAGAGCAATCTGCCGTATCGTGAAGGCATCACGCTCATCGAGGCCTTGCTGGAATGCGGCGATATCACGGACTACGGCTCGCGCAAGATTCAGATTACGCGCGGCGGTGTGACGCGTACTTACGACTACTTCAGCGCCCGCGACCGCAACATCAAGTTGCTGCCCAAGGACGTCATCTTCGTTCCTCGCCGTCCTGCGTTTGAAGGTCGCCCGGATTCCGTCGGGCCCTAAGCATTTTTTATCCGACGAGGCTTCGGTTCTTGTAGCCGAAGCCTCGTTTTTTTATCCGCCTGCTGTGCGCATGAAAAAACTCCTCATCCTTTCCGTCGGTTATGGGCAGGGGCACCATGCCGCGGCAGCAGCGCTTGCAGAGGAGTTTTCCTCTCGCGGATGGCTCGTGCGTGTAGCGGATCCCTGCGCAGAAGCTCATCCACACGTATTTTCGTGGACGCAGCGTTTTTATGATTTTTGTGTGAGGCGCGCTCCGTGGTTATGGGGAATTACCTACGCGCAGACGGATACGGCCGATTGGCGTAAGGCTGTGCATTGGCCCCTATTGAAAGGGGTAAAAGAGCATATCCGCTTGCTGCTCCGAGCGGAAGAAGCGGATGCCGTTCTTTGCACCTATCCGCTGTATGCCTACATGCTGGATTCGTTGCATCGGCAGGGTTTGTTCCATGGGCGCTATGCTGTTATTGTGACGGATGCTTTGGAAATCAGCCGTCCATGGATGCAGTCCGAGGCTCCGCTCATGTGCGTGCCCGATGAACATTCCCGCGAAAAGATGTGCGCAGTCTTCGGCCTGTCTCCGCAGCAGGTCATTGCGGGGGGCTTTCCCGTTAAGCGCGCATTTAGCTCGGATTTGCGGAGGCAAACGCCTTCCGCAACAAACCTTCACATCCTCTTCGGGGCTTTCCGCCCGTCTGCTGAGGTGGTGCGAACGGTGCGAGCCATATTGCAGGCCTACCCCGCGGCGAAGCTCACCGTGTTGGCCTCATCTCACAGCGAGGCCGTGAAGCGCCGCCTACAGGGGGCGATAAGCCGCGGTCAGGTGGAGTTGCTGCCTGCCACTCCGCACATGGATCAACTCATGGCGCAGAGCCACGTCTATATCGGCAAGGCGGGGGCTGCCACCATGTTTGAGTGCTATGCCGCGGCGCTGCCGATGATTATCAATTTCGCTCTTCCCGGGCAGGAACAGGGCAATCTGGAGCTGTTGCTGCGCGATGGGGCAGGGGAATATGCCGAAAGCCCCGAGGCCGTGGTAGAGGTGCTGCACAATATGCTGGCCCACGGTGCTGCTGAGTGGCGTTCTAAGCGAGCAGCCATGGTCGCGGCACACCGACATCGCGGCGGCGCTGCCCGCATTGCCGATGAGGTGGAAAGGAGGCTGCTGTCATGACCATGCTGTTGATAGATAACTCCAACGGCCGCACGAAGTTCGCCTTGGCGGAGGAGGGCGTCCCGGCGCCTGAAGTGCGCGTACTGCCGACAGCGGAGCTGGCGGAAGCCTCCGTCAGCGCGTTGTTGCAGGGCTGGCGTTTCAATCGGGTTGCCCTTTGTTCCGTCGTGCCGCATGCGGCGGAATTGCTGACTCGCTGCCTGTCGCTGAAGGCTCCGGTGCAGAGAATCAGCGCTGCCTTGGCGGATTTGCCCGTGGATTTTGCCCCTTATCCCGCTTCGGCGACATTGGGCGCGGACCGCGTGGTGAACGTGGTCGCAGCTGCCGCACTGTTCCCCGGCAAGCCGCTCATGGTTCTCGATGCAGGAACGGCGACCACCTTAGATGTGGTGTTGCCCTCGGCAGCGGGTGGCCGTCCCCGTTACATCGGCGGCAGCATTGCCCCCGGACTCGGGACACTGGCGAGCGCCTTGCACTGCGCCACGGCCCAACTGCCGAGCATCCCGCTCTCTCTGCCCGAGCATGCCGTGGGCCGCAACACCACGGAGGCTATGCAGAGCGGCTGTGTGCTCGGCTATCGCGGTTTGCTGCGCGAGCTTATTGCCTCAGCAGAGGCCGAGTGCGGTGTGCCGATGACGCTCGTGGCCACAGGCGGAGATGCCCCCTTGCTGGCGCAGTTGCTGCCGGAAATCACCTGCGTAGACCCGCTGCTGACCCTGCGCGGTATTGTCCTATGCGCCTCGTGAAACGGTGTTTTGCCGCAAAATGTGCTGAATAGATAAATTTTTGTTGCATCAGTGCCTCCTATGGGGTAGTATAAAGGCACCAACAATCTGACACACTTATGTCCGAAAATATCGAATCTCAGGTGAAAGAAATCATCGCTGCTCAGCTCAGCGTTGAACCCGAAAAAGTGACTTCCGATGCCAAGTTCATCGAGGACCTCGGTGCCGACTCTCTCGACACGGTTGAACTCGTGATGGCTTTCGAGGATAAGTTCGGCGTCGAGGTGCCCGATGAGGACGCCGAGAAGCTCAAGTCCGTGGCCGACGTGGTTGCTTACATCACGGAGCACAAGGCCTAATCGGCTCCACCGCTTCCTTTCATACAGGCGGTTCCTCCTGCAAGTCAGGTCGGAACCGCTTTTTTTCTCTATAAGTTAAGCGCTCTCCCGTGGATCAAGCCGCCGTCAGCTACGCCATGCAGCAGACACGTATCCTCTACGTGCCTGATCGGCGGATTGACACCTTCGGCGAGACGCGTTTCAACTACCGCCTGCTCTCCGAGCCGATGGACGAGGTCGGCACCACGCGCATCCGCAGCGGGTGGGTGGAGGCGGCGAAGCCCCGCATCCTGCGCCCTGCCGACTTGGTGGGCATTGAGACGGAGGGCTTTTCCGAGCAGGCTCAGCAGTTTTTCGATTGGATGGAGCAGCATGGCGCCAGCCTGCGGGCGCTCTTCCAATACGGTTTTCGTTTCTCCCGCACGGAGGTCATGAGCGAGGTGGTGCACGACAGCATGGCCAATGTCGCCGACCGCGTGAAGCAGGAGGCTCTGGACTCCGGCGATGCCTATCGCGCCGTGATTCAGGGCGTGGATGATGCGTGGGAGGTCTCCCTTCTGCGTTTCATGACCGAGATGATTCAGCAATCCCATGACATCAATATCTTCGATTTTAAGCGCCGCGGTTTGCTTTAACCTGCTGGTGGGCGCCGCCATAGCGGCGGACAACTACTCCCTGTGGCCCCGCCGCCCCGCGGAGCTGGAGCAGGCGCGCCGCCTTGTGCGCGAGCAGAAAGGCGCAGAGGCTGTCCACCTGCTGCAGCCCTTTATCAAGGATGGCGGCATCGCCGGGCGCGAGGCACGCCAGATTACGGGCGCGGTCAACGTGCAGCGCTATCTCTCCCGCCGCCACCCCGAGGCGCGCGTGTACACGGTGAAAAGCGGTGATAATGTGTATAAAATTGCCGCGGCGGAGAAGTGCCCCTTTGAGCTGATTATGCTCCTCAACGGCATTGTGGAGCCTGCGGGGCTGCGCGTGGGGCAAAAGCTCGTGCTCGTGCCCATGAACTGCCGAGCGGAAATCAACCTCGCGCAGCGGGAGCTTTCTGTTTGGGACGGCGAAACCCTCGTGGCGGACTACAATCTGACCACCGCAGACGGGGCTTCCGGCAAAGCCGGGGAAACGACTCTCTCTGCCTGTGAGGGCTATCTGGAGGGAACGCGCCTCCCCCGCCGCTCCGCTCAGTTTTCTTCCTCGGACCGCGTGCTGCTGTTTGCGAACGGGGTGAGCCTTGTCGGCAAGGCAAAGAGCGCGGGAAATGCCCTGCTTATGGAGCAGCGGGATTTGAATGAGCTTTCTCTTTTGCTTGCAGCGGATTCTCCCGTGGTAATCAGGTGAGCAAAAGCCTGATTCCGGGATACTCATCACTCTTCCATCATGTCCTTCCTTGTTCTGATTATCATCCTTTGTTGCATCTCTTTGTCCGGTTGGGGGCGGAAAGATATTGAGTCGCCTTGCATCGGGCTGGAGGTTTCGAGCTGGCTGCGCGGCCTATTGGTGCTGCTGGTGATTTTTCATCATATCGATGCGGGCATTTTGGAAATGCCCGGTTTAATCAAATGCGCCATCAGCTGCGGCAAATATGCCGTTTGTCTCTTTTTCTTTATGTCCGGTTATGGGCTGATGTTGCAGTACTGCCGCAAGGGCAGGGAAATGTTTGTGGGCTACCTGCCTAAGCGGGCTTCTAAATTGGGGCTTCCTATCCTCATCGCTCTTTTGGTTTATACCGCTTATTATGCTTTTGTGGTGGGGAGCGTGCCGCCTGTGCGTTCGCTGGGTGAGTTGGAATGGTTTGTTCCGTATTCGTGGTTCGTGTATGAACTGGCGGGCATGTATTTGCTCTTTTTTATCCTGTTTCGCTTTCTGTCGGCTCGCTATGGTTTGGCGGCACTTTATGCCATTATCCTACTGCTGATGTTCGGTATCAGCCGGACGGAGTTGAACGGACATTGGTGGATTTCTTCTCTTAGCTTTCCGCTGGGCTGCACCTTCGCCTACTCAGAGCCTTGCCTCGTGCAACGTCGCTATGTCGCGCTGCTGGTAGGTCTGGTTTTGTTGGCGTTGCGTGTTTTGTGGGGACATATCATAGATGGAGAAATTTTGTCTCCGTACCCGCTGCTGGGCGTGCCGGCATTTCTCTGCGTAAGCTGGTATGTGCTGCCTCTCTTGCGCGTAAGAAAGAAGAACGTGCTTTCGTTTCTCGGGGGTATTTCTTACGAAATCTATCTGTACCAAGGTTTGGCTTTTGCTCTGGCCGCTCCGCTTGGCGCCCATTATCCTTGCCTGTATGCCGTCGTGTTATTTGTGGCGGCTGCCTTCTTCGGCGTTGTGATGAATCGGGGGACGGCGCTTCTGCGTGCCGGGGTCGGTCGCCGACTCTCTGCCCGATAAGCACAGAAAAAATCAGCGTCAACTGAAAATCTCCTGATAGAGAATCTTGCCTGTTGCCGAGCGCGGAATGCGCTCGATAGAAATGATGCGATATTGGCTCTTCAGGAGGTGCCAAGTATCTTTGAGCGCTGCTGCGACGGCATCCTTGTCCTCCGGGTGTGTGATGGCGATGAGAAGTCGACCATCGGACCCGCCGCAGACGGTTTCGATACCCAGACGGCTGAAATAGCTTTCCAGCTCATCTAAGCCGAAGCGATTGCCGGCAATCTTCAGAAAGCGCTTCAGACGGCCTGTGATATAGTAAAGCCCGTTCTCGTCCCTTTTAGCCATATCACCGGTATGGAGACGCCCATGATTTTCGTCTCCCAACGATAAATCATCTCCGGTCTCAGCGTAGCCTAAGCTCACATTGGGTCCTTGATAGATGAGTTCTCCGGCAATACCGGTGTCCTGAATGGAACGGCCTTCTGCATCTTCTATACAGAAGGAACCGCCAGGGATGGGGATGCCGATGGAATCCGGGTGGTCGAGCCCTTGCTCCGGCGGCAGGTAGCTCATGCGCGCCGTGGCCTCTGTCTGCCCGTACATAATGTAGAAGCGGATGCCGCGCTCCTTGGCCCACTCAGCATAAGCCGAAACGCGTTGAGCCGGCATGTGGCCTCCGGCTTGTGTCATGCTGCGAAGGCCGGGCAGCTCCCTTTTGCGGAAGCCGAAGGCATCCAGCATTTCATAGGTATAAGGTACGCCGCTCAGAGAGGTAACGGTTTGCTCATCGCAGAACTTCCAGAAACGGGGGCTGATGAGGGAATCCTCCGTCAATAAAAGGCAAGCGCCGACCAGAAGGTGACTGTTAATGACGGAAAGCCCATATGAGTAATACATGGGCAGGTTGGTCACGGGGCGTTCTTTATCGGTCAGCTGTAGGTACTGCGCAATTGACTCGGCGTTGGATTGCAAATTGCGAAGAGAGAGGCGCACCAGCTTGGGGGAGCCTGTTGAGCCGGAGGTCGAGAGCAGCAAGGCCAAATCCGGGTGCAGCTCGGCGGCGTGTTCGCCGTTATCCGAGAGGGGCTGCATAGCCGATTCCGCACTATCATCGCGGAAGATGAATTGCGGGCGGTATAGCTCGACCAAGCGATGGAATAGACCTTCTTCCATCCCCTCATTAAGCAGGAGCGCAACATGCCCGTGGCGGAGACAACCTAAATAGGCCGCAACGGTGCGCGGCGTGTTCTTACAACGCAGAAATACCAGCTTGCGGCTCCCTGCCAGAGGTTCAGCGATGGCATCTGCCAGCGCGTACAGGGCTTCGTAGGTGTACGTTTCCCCCGTCGGCGTGATGATGGCCGTTCGTTCAGCTGCCCTGCTGTTGTCCCAAAAATATTCCACGGCGCTGCAAATGGTTATTCAGGCAGCATGCTGTGCAAATCCTTCCATGTCCGGATGCCGTTGAAGGTATCAATGCTGAGCTGCAGCCCGAACTCCTCGTTCATGAGGGTAAGAAGGGCCAAAAAGGTGAGGGAATCCCACTCTTCGTAGGTGCGAAAATCATCATCAATATGCATGTTGCTGCTGTCCAGTTCCAGCGCTTCTGCAATCATGTTGAGAAAAAGTTCTTCCGTCATAAGTCTTATTCTGAGGTGGAGGTCGTTGCGATTTTCTTGCGCCCCGGGCCGCCGAGAATCTTGGGCAGCGGGGTAATGACCGCCGGGTTGCCGGAGGCCATGTGGCCTGCGGGAACATCGCATTTGAGCACGGTGCCGGCAGAGATGAGGCAGCGGTCTCCGATGGTCACACCGCTGAGAATGGTACAGCCGCCGGCAATGAAGCATTTGTCGCCGATGCTAATCGGTCTGCCCGGTTTTTCGCCCGGGGTTGCCCAACCGTATTCTTTGCTGAAAGTGTGACCTTCGGAATCATTAATCACTGTACCCGGGCCGATGAAAGTGTACTCGCCGACAGAGATGCGGGATTTGCAAAGCAATAAGGCGCCGCTGATGCCGCAATGATCCTTCAGCACGATTTGGGCGCCATTGCGGCAGGCATACAAACCGACGGCATGGGTAATCAGAGGCGCTAAATACAGATTGGAATTGAGACAGACGTCTGCCCCGATGATAATACTTGCTCCCTTGCTGATTTTAATGCGCGGGCAACCGACGATGTTTGTACCTTTGCCAACCTGCACGCCGCGGCAGCGCAGGATAAAGGCGTGCCATCTTGCGTAAGCCGTAACAATAAATACTTTAACGCGGGAGGAAAGCATGAAGAAAGGAACCCTATCAGGCCCGCTCATTCTAGTATAAATAACCTGTTTGTCAAGAGTAAAAAAATGAAAGCGAAGCTATGAAGAAAAACATTGACAATCGGCAGGGAAAAGAATAGACTCGCCCATCGGTGTATATCGCAGGGTGCCGTTCACGTTTGTTTGATGCAGTTTGTTGATTGGAGTATGGCTAGCAAACCGAAAATTGCTATAATAGGGACCTTTCCTATTTGGTTGTCGGAACAGGATATCCCTGCGCCTTCCGGCCATTACGCTGTGTGGCTGATGGCCATGCATGAGATGCTGAAGTCCGTGGATACATACGAATTGCATTGGATATGTATGTGCAAAGGTGTTCGCCGCACTCGGGAATCGAGGCACGGAAATCAGATTTTTCATATCCTGCCGACCGGGTCGTTGGAGCTTGCTTTTCGTACAAATTTTATTTGGGACCGCTGGCGCATCGGTCGCGTGTTGAAGCGCATTGCGCCGGATGTGATACATGTGTTCGGCACGGAACGTTGCTGGGCGGATGCCGCGCTGCCGTATCCCTGCAAAAAGATTCTGTCGATGCAGGGTATCCTGACGGCCTATCATCGGCTTTGCCCGATGGGGTACTATATGAGGAGCCGCGCGGAGAAAGAACCTCGTTTGCTGCCGCATTTTGACTTGGTGACCTCGGAGTCCGAATGGGGCTGCGCGCGCAGTCGTGAGATTTCGCCGGCGAGCAAAGTCGTGCGTTGGGAGTACGCTGCGGAGGAACGCTTTTTCCATGTGCAGCGGCAGTTGTCGCCGGAGCCGACCTGCCTGATGGCCGGCTCGGACAGCGAGCTGAAGGATGTGCCGACGGCTATCCGTGCGTTCAGCTCGAAGTCTCTTTCCCATGTTACGCTGTTGTTGGCCGGTGTTCCGCCGGAGCATTATCCCGATTTGCCGCCCAACATCCGCCCGCTCGGGCGCGTGAGCCGAGAGCGCATGACGGAGCTGTTGGCATCCTCTTGGGCGCTGGTGCACCCCACGCTCGCGGATACCAGCCCCAACATTATCAAGGAGGCGCGCGCTGTCGGTCTGCCCGTAGTCACCACAACGGAATGCGGCGGTGCTCAGTATGTAGAGGAGGGCAAATCCGGCTTCATTATTACCCCTAAGGATGTGGAGGCTTTGCAGCAGGCGGTGCTGAAGATGACGGCCGATGCCGAGACCTCGCTCCGCATGGGCGCATGGCAGCATGAGGAGTGCCGCCGTCTGCTCGGGCGGGACACGATGAAGTCCCGCCTCTTGGAAATTTACGATGCTGTCTTGCACGGCAAGGAAGCAGAACTGAGTTGACATGCAGTCGCCCAAGAAGGTCATTGCCATTGCGGCGGAGTTTCCTCTGTTTTGGGTGAACCCCGCTTACACCCGCCGCGGGTGGTATTATGCGGTTTGGCTTGTTTCTTTGTACGAGGCCTTTGCCCGCATGCCGGAGTACGAGGTGCACTGGATTGTGTTTCAGCGCAAGGCGTGGCGCCGTTCCGTTTTTACGGCGGGCGGCCAGACGTTTCATGTTTTGCCGACTATCCAGGGCAATGTGGCACAGGCGTTGCATTATCGGCTCGACGGCTACACTATGGCGCGGGAGCTGGACCGCATCCGCCCCGACATCGTACACGCATGGGGAACGGAGACTCGCTATGCCGTCACCGTGGCGGCGTATCGCGGGGCAGTCAAAAAAATGCTCTCCATGCAGGGGATTTTGACGGCGTATTTGGCGCGTGGCCCCATGGCGCCGTATTACAGCCGTCAGGTGCGCTTCGAGGTGCCCTCCATGGCCGCGTATGATATGGTGACAGCGGAGTCTCCGTGGGGCTGCAACCGCTGCCGTGAGATGCTGCCGCAGGGGCGCATTGAGCAATGGGAGTATGCGGCGAATCCGCGCTTCTTTGCTGTGGAGCGCGGCCTGAGCGAGCAGCCTACCTGCCTGTTGGCGGGAACGAGCATCCCCATGAAAAATGTCGAGACCGCAATTGCGGCGTTCCGCTCGCCCGAGCTGGCGGGGGTGACGCTGCTGTTGGCGGGGACGCCCGCAGGGCAGTTCGCAGATTTGCCGCCGAATGTCAAGCCCTTGGGCGGTGTGGACCGCGCGGAGATGGAACGCCTACTCGCCTCCTGCTGGTGCCTGTTGCACCCCAGTTTGGCGGATACCAGCCCCAATATCGTGAAGGAGGCTCGAGTGGTGGGAGTGCCGGCTGTTGTGTCAACGGAGTGCGGCGGCACGCAGTATGTCGAGGAGGGAAAATCGGGCTTTATCGTGGAGCCGAGGGACGTGCAGGGTATCATTCGCGGTGTGTCGCATTTGACACGTGATGCGGAGACGGCTCTCGCCATGGGCGCATGGGGCAGAGAGGCCTGCCGCCGCGCGCTGAGTGAGGAGACGATGGTGCGCTGCTTGCGGGAGTTGTACGCGGAACTTTGATTTGTTGATGCGGAGTTTTTGCGCTTTGTGGCGATATGCGAATTCGCTATCGCTACCCTGTTCGTTTGTGCACCTGAAAATGTGCGGCTTTTATCGTTGCTGATCCGATGACTGGCGGACTATGTATAGCGGACGGCGCTTGGTTTCCATGTACATCTTTGCTATATATTGACCGATAATCCCGAAAAAGAAAAGTTGCATGCCGGATAACGCCATAATAATAATGACCATCGACGTCCAGCCGGTAACTGAATTGTGGTATATCATTTGTCGCGCGGCTAAAACAACAGCACATATGATAGAGGCAAACATCATCAAACAGCCCACCATTGCAGATAGGACCAAAGGTGTTGTTGTGAAGGCAATGATGCTTTCAATAGAATAATGAAATAGTTTGAAAAATGACCATTTTGTCGTCCCTGCTACTCGTTCAATGTTCTCATATTCAAACCACTTTGTTTTAAAGCCGATCCACGAAAAAAGCCCCTTGGAGAAACGATTGTACTCCCTGAGAGAGAGTAGGGCGTTTACAGCATTTCGAGTAAAGAGACGATAGTCACGAGCCCCATCCACTAACTCGATTTCAGAAATGGCGTTCATTAAGCGATAAAAACGGCGTGCAAACCAGGAACGGATGACAGGCTCTCCCTTGCGTGTGGATCGTCGTGTCCCGGCGCTGTCATACCCTTCATCACGAACTGCTTTCAATAGCTCCGGTAAGAGAGAGGGCGGGTCTTGTAAATCTGCATCCATCAGCGTGACATAATCTCCCTTGGCCGCCTCAAGCCCTGCCAGAAGGGCGCTCTCTTTGCCAAAGTTGCGAGAAAAAGAGACCCAGCGAATGTCAGCATATCTCGATTTGATGCTTTTGATGATTTCTAATGTGCTATCCGTGCTTCCGTCATCCACGAAGATAATTTCTGCGCGGATATCTGCCATTTTCGCCAACGCTTGCTCTGATTCCTCCAGAAAGGGCATTATTGTCGATTCTTCATTGAAACAAGGAACAACGATTGACAGAAGAGGAAGATTTGTAGAGCTCATATAAAGCGTTATATTTAACGGACTCACCTGCAAGTGTACGCCTTTTTAGAGACAAATGCAAGAGCAAAAGCTCTTGGAATACGGGGTGGTAAACTTGTTCTAAATAAAATAATATTTCTCTGCGACATGTCGCCCGCGTAGGCCGCGCTTTGGCAAAAGATTCATTCTTCGGAAGGTCCGAGGATTGGATAAGTTCCGTTTGTAACGCGATTTAACTTTGCGATATTTGATGAGTAAATCGCACACCTATCACTCTATGTGTAGGGGGGATGCGCAATTGTAGATTTTGATGGGACTTAGCTCATTCCCGGATGGTTGAGTGTCGCGCGGGGAATCGGTTAAGTTTTTTATTGTGTGCCGGATTGTTTTTTTGCGCTTCGTCGCGATAAAAAACTTCACAAACGGGTGAGTTTTTGCTACGATGGCCGCGCGGGTAAAAGCCTGCCGATAATTCTATACTCTAAACGAATACTGCTATGACGACAACTCACACAAACGGAAAACAGATGACCGGTGCCGAAGCCTTGGTGCAAGCTCTTGTGCGTGAGGGTGTAGAGGTGGTATTCGCCTATCCCGGCGGTGCCAGTATGCCCATGCACCAGGCCCTGAGCCATGAGCCGGCTATCCGCACCATTCTGCCGCGCCATGAGCAGGGCGGCGCCTTCGCCGCAGAGGGCTACGGCCGCGCCACAGGCAAGGTGGGTGTGTGTATGTCCACCTCCGGCCCCGGTGCCACGAACATGATTACGGGCATTGCGGATGCGTATCTGGATTCCGTCCCCATGGTGGCTATCACCGCGCAGGTGGGCATCGGTCTCATCGGTACCTCCGCCTTCCAAGAGACGGATGTGTTCGGCATGACGGCCCCCATCGTGAAGCACAGCTACCTCGTGACGGCGGTGGAGGATATCCCCCACATCATCAAAGAGGCTTTTTACATTGCCCGCACCGGTCGCCCCGGCCCCGTGCTTATCGACATTCCCAAGAACTTCCAGGAGGCGCTGTTCACGCCCGATTTCGATGCCCCCGTCAACCTGCCCGGCTATGCGCCCGAGCTGCCGCTTGACACCGCTTCGCTCGACAAGGTGCTGCCGCTGATTGCCGCGGCCAAGCGCCCCGCCATTTACGCGGGCGGCGGTGTGGTGATTGCCGAGGCCGCCGCCGAGCTGAAGGAGTTTGCCGAGCGCACGCAGATTCCCGTGGCCACCACGCTGCTGGGTATCGGCGCTATGCCGGAATCCCACCCCCTCTCCGTCCGCTGGCTGGGTATGCATGGCGCTGTGTACGCCAATAACACGGTGAACGAGGCCGACCTCGTGCTGGCTATCGGCGCGCGCTTCGATGACCGCGTGACGGGGGCTGTGCGCACCTTCTGCGAGCACGCCAAGATTGTCCACATCGACTACGATGCCGTGGAGCTGAATAAGAACAAGAAGGTGGACCTCGCCATCCGCGCGGATGCCAAGGCGGCGCTCTCCTATCTCAACGGCAAGCTCGCCGAGCAGGGCTGCGAGGTGAAGGAATACGCCGTCTCTAACCGCCCCGAGTGGTTCGGCATCATCGAGCAGTGGAAGCATGATTATCCCTTCTCCTACGAAAAGCGTGAGCACGAGATTGCCCCGCAGATGATTATGGAAGAGCTTTACAAGCAGCTCGCGGGGCAGGACCCCATCATCTGCACGGGCGTGGGCCAGCACCAGATGTTTGCCGCGCAGTTTTTCAAGTTCGAGCAGCCCCGCCGTCTCTCGACCTCCGGCGGACTCGGCTCCATGGGCTACGGCCTGCCCGCCGCCATGGGTGCCCACATGGCTTTCCCCGACCGCCCCGTCGTGAATATCGATGGTGACGGCTCCATCCTCATGAATGTGCAGGAGTTCGGCACCATCCACATCGAGAAGATGCCCATCAAGTGCATCATCATGGATAACCAGCACCTCGGCATGGTGGTGCAGTGGGAGGACCTGAAGTATGACTCCAACCGCGCCAACACCTTCCTCGCTGACCCGAAGGATGAGTACGACCCCACCCACCACAACAACGACATTCTCTACCCGAATTTCCCCGTGCTGCTCGCGGGCTTCGGTATCAAGTGCGAGCGCGTGGTGGAACCGGCGGACCTGCCCGCCGCCATCGAGCGCATGCTGGCCAGCAAGGAGGCCTATGTGCTCGACATCATGGTGCCGCACGATGTGCATGTGCTGCCCATGATTCCCGGCGGCATGTGCTACCGCGATGTGCTGCTGGAGCGTATTGCCGGCGATGGCAAGGGGCGCAAGGCCTCCGACCTCGGCAAGGAAATCCCGAGCGCACTGTAAGCCTTATCCGATAGGCTGAAAAGCAACTGCTGAACGAGCGAACAAGCGATTGAGTTATGGGAAACAATGCTGTCAAAAACATCGTGTTAATCATGGTGCTGCTGGTGTTTTCCGTGCTCATCGGCTCCCAGATTTCGGACGGCATCAAGGCGAGTTTTAACGCGTTTGCGATTATCGGTGCTGTCGCCGTGGCCTTCGGCATGTTGCTGATGGGTAAGCGTAGCTGGCTTCTGCTGTATTATTTGCCGCCGGCTCTGGTTTGCGTGCCTATATACCGCGCGGAAATGCCGATCGGTTATAGCTTAAGCTTGGTCGTGTTCGTGTGCGGTATTCTCATGGCATCCTTGAGAATTATTTCGCTGAAATGGCGCTCGCATGTTGTTTGTGATAGTCTTATCGTGTGCATGCTCGTTGTATGCGTGTGGAACTATATTCAGCATCCTGTTTCTCTTCAAGCCTTGGACCCGGATGCGGAATATGTGGGCGGTAAGGAATTTTTCTGGGGCATCTTGGCGATGGTGTACTACATCGCCCTCAGTTCCATGAGCGGCAGCCCGGAAGAGATTCTTACAACGGTTCGCCGCAGCTTTTATGCACTCTGCATCGGCCAGAGCGTGGAGTATCTGTATGCATTCAAGAACATCGGCTTCAATTTCGGTACCCGATATGAGATTCTGAGCTTCCTCGCCTGTCCTCTTCTGTACTTCGTCTATTGTTCTGCCTCGACATGGAAAATATTGCGTACGCCCAAGCTCCTCTTTTTGGGCCTGCTGGCTCTTTTCTTTATTTTGATCAATGGTCGCCGAGAGGTTTTCGGTTATGCCGGTGAGGCTATCGGTTTCGCAGCCTTGTTGAAGCGGGAGCTGTTCGGACTCGCGTTCTGCGGCGGTCTTGTGTACGCCTTGTTATTTGGCTTGGGTGCAATCGGCGCATGGAATGATGCACCATACTCTGTGCAACGCGTGTTGACCATTTTGCCCGGTGTGCAGGTGGGTGCCGGTGCACAAACAGAGACGGCAGGCTCCAGTAAAACGCGTAAAATGGCGTGGGCCTATGCGTTTGATACGCGTTATGGCCGCATCGGTGATTATGTGTGGGGCGATGGTTTCCAGACCTCAACGAAGGAGTTGCAGCGCTCATCCGTTGCGGCGATGCGCGGCCATGAAGTTTCTGCACAGGACTTTGCCCTGACTTTGGCCTCCGGTACCAATCTGTGGCACAACGGGTGGTTGAACACCCTCAAAACGTTGGGTGCCGTCGGCCTGACGGTCGTGAACCTGATTTTCATCTGCGGAATGGTGATGTTGGCTCAGGTGTCAGCGGCGTATAAGGGGTCTCGTTTCTATCCGTATATTATGGCGCAGGGGCTTGTCTTTGTCCAGTTCGCCCTTTCGTATATGTGGGGTACGCAGACGTTGGTTACTTTCTTCCAGACATTCCAGCAGCTCGCTATGATTAAGCTGGTGTACTGTGCCGCGCGGGAACAGGGCCTGATGATTCCTCTGATTCACCGCCGCCGCTACGTGCCGTTGATGATTCGCGAGACGCAGCAAAGCGGAACGGCTGCCGCTTGATAAGAATCACGCGAAAGGAAGCGCTTACGCGTTGCCCAGAACATCGTCCAGCAGTGTTTGCCAACGCGCTGCGACCGCCGGAACATTGAAAGCCGCTGATCGGGCAAGTGCCGCTTCTGCCATGCGGAGGCGCAGCGCGTCGTCCTGCATGAGTTGCAGAAGCCGAGCGGCAAACGCATCCTCATCAAAAGCCGGGACGCTATAGCCACTGACGCCGTCTGTGATGATGTCCTCCAGTGCAGCAAAACTGTTGAAGCCGATGGGCACAGCCCCGCTGCACATAGCCTCCGGTAGCACCATCGGGAAACCCTCAAAAAGGGAACAGAGGCAGAAAACGGAGGCCGCTGCACAATAATCACGAACGTTGGAGCGGAACCCCTCTGTGCAGACGCGTTGCAAACGGCCCTCCTGTATTTGTTCGCGCACGGACGGCATCAACGGGCCGTCCCCGACGAGCACAAGCGACCACTCCGTTGCCTGTTCCTGCACTTTAGCCCAAATGCGCAGCAGACGGTTAATGCCCTTGAGCCCGACAAATTGCCCGATGAAGAGCACCTGCTTTTTCTTATCATTCAGGTTGACCGGCAGGGGGGTATATGAAACGGGGTTGCCGATGGCACAGAGTTTTGCCGTGTCGTGCACAAAACTGTTGTCAAGGAACTCCTGCTTAAGACCTTCCGAGAGCACGACATAGCGATCGCAGATGGTATAAAGGCGCGTTCTCCTGATAAGCGTTAACAGGTGCCCTTTCCCATTGAAGTAAATGAGTTTGAAACGGCGGTAGAGATTCCACCACGGAATTTGCGGTAGCTGAAGCACCCATTTTCTGCTCAGGCTCGGGGAGCTGTGCTCCGCAACAATCAGTTTGATGCCGCCGCGTTGTTTGATGTAATGCGCCAGATATTGGTTCGGGGCGTAGGAGTCCTGATAGATGACCAGCTCAACCCGGTATTCGGTCAGAATGGTCTCCAAGGCGGCAATTCTCTCCTTTTTCCCCGCATTCGGCAGCATGCGGAAGGTGATGCGTGCATCAAGCCTGTGCAGCAGCTCATGTTCTTTCTCTCCCTTAACAGAGCAAAGGACAATGCGGTACTGCTCGGCCAGACTGTTGGCCAGAACGGTGGTTACCGTTTCAATGCCGCCGAAGGCGGGGTAACGCGCGAGCAGGAAGAGAATGGTTTTCATGGCACGGGAGACGCGGGGTAGTATAGCTTAGGCGGCGCAGGGAAACAAGCCTTATGTCCGCGTGCCGGCAAGAGAAATCCGAGGGCAGGTGCCATGGAACCTGCCCTCGGATGATGGAGCGGCAGCGGATGTTTCAGGTGTCAGCCTGTGCTTCTGCGGGGGCGTAGGTCAGGCCCCATGCCGCAAGCGCGTCCTCCTGCGTGTCATAGGGGGCCCAGCCAGTCGAAGGTCGCACGCGGCGGCAGGTTTGGATATAAAAGCGCTTGCCGTCATGGCGGAGGTACTCTCCGTTTTCATCTGCTTCTATTTTGAAATACATTGTCTCAGTATTCGACGAGTTGTTGTGCATCGGCATCGTAGAGCGCAACGGCGGGGTGCTCGGCGCATTCCATCGGGAGCCTGCGGCGGTAGATATGGTATATGGGATTGTGCATCAAATCCCCCCAAAAGCGTGCGGAGCGTGTAGCGCTGCCGCTTGAAAAGATGAACGGGCTTTGAGTAATGGCCTGTGGTTTGTCCAGAATCTTTTGCCTGCTTTTGGTGGAGCCGTTAGTCATCACCGTTATGTCGCTTCCTGCTTCTTTGGAGCAAGTCCATATTTCCGTAGGGTTGATAGTGGTCGAAAGCCTTGTTGTGGAGCCGTTCCAAAAATGGGAAACGTATTGAGGCGGTTCCATCCCGCATTGCACCCACGCGCGTATGTATTGGGAACTATATGTGCTCGTGCCCAATGTTAAAAAATTCGCATAGCTTGTGGTGTCCCAATTCAGGATTTGCTCTCGAATCCAGTACTCCGTAGCCGTAAAACCCTGATTGAAGTTCGTTGTGCCGGGGACTCTGGATACGGAGCTTCGGAAACTCCCCGCAATGACGATGCTCTGAGCAGGAAAGTAGGTTGCTTCCAGCGCGCCGGTATCCGGATTCTGTGAGTAGCAGCCACCTAATGCGGCAATAGCGATGTGTCCCAGCATAGATCAGATGGTGAGCGTGGCAAGAATGTTAGCGAGCACCTTGTCGGCCGCAATTTGTGTGAGACCGATGATATAGGTGTGGCCGCTGAGAATAATGGGCTCGCCGTAGAGCCAGATAATCTCTGCGGACGCGGCGCTCAGCCAGCCCTCATTCATATGTGCGCCGGGGGTGAGCACCAGCTGCATGGAAAGCGCAAGCCCGTCTTTCCCCGAGGTCGCCAGCGCGCAGCTTGTTGCATTCTGCGGGAGAATGCACCACATCGAGTGCCGCATGGTCAGCTCGCAGCATCCCGTATCATCACATGTCAGGTGCTGCATTTGCTCGCCGAGCATAGGCTGTGCGCTTTGGCCCCCGGTGCTCTTAACGGCTGCGCCGAGGGCTGCCTTAAAATTTGCCGGCAGAGGGGAGAGCAGGGCTGAAGCGCCGGAGATACTCACCGTTGCCCCTGCAGGAACGATGATGGTTGTCTGTCCGCCCTCGGTCAGGGCATCCCATGTGATGGATTTTTCTCCCAGCGTGAGGGTTGCGGTGCAGGCGCCGGCCGAGGTCAGCGCGTAGAGTTTAGCTGTGTCAATAGGGTGAGTTGCCATGCCGCACACCATAGCGGTGCATACCGCCGGCACCAAGATAAGACGGTGGTCCGCCGCCTGTGTCCGTGGGTGGGCAACAGACACCTTGCGGAGACGCAACTAGCCTCTGCTTTACTCATCACCTTTGCGCAAACACCGCATCAGTTTGCCGAAAGGCGTTGCCCAGCGTTCAAAACGGCCGTTTTGATACCGAATTTTCAGCAGCTCCAGTTTCCCGAAGCCGTATACCTCTCCCTCTCGCCGGCGGCTGATAAACAGGTCGCGCAGGGGTGACAGGTCGGAGAGGTAGCGCACGCGGTAGTCGTGGGCAAAGTGAGCGGGTATGTCCGTTGTCGCCAAGAAGGCCGATGTTTCGCGGCGCATGGTGCGCAGCTCCCCGCGGCTGACATAGGGCTGCTTGCCCGCCATTTGGGAGAACAGAAATTGCAGCAGTGTCTCCTCCCAGACGGGGAGACAGCCGTGCTCGCGGTAAAAGGTATATGCCAAATCAACCCCGCGCAGGTACAGGAGGTAGGAGCTGCAAGGCTCGACCATGGTGTGCATATAGGAGTCGCCGGTCTGGAGATAGTGATACCCGCAGTGGGCCGAGCAGTAGATGTGCCGCGCAACCGCCATGCTGCAGCGGTAAAACACCTCATCCTCCTGTCTCATGTTGAGGGGGAATCTCAGGCCGTTGCTCTCCAGAAAGACCTTGCGGTAGGCCTTCCCCCAGCAGGTGCCGATACTGTAGGTGATGCACCCCGGCTCCATGGCATATTCGCCTTCCTGTTTCAGTCTCAGGTTGTTTTCCAGCGCCGGGCAGGGGGGTATCCCGGCGGCATATTCGACCTGCGCATGGAACAAAATGATATCAACCTGCTCCCTGTGCAGCTGGTGGTGCAGCTCCGCAATCAGCCCCGGTGAGAACCAGTCATCCGCATCCAAGAATGTAACAAAGTCGCCCTTTGCCATCTCGATGCCGAGGTTGCGAGCCGCAGAAACACCCTGATTTTCGCGGTGGAATACCCGGAATCGCGGGTCCCTGCGGGCATATTCGTCCAGAATAGCGCCGCTGTTGTCCGGCGAGCCATCGTTAATACAGATGGCCTCCCAGCGTTCGTCTGTCTGTTGCAACAGGCTGTCCAGCCCGCGGCGGAGGTGTTTCTCTGCCTTATATACAGGAACGATAACGCTGATCAGAGGTTCACTCATGGCGCGGCCTATCCTAAGATATCCCCCCCTAATCGTCAAGATTAAACGCGCGGTGCAGGGGCGTGTTCGCCTTGCAGATACTGCGCTAAGCGCTGTTGGGTCCGGAGGCGAGAGGCGGCACGGCGGCGAACAGCGGGGATGGGACACAGGCTCAGTAGCCGCAGAACGGCCTTTTTGAGGCGAATCAGCTTCGGTAAGGTGGCGTGGCGGTAGCGCTGCGTTTGTTGCTGTACCAGTGTTTCCAAATCTCGGTTGCGGTCTGCCCGGCCGCTGCCGGCATAGAGCAGCTCGTAGAGCAATTCGGATTGGGCTTTGGCGCGTTCGCTGCGCGGCGCTGCCAATGCTTGCTGCAGCCAAGCGCAGCCTTTGGTGCGAGCCGCATCCAGCACGGCCTGTACGCCGGGCCAGTCAATGGGGCCGGTGGCGGTCTTCAGCTCTGCTGCCGAGTAGTCCGGCGGGAGAAGGCAGCGCAGCAGCCCGGTTTGGCCCAGCAGGGAAGTGAAGCGCGTCAGCCCGCGTTCCGGCGGCGCGACACAGACAAAATCCTTGTGGAAAAGGTGGGCAAAGCACACCCCGTGGAAAGAATCCGTCACAAAATAGGAGCAATGGCGGATGTAGGCCACCCATTGCTCCGGGGTGATGCCTTGTGCAATATTGCCGATGCCGCCGAAGCGTGCCCGCAGTTTTTCGAAATCGCCGTGGGCATCTACCATGTTGATGACCTCCAGCCCTCGTTCGCTTGCAATGGCCTCGATAAGTTGCTTAATCTTTTCATCCGGCTCCAGAACGTAGGAGAGCAGGTAGGGGGCGGTCGGCGTTTCGGTGTCCGCTGTCAGCTCATCATAGCATTCGGCACCGCACAGGAACACGGGGTCGGCTATCCACTCACCTTCCACTCCATAGTGACGGCGCAGCAGCTCCAACCCGCTCTCCTCTCGCACGGAAACGGCATCGAAACTGCGCAGATAATACCCCGCCTTGCGGGCGGAATCGGCGGGGCGCTCCTCCGTATCAATGCCGAAGGAGGAGGCTACGGCAATCTTGCGCTTATCCCCGCGTACAAAGTCTAAGAAATGCAGCAACCCGTATTGCTTCGTGTACAGCCAGCGCCAAACTTGGTCCGAGCCGATGATGAAGGTCTGCAGCCGGTCGTTGAGCGCCTGAAAATCAGCATCCGTGCGGAGAAGGCCGCTGCATGGCACGGCGTGCCTCCGCATGAATGCGCGGGAAATGCTTGCCTTATCCCCCCATTTGGCAACGCCGGACAAGGCGGATTGATCCAGCACAAGCGGCTTTGCCCCCATCTGCTCCAAAAGACGGCACAGGGCAAAGGTTGTCAGAATCGCCCCATAATTGCAGCTGTACCAAAGGGTGAAAATCCCGGTATTTGCCGGGTGGGGAGAGGGGGTATCCATGACGGCTTTATCATACGTCCGGGATAAGAAAAGTCAAGCGCTTTCGGCTTGACTGATAGGGGGGTGGCTGATATAGTCTGCCGCGCACCATGGGCAGTATCAAAAAGGAAACCATCAGCGGGGTGAAATGGGGCTTGCTGCAAAAGATATCCATGCAGCCTGTGACGATGCTGTACAGTATCTTGCTTGCTCGTTTGCTCAGCCCCGCGGAGACGGGCATTATGGGGCTTACCGCCATCTTTTTTGCCGTGGCCGGCACCTTGGCCTCCGCCGGGTTCGGTAGTGCTCTTATCCGAAAGCAGGACAGAACGGAGGCGGATTGCAGCACCATGTTCTGGTTCAATGTGGGGATGAGTTTCCTCCTGTCCGCTCTCTTGTTTATCGCTTCTCCTTGGTTTGCATCGTTCTACCACGAGCCTTTGCTGCTATGGTTGACCCGTATCTCGGCCGTCATGATGTTTATCGGCAGCACCGCGGGTGTGCATTGGGCGTTGTATAGTGCCCGCCGAGATTTCAAAACCCCCGCTATGGTGAACATGGTAACGACAGTGGTGGGGTTGCCTATCGGTCTGGGGTTTGCATGGCTCGGCTTCGGTGTGTGGTCTCTCGTGATACAGGGGTGTGTGCAGAGCACGCTTTCCTTGGCGATTGTGTGGTGTATCTCCCCGTGGCGGCCGCGGCTGCTTTGGTCGCAGGACTCCTTCCGCGAGCTTTTCGGTTTCGGCAGCAAACTCGCGGCTTCCGGGGTTCTGAATACCCTGTATTTGCAGGCCCGCACCTTTATTATCGGCAAGTTTTATTCGGCCGCTCAGCTGGGGCTGTATTCCAAGGCCTTTCATCTGGCCTCCATGCCCCCGCAGACTATCAATCATATGTTGAGTAGTGTCACCTACCCCATTTTGGCCACTATTCAGAATGATGATGAGCGGCTTAAACTGGTCTATCGCAAATACCTGCGCGTGACCACCATGCCGATTGCCTGGGGTATCTGCAATATGATTGTATTGGGCGCGCCTTTGGTGCACCTGTTGTACGGTGATATGTGGGTGGATTGCACTAAATACCTACAGATTATTTGCCTGATTTACGGATTCGATCACATTAGTGCCATTAACCTGAACCTGTTGACGGTAAAAGGTCGTTCGGATTTATTCCTGCGCTTGGAAATCATTAAGAAGACCATTTCCATCGCCATGCTGATTGTTGCAGCGTACTTCAGTGTGGAGGCGATTTGCTGGGCAAGTGCCTTGTATGCTCAAATAGCTGTCTACATCAACAGCTATTATACGGGAAAAATTCTGGGCATCACATGGTGGTCACAGCAGAAAGACTATTGGCCCTATTTCCTGCTGGCGGCGGCTTCCTGCATTCCCTCGGCAGTGTTGGTCTATTTGCCTTTGCCGGATGTCGTTCAGCTGGCGGTGGGCGGCTGCGCCTCTGCATTGATATACTTCGGCATTTTCCGCTGGCGGAAGGAGCCCATATATCTGGAATTTGCCTCCATCATGACGGCAAAGATGCCGAAATTGAAGTTTTTGCTGGGCTGAGACGGCGTGATTGCTTTTAGCGGCTTCTGAGGCGGTGACTTATGCGTCCCCTCTGAGGCCGAGTGAGCGCCCGCCATCAACTAAAATGTTTTGACCGGTAATGAATTTAGCCTCGTCGGATGCTAAAAATACCACGGCGTGAGCAACATCTTCACTGGTGCCGACAGTGTTGAGGCAATTAGACCGTTGCAGATAAGGGAGTGTCTCGTCTGAATATTCTCCGCGCTGGATAAATCCGGGAGAAACGATATTCATGGTAATGCCGTTTTGACCGACTTCCAGAGCCATGCTTTTTGTTAATCCGATAATGCCGGCTTTTGCTGCAGCATAATCAGAAAAGCGAGGTTTTCCGGCTAGCGCGATGGCAGATGCAATATTAATGATTCTGCCGCTTTTCTGCGTTGCCATGCATGCAGCAGCACATTTGGAGCCGATAATACAGCCCAGTAAATTGGAATCAAGCACGTCCTGAATGACACTCATGCTTTGTTCATGAATGTTGACTGCGGCTGTGCGGGCACTCCCTCCTGCACAGTTGACCCAGACATCCAAATGATTGCATTCCTTCAGAACGCTGTCTATCGCAGCACGGACGGAAGTTTCCTCCGTAATGAAGAAACGCAAAGGCTTAGCCTTGTCCGTTCCCGATGCGTGGTTCAACTCTGCTGCAACAGTTTCAATTTTCTCTGACGAGCGACCGCCGACATACACAATAGCTCCTTCTGCCAGCATGCACGCGCAGATAGCCCGCCCGATAGCGCCGCTGCCGCCGGAGACAACGACAACGCGACCGGCCAGTTTCCCATTCTTTGGGGTGCCGTTGAAGATGTACTGTTTGTGATTATCGTAGATGCGTTGCGTGTGGACAACAGGTCTACCAATGAGCTCTTTAATAGCTCGTTCTACTCGTCCCGGGAGGAAAGGAAACTTCATGGGGTGAGAGGAGTTATTTCTCTTTGCCGATAAGAACTTTGAGGGCTTTGCCGACACGCGTTTGCCCTAACTGGCTCTTGAGTGTCGGTTGTGGTTTGACGGGCGATTCTCCGCTGCGATTGGAGTCTACCAGATAATGCTGGCATTCGGCATCATGCTCCGTATCGGTGAAGACTTCGAATAAAATGGGGGCATCCCCCTCTGCAGAGATGAAGCGGGGCAGCAGCTCATCAAACGTTTCCCGGTTTTTCGCAGAGAGATAGGTATACCCCTGCGCTTTGGCCCATCCCTCAGCAGAAGAGGTATGCGCCGCTGCCACGTTTTCATTGAGCGTCGGATACTGTTTGAGCCCTTGATTGAAGTGGAAAAGCGCCGCTCCGCCGTTGTTGAACAGCATGATGCGCAGATTTTTGCCCTGATAGCGGTTCCACAAGGCATTCATGTCGTAGAAGAACGTCAGGTCTCCGATGAGCAGGAAGGAAAGCTCATCCGTCACGGCGCTTTGCCCGATGTAGGCGGACATACAGCCATCAATGCCGTTCACGCCGCGGTTGCAGTATACCTTGACCCCCTCCGGAATGTCAAAATATTGAGCGATGCGGATGGTGGTGCTGTTGGCGATATTCAGCAGACTGCCTGTAGGTAATTGCGCGAGCGTTTTGCGGCAGGCATAGAGGTTGCAGAAAGGTAGCTCGGGAATGGTAAAAGCCTGTTCTTTGGCTTTCCAGCATTGGTAATATTCATCCGAAGCACCTTGCGGCAAGGCTGCAGACAATTGCCGCAGGAAAAACAGGGCGTCACATTCAAAAACCTTTGTTAACGTGCGGAAGGGATCCGCGATTTGCCCGTCTTCCGCAACGCGCCAGTGCTGTGCCGTGATGCGGGGCGATTTCAGAGCATATTTGACGGGCGTGATAAAGTTGCCGTTCAGCGTGATAATGATATCCGGGTGCAATTCTTCCGTGAAATTGATGACTCTGTTGGTGCGGATGGTTTTGCCGACGGAAAGATTGGAGAGGGCATCCACCGCGAGAATGCAGTTGCATTTGCGGGAAATATCCGCAAAGAGCCGGTTCTGCTCTTCCGAGAAGGTGTAATCCTGCCCGCAGATGATCATGACCTTTTTGTCGCTCAGCTCCCGCATAGCGGCTTCCCACTCCTCTGTCGGGCTTGTCGGCTCGTATCGGGTAATGAGATTGACGGCGGGGAGGTCCTTTGTCG
The DNA here is from genome assembly GCA_024405415.1 of Akkermansia sp. Classification (GTDB taxonomy): domain Bacteria; phylum Verrucomicrobiota; class Verrucomicrobiia; order Verrucomicrobiales; family Akkermansiaceae; genus Akkermansia. The sequence continues at coordinate 44,792 of JAKSOV010000003.1, forward strand.
TGAACACATCGCCGATGGCGAACATGCCTTTGGAGATAGGCACGTTGATATGAACAGGGCCTTGCCCGTGGTGGTTCAGCTCCAGAAAAGCCTCGTTGAGCAGGCGCCGGCAATACCACTCGTCTTGTGCATTTTCAATTTCCGGCAGGGTGACGGATTTCTTGGTGACCGGGGTAAAAATGGAAGGCTGGTCTACCATTTGGTCTTCCATTTGGGCCAGATAATAGGGGTGCTTATCTGCCGTGATGACGACTAAGGGAATGTTGCGGCGGTAGGCTTCCGTGACACCGGTCAAATAATTGCTGGCAGCTGTGCCGGAAGTGCACAAAATAGCAGCCGGTTCCAGCGTTTGTTGGATTATGCCGAGTGCAAAAAAAGCGGCACTGCGCTCATCGGTGATACTGAACGTCGTGAAAAAATCATCTTCCTCAATCGAGCGGACAATAGCGTTGTGGCTGTTGCCCGGAGAAACGACAATTCGCTTGATGCCTCGCGCTTTGAGCATGGCGACAAGGTATTGCGTGCTTTTCAGATTGCTGTACATATACTCCCGGTGAGTATAGATGGACTTACAGGGAAATGCAAGTCTCGATTCCTTGAACAGAATCATCGCACGTGTGGCGTGTGTAGTGTCGTGGTACGGGTGTGTGCGCTGCCGGCCTCTACTCGCTGCCACTGCGCCTGTAGAGCAGACTACGTCTTTGATGGTGCCAAAACCAGCCGCTGGCATGAGCTTAAAAACGTCTGGAACCATAGGCCGTATCCGGCAGTATGGTTGTTCCGTTTGATTTTCTATTCCTTCCGTCTACAATGCGTTGTGCGAGCCTCTCCGGTTATGATACATGGCACTGGTATTGACAATGCCATAGGCATTCCAACAGTGAAGCCATGGGTGATGATAGAGGAAAGTATGGGAACGCCTATTAGACGCTGATATGCTGATGGTGATAGATGAGTGTGGCCATGTGGTGATGCATGATGCAGACGAAGGCTCGCCTTTCGCGTGGGATATGTTGATCACATTTTCCTAGGGCGTGGGTTGAGAACCTTGACGTGCTGGAAGAGAAGATAGATAATAAGCGGAAGCTTAGTGCTCTACAGGCATCCGCGAACAAAGCCAAAGGAGATAATTGCCCGGAATTATGTGGACTTAGAAGGTAAGCTTTACCCCATTAATGGGGCTGTTCGGTCCGCTTTAGCTGAACTGTACGGAACGAAGATTCTGGCACCTCTGTGCATTTTGCTGCGTGTTACAACCTAATAAGTATTGACTGCAAATCTACTTTCGGATTAATGCAAGTAACAAATATGTGTGCGGAAAAACAGAAAAATGTAAATGAGCGGACACGAGAAGTAGATAAAAATCTTCATCCTTGGCAATGGCTTAGCTCTCTCATTGCCTTCGTGTCGTTGGGCTTGGGCGTCTATTGCGTTATCCTGATGGTGCATCTGGCACCTCGAATATTTGCTTGCCTCAGCTGCAACAAGATGTTGCAAGATGATTCATGGTTGATTGCCGGTGCTTCTTCATTTGTCGTGATGTGGTGGTTGGTATTCCGGTATATGGTCTCCTATTATACATGGGCGTATCGCCGGAGAAATATTCTCCATGTTATCCGCTGGTCGCCCATCGTACTGTTTGCTGTATGTTTGTACGCATGCGGCTTCTCATGCCAAACTCTTCTTCCCTATGTTATCGGAGGCGCTGTGTTGGCTTTTATTTTTGGTCCCGCATTTTTGCCGGAATACAAACAGCAGGATATTCCGTTCAAGCCTGACGTATTGGGGCGACGACTTCTATATGAACAGCTGAGCCTCAATATCCGAAAGCGGTTGGCGCAGGTGCAAGGCAGAGGTATTACTGTGGCGGTAACCGGAACATGGGGTGAAGGTAAGAGTCACCTGATTCATTATGTGATTAACGAATTGCTCCGGAATCAGGATGGTGTGCGTGCAACGGAGCCATGGCAGAGAGCTTTCAAGTATGCATCAGTAGATGTATGGAAATGCGATACTGTTGAGGCTATGTGGGATGAGATCTCAGAGAGTTTGGCTTCCGCAATCCAAGAGAGAGATGTGCGATTATACAAACATTGGGGGCGAATATTGGTGGCGCTCTTAAAGGTTTTGCATGTGCCGCATGCCGGTTTGGCAGAGGATGTTTTTAGGGTCTTGACGACGGGTGTCAGCGGAGCCGGTTCTGTGACGGAGTCCCTTGGCAGACAAATACAGTTACAAGGTCAAGCATATGTCCTCATCTTAGATAATCTGGATCGTTGCGGAGCGGATAAATTGCAGAAGTTGTTTCCTTTTATCGAGCGATTGAAAAATATTCCGTATTTGGTGACAATTTGCGGTGTCGCATATGGGGAAATGGCAGAGATAGGTGATGAGATTGCAAAGATTTTGGATGATACGTTTCTAAAAATATTTGATGAGGTTATTCCTATGCCGCAGGTGGCGCAAGAATATCGTGTTCCTTATATGTTGTATCTCGCCCAACAAGCCGGTGGAGGAGAGCGGTTGCAAAAATGGTGCTCTACGAATAGGTTGTCTTTACATAGTCCGAGAATTATTGAGAATATCATGGCAAGGCTGGCTTTCATTGATTCTCACTTTGTAGGCCGCATGCAGCTTAGTGATGAACAAGATGCGGTGATGCAGAGTGGCGGGGTGGGGCTCTCCTTCAGCGATGCAATATTTTTCTTGGAAGCACTGCGTGTGGTGACTCCGTCCATAGTGGTGCATATGGAGAAGATGGAAAATCCTAAAGATGCTCTCGCCGAATTGTTCGAATGGCACTATAATTCAAAGAATGTAGATGAGCAAAGCTCTGAGAACAAGAGCGAGTTCCCTGCTATTTGGAAACCATTTGAGCAAAAAATTACGCAGTTCTCCCTCGTATTAGAATTGATGGACAATTTGTCCAAGGCGGATAAGAATGTATTAAAGTTTGCTCTGGAACAATCCTATTTAGCGGGCAGCGTATTACTTGATGAGGAATGTGCAGAGTGTTTTGAACAATTTAAGAAAAATGAAAACAAAATTGAGTTCCTGAAACATCATGCGGATGAGAGGAGAATCCTTGCGTATGAAAAGGCGGCCATGTTCATCAGTTTGATGCGATATGCGGTGCGGCATGCCGATGTCAGTGATACGCCTGATTTAGCAGAAAAATGCCGGCAATTGATGGAAACAGAGGAAATGCGGGATTCCGGGATGCCGTTGCATTATTATGGTTGGGTATTACAACTGTTGGATGCATATTGCGTGGCTGAAGATAAGCAATCATCTACGAGTGGGACATGGAAGAAGATGGGAGCAAGGCAACTGGAGCTGCTGGAGATTGACTTGACCCAACGGCTGGTTAAGACTCTTTTGGAGCATAGAAATGATAGGTTTGCTCTGGAGCCCATTCCTGATGCCCCCCGTCTAAGTGAAGCTTTGCTCGGAGCCAGAGAGGGTAACGGCTCTCAGCCACTCGTAGATAGAGTCCTTCATATAGTAATCAAGGACTATGGGCGAAAGGTCGCCGAGAGAATTGTAAATGGTGTTAAACTGGACCGCGAGAAACAATGTTGGATAGTCGGCCAGGATGCTCCGGCTAAACAATATGCAAGCCATATGAAAAAGGGTGTGGAAGAATATATTCGCAACACGCTCTCTCTTAGTCTTCAGGATGTAGATGAACGAACTAAAATTCGTCAGAACTTATTAGCTGCATTGCGAATTGAAATGTGGAAAGAGGATTATACTGGGATTATCCCGAAGTCATTTACGGTGCTCTCTTTTGCTGTTGTGTGGGGCGCTTTATGTCGTGTCGTTTTTGGAGAAGGCTCCCTCTCGGTATCTGAGCGAAATACAATTTTAGCTGAATTGCATGAGTTGAAGCTGGTGTCACGCAAGGAAATAAACGCTTCAGCTGATTTTCAAAATAACCGCAAGATCGCCATCCGAATTTTGATTTCCTCGTTGGAGAAAATTATACATATTAAATAGTTATGACCTTTTCTGATATTCAACAAAAGTCGCTATGCTTTATCATGCTGCTTATCTTGGCCGTGGTGCTGACGTTGATAAGTGTTCACCATGAACCTAAAGATAAAAATCTTGTAAAAGATAAGTCGGTGGATGAGGCTCACACTATGAGAAATGCCGAAGAGAAGAGAGTGGGCGTTTTTTCTGCCTCGGTGTCGGAGATTCTGCAATTCCGGGGAACATCAGGAATAGGCAGGAGTACACATATTTTTGTCTCGATTACCGGACTGTTTTTTCAGGACGAAATCCATGAGTGTTGGCATTATCATGCTCTGGGCGGGGGGGAGCAGGATGGGCGTCCGAAACAAACAGTTGCAACAGGGAAAAAGCAGACACACACGGAGAACGAATCTGCAGAAAAAGAGAAACTGCCACCGCAAGCGCCTGCTGCGTCAGATAAATCTGCCTTGGTAGAAAAAACAGAAGAATGGGATTGGAGTGTGTGCCCTGCTGCGTTTGGCTGTCCGTGCCCGATGATGCCTTGATCGGTTCCGTTTATCCAAAGCCAACTGCTTCGCAATGGTGGTGGCAAGGTCCTGTTTGAATGAGGGGAAAATTCACTCCTCCGCCATGCGGCGGATGTGGGCGCGGTCGAAGTCTGCGGGGCAGATGGTGACTACCACGCGGTCGCCGGGTTTGAGCGTGTCCAGCAGGGCGGCCTCGCGCTTCTGCACGAAGGCGACCGTCTCCTTGCCGTTGGGCAGGGTGGCGTGGTAGGCCGTGGGGGCAAAGCGCTCGCGGATGGTGCAGATGCAGTCGATGTACTGGGAGGGGTAGGAGCTCATGGTGGTCAGAAAAGGAGTTTGAGGGCGCCGTTGATGCCCTGTTGCACACCCTCTGCCGCGGCTTTCAGCGGCGCAGCGGGAGAGGGCGCGGGGGCTGTCTCGCCGTCCTCCTGTGGTGCGGGGGCGGCGGGGGAGAGCAGTGCGCGGAACATCTGCTCCGCGGTGTCGGCCGTCTTGGCGGCAGCCTGCGGCAGAAGGCTCTGCATCAGCGCGGCGCAGCGCACGCTCAGATCCTCCTCCGGGTCCTCCAAGGTGCCGCTGAGGTTGAGGTTGAGCCACGCATAGCCCGCCTCTCCCTGTGCATTAAAAATGCTTTGCAGCGCACCCGCGGCGGGCAGAGCCTGCGCCACGGCGGCGGGGATGCCGATGGTGAGGGTGCCGCCCAGCGTGTGGTCCGCGGCGATGATGACATGCCCCTGCACGCGCAGCCAACCGCCCGCGGAGCGGATGTTGATGCCATCGAAGAGCCACGCATCGTGCAGGTTGCGCTCGGGCGCCTCGTAGGGGTAGGAGATGCGGCATTCCGCCTTCTCCAGCTCCAAGCGGCGGTAGGGGTAGCCGCCGCCCGCGGGCAGGGCGGAGAGGAAGGGCAGCCCTTCCAACACGCCCTGTTGCAGGGAGAGGTAGCCTTCGCCCGCTTCGAGCGCGTTTGCGCTGCCCGTGAGGGTCAGCTTGCCGAACAGCTCGCCCGTGAGGCGCTTCTGCCAATCCCCGCGCAGCAGGGGAGAGACGCTGGCTTTGTTGAGTGCCACATTGGCGGACCACTTGCCCGTGCCGCGCTCGGCATGGGCGCGCACGCGCATCTCGCCGGGGGAGAGCATGAGGCGGCAGTCCGTCAGGTCCAGACGCTCGCCCTCCTGTGTGACGGTGGCGGATTTGAGGCTTGCGCCGCGCAGGAAATCAAAGGGGGTGTGCACGCGGCCGTTTTCCAGCTGGTGTTGCCAGCCGCCTTTCTTCATGGGGGTGCTGGTCAGCGCGCAATTGAGCAGGCTGATGCTTTGCCCGCTGCGGCGGAAGATGAGGTCCGCCGCTTTGCATTCCAGCAGCTCCAGCTCCTGCCGCTTGGGGGTGAAAAAGGAGCTTTTGGAGGCCTTTTCGGGCTTGCCGGCGGCGCTTGTCTCGGTGGTTTTGGCCGGTGCAGGCTTGGTCTTGTGCGGTTTGCCCTGCTTTTTCGCAGTGGGGGTAGCTTTGGCAGACGCGTCGCTTTCAAAGACAAGCTCGCCGTCATCCACGGAAACTTTGCGGATATGCACCACGCGGCCCGCCAGCGCAGCGCGGTCAACATCCATGCTGATGTGGCCCGCGCGGGCGGAGCGCAGCGCCCCTGCGCCGCTGAGCGTCAGGCCGTCCTCCTCCACGCGGTCGCCGTCAAGGCGCAAGTTGCTGTGCAGAGCCAGTTCTGCGGCGTGGGCGCTGTTGCGCAAATGTTCTGCCAGCGTGCGGCGGAAGGAGTCCCCCTGCAGGTAGGCCAGCGTTTGGTACCACGCCGCTACCCCCGCCACCAGCAGGCAGACCGCCGCCACGGCGCACCACAGCAGCACGCGCTGCATGCGCTGGCCGCTCTCTGCCTTGTTGCCGAAAAGATTTTTTTTGCGCCGTGCCATGGGGGTAGGGGGATTATGGCAGCGGAAGGGAGAATTTTCAAGCAAAAGATACGTGATAAATGCGCGCGCCCGCTAAAGCCGGGGCTGCTGATGCAGTCCGAAATGTCTGTTGAGCCATAGCCGGAATCCTTTGATGTGCTTCTTTTTGAGGCCGAACGAACGGAGGCTGCGGAAAAAATGCGGGGTGCATCAATTTTGTGTTGACTCTCTCTCATGAATTTGTTTCAATGACATCGGATTCAAGCAACCAATCTTTTCTATGAAGTTCACGTCTCTCCTCCTCGCTGTTGCGTGCGCCGTCGGTTTCAGCTCCTGCTGCTGCCAGACCCAGCCCATGCCCAAGCTTCGTCCCTTCCCGAAGGATTGCAAGGTTACCACGCCTGCTCCTGCGACTACGCCTGAGGCTCCTGTGAAGGTGTTCCAGGGCAAGGGTAAGTAAATTTTGTCTTCATTCTTATCAAGGCCGCCGTCTCGTTGCGAGATGGCGGCCTTTTCCTTTGCCGCCACGAAGCGATAAATGAGGATTTGTAGATTTACTATGTACTAGGTACTATGTACTATTTTTGAATAGAGTGCGGCTGTCGCCGCAAGGATGGGAAACCCGTTCTGACGCTTGCGTCAGAACGGGTTCGTTATCTCGCGGCGGCAGCCGCCGAACTTGATAAATAGTACCTAGTACCTAGTACCTAGTAAATCCCGACAAATCCCCATTTGTCGAGCCGCCTTTCACTCCCTGTTCGCGTGGCGGCGCGCGAGCTCCTCTCCGCTCGGCGTGGGGATGATGCATAGGCCGTATTTGGCGCGGGTGCAGGCAACGTAGAACGCGTCGCGATTGAAGCCATGGCTCTCATCCTCCGCGCAGATGTCGGTGAGAATGACGTAGGGCGCTTCCAGGCCTTTGAAGGATTTGATGGTATCGCCGAGGATTTTGGCGCTGTTGATGTCGGCGCAGCGCCGGTGCCGCTGCTCGATTTCTGCGGGCGTTTCGGGGTGGTCTGCGTAGTCGAGGATATCCGCCAGGTGGGGGAAACAGCTGCGTTCGTTTCGGGCTGTCCAGGGGGAAAGGACCACAATGTCGCGGTTCGCTACGTAAACTTTGGAGCGGCGGCGAAGCTCTGCAATGCACTCACGCACCAGCTCGGCGCGCTGTTGCGGGCTATTTCCTCCCGTCTTCAGGAGGATGGGACTGCCGCCGAAGGGGAGACTCGCGGAGCGGCGCTCCTCGGGCAGATAGGCCGCGCTGTATTGCGCGATTTCGCGCGCATTGCGCAGGTTGCGGCGCAGGCGGACGCGCGTGGGAAGCTCGGGGATGGGGCCGCGGGTGCCGTAGAGCTGCTGGCGGGAATCGCCGAAGATGTAGAGCTTGCCGGCGGGGGCCAGCCAGCGTTGAATCAGCGCCCACCACGCAGCGCGAAAATCCTGAGCTTCATCCACAAAAATGCTCTCATAGTGCGGTGCTGCATCCGCGTGTTCCTGCAGGAACGCCAGCGCTGCGTCGGACAGCGGGTCCCTGCCGTCGCGCGCCATGAGCCCCGCTGCCCCCGCGGGCTCCAGCAGCTCATGCTCGCAGTATTCGTGGAAATTGGAGACCGTGAGCACGTCTGCCTGCGCGTGCAGCTCGGGGCATTTGCGCAGGAAGTGCGCCAAATTGTGGTTGTAGCAAAGCATCAGCAGGCGGTGCTGCCCGTCGCGCGGGAGCCTCGCAGCCTGTCGTGCCGCCTCGTGCCGTGCCAGCACGGTCTTGCCGCTGCCCGCACAGCCCTCCACCATGATGCCGCCCGTGCTCTCCTCCAGCATCGGGAGCAGATCGCGCAGGGGCGCGCCGGCCTCATCCATGAGCTCGAGATAGGTCGGTAAATCCAAGTTGAAATGCTGCGTGGGCGCCAGATAGTTCGTGATGTTTGCCACCATTTCCCCTGTCATCAACGCCCCTGCGTCGCGGTGCTGCGTGAACAGTCGCAGAAGTCGCGTCTTCAGATTGGTGCGCAGGGCATCCGCTCCGCAGAGGTAGAGCGTCTCCAGCGGCAGATTGTTGCTCCCGCCGATGTCTCGGTCCTCATCCACGGCATCGAGCGTCTCCTTGGCGGGGTAGCAGTTGGTCAGCACAGCCATGCAGCGGTGCTCGGGCTGCTCGGCCTCTTTCGGGGAAATCACGCCTGCGGCCGCCAGCCCCTTCGTGAGGTGCTTGAGCGCGAGGTATGCTTGGTTCAGCGGGCTTTTCTTGTGCCCGAGCGATTTCCACGCCGCGCCCTCGTAGTTGCTCTTGCATTGCCACTCGCCGTCCACGATGCGTACGTGGGACCAGTCCTTCACCTCCAGCACGGCAAAGCCGTAGCCCGGCACCAGCACGATGAAATCCGCCTCGTAATTCACATACTTGCGGCGGCTGATGCGATAGTGCTCCCACACATCGTGGAATACCACCCAATCCTCGGGCAGCTTGGACAGCTCCTCGTAAACAAGCTTTTCGCCGAACTGCACCTTCTGCGGCAGTTGGGCAGGGTACATGCGCGCCATGGTCGTCAGGCCTCCTTTTTCTTGCGTTTGCGGGGGGCGGCCCCCTCCGCAGCGGGGGATTTGCGCTTGCGCTTGGGCTTGGCGGGGGGGGCATCAAGCCCGAGGTCCAGCTGCCCCTGCTGTTCGCGCTTGCGGGGGGCTCGCTGTTCCCGCGGAGCCGGAGCGGGTGCGGGGCGCTCTTCGCGGCGTGCGGGGGCAGCCTGCGTGGCCGCAGGTCTCCGCGGTGTGCGGCGGAAGAAGGGGCGGCCGTAAAGCAAGCGCCCGAGCAGCATCAGCGCCATGCCGCCCAGGGCGAGCGCTGCACCTTCACCCCACAGGAACTTCGCCTTGTTGAGCCGCGCCCCCGTGGGGTCTGCCTCATAGGTGCGGACGAAGACCGTCTCTCCCTCGCGGTAATCCTGCGCATCATCATCGGGCAGGAGGCGCGTCACCGTCACACCGCAGGGCAGGGTGAACCGCACGATGGGTTGGTAGGCCGTCTCGGCGCGATAATCACCGCCGCGCAGGGCGGCGGTCATGCTCTCAAAGGGGTGCTGGCGCACATCGACCACCACGCCCGGCACCGCCGCCGTGTGGCGCACATAGACAATGCCCTCGTACAGTCCTTGCCCGCCGCGGAAGAGCATCAACAGCCCCGCCAGCAGAAACAGGCGGAAATAGCGGCGGCCCGCTAACAGGTGGAAAAGCTTTCGGTACATAGGGCAGGGAAATCGTGAAAATCAGTTGACGGCCACGCGTTGCTCACAGGCCTCGATACGGCCTCGGCTCACGCAATGTTTGGCCCATTGCTGCACCACGGCGGTAGCGGGCAGGTCAGCGGCGTCCGCCTCGCAGCGTCGGCGCGGGCGCGGGTGAGAGAGCGCGGTGAGCGCCACACCGCCCAGCAGCTCGCGCGCCTCTGCCGCACTCATGCGGAAAATCTCGTCCGCCCCCGGCATCTCCTCCAGCAGCTCGGCATCCGCCGACAGGCAGCGCACCCCCACGCCGAAACGCGCGGCCAGGCGGGAGAGTTCCTCCGGTGCCTCCGCCCCCGGCAGCAAAAGCAGCTCGCTTTCCTCCGCCCACAAGCCGCAGGCCAGCGCGCGGTAAAAGGCGCGGCGCGCGTCCTCCTCCGTATCAGCCAGCGCCACCGTCACGGCGCGGAAAGTGGGGGCGGACTCGGCGTCCTCAATCACGTAGGCCCCATCCGCCTCAGCATGCCCCGTCGGCCACTGCACGGCCACGAGGTCGGGGCGCTCCCAGCTCTCCGCCTCCTCGGGCGGGTAGACAAATACGCCCAGCCCCGCCGTGTCGTACAGGCGTACAGCGAGCGCAAGGGCCTTGTGGTAGAGATTGCTGCTCTCGCGCAGCGCGGCGCTGCCGTCGCGGAAGAGGTTTTGCAGCGAATCCTCATCCCCCGGGCGTCGCAGGTAGTATCCCTGCCCATTCTCCACACGCGCCAAACAGGACGCGGGGTCGAGCACCATGAACGAGAACTGCGAACGCAGCGTGTGGTCGGAGTAATCATCGCCCAGCACAGCGCGCACGCGGGCAATCAGCTCGCGCCCCTTAATCGCCTCCGCCTCCTCGGCGGGCAACAGGGTCGGCAGAATCTCATCCAGACGTTCGCGTAAACTCATAACAGCGCACCGCAAGAATAGCAGAAGCGCGCCGCTTTGGCAAACCGATTTGGCAGCCCTTTGTCATATCCGAAGTCCGAAAGCCGCCGATGACCGGGGGCGAATCAACGCAGCGAGGTAAGGCGGACCGGCTTGCACCGCAGGTGCAGCCTCGAATCAACCGTAGGTGAGACTCTCCGAGCCGAAACGAAATGGCAGGGGCAGAGCTGAGGTAATCAGGAGGGAGTCGAACCTTGGAAAGCCCGGTGGGCTTTCCAACCCCGAGCCCCGCAGACACTTCTGCGGGGGAAGCTGAGCGAAGCGAAGCCGAGTGGGGACTGCCCCAGGGTGGGCAGGGGTGAGACTCTCCGAGCCGAAACGAACGGCAGGGGCAGAGCTGAGGTAATCAGGAGGGAGTCGAACCTTGGAAAGCCCGGTGGGCTTTCCAACCCCGAGCCCCGCAGACACTTCTGCGGGGGAAGCTGAGCGAAGCGAAGCCGAGTGGGGACTGCCCCAGGGTGGGCAGGGGTGAGACTCCCCGAGCCGAAACGAAGCAGCCCCAAGGCAAAAGCCTTGGGGCTGCGAAGTGGAGGCGAGGGGAGTCGAACCCCTGTCCTAAACACCTTTGACGCAAGCATCTCCATGTTCAGACGCGGATTGCTGCTCTCACCGGTGCGCCGCTCCGCGTCAGCCTTGCACCAAGCCAGTAACCTGTGGATGTCATACGCAGCGCGGTCACCCCGCTGCGCACCTGCCTACTAAAGCTAGGCTCGTCCTCCCCAGTAGGCGTCAGGATTCGGAGCTAGGCGCCAATCTTAGGCAGCCATGGCGTATTCGTTATTGGAATAGGCACTTAATGTTTTGAGCGGCTTTTAAGGTGGCCAGCCGTTCAACCACCACATGCAGCCGGCGACTCGAGTGTTCAGTCGAAACCAAAGACGCCCCCGTTGTGTAGACCTCTGCCACAGAGTGTTGAGAAAACAAAAGAGCGGGTTTTGTTCAACCCGCTCTTTGTTGTCTTGCGACCTGTTTTAGAGAAGTACGCCCATGGGGATTCGAACCTCAAACCTTCTGATCCGTAGTCAGATGCTCTATCCAATTGAGCTATGGGCGCGTTGCCTTGTTTGGCATCCGCTGTTGCGGTGCGCTCAGTATAGCGCAGCGGAAAGAAAAGTCAAGTAAAAACTGCTAAAAAAAATCAATTTTTTTACGTGGATGTCTAATGAGTTGATGCTAAGTGTGCATGGTGGGTGATGGGAAGAGGCGGATGAGAGGTTGCCGAGATGGTTTGTGATAAGCAATGTGTGATTTTTGATTTGTGATTTAGACGATTCGCGCGCCTTCCGTCTCCGCTAAAGCTCCGCCTAGACAAGAACGGCGCAAAATGAGGAAACCGGTCTGACACTTGCGTCAGACCGGTTTTTCTATCCATGCGGCGAAAGGCGCACTCTATTTCCAAATCAAAAATCTCAAATCGCATATTCCCAATCACAAATCGACAAATCCCCCATTGTCGCCCCTGCCTCCGCATCTCTTGACAAAGCGCGGGTCTGCGTGTATAGTGCGCGCGTGAACCCGAAAAATGTACCCTCTCTCACTCTGCCGACGGACGATTATGAGCAGATGAAAGGCATGAGCAACACTCGTTTGGTAGCCGTGCTGCGCTCCGCCGTGCTCTCGCCGGAGCGACAGGGACGTTTCTCTCCCCCTCCGCCCGAGGCGCACGATGCCTACACCGTGCATCATCGCTCGGGCTGCATTGATGTTGTACTGCATGCCGAGGGCGAGGCTGTGTTTTGCTGCAAATTCGTACCGACGGAGCGCTATTGAGCTTGGACTGCGGCGTTTTCTGTCATTTGCGCTGCCAAATCAAGCCTTGAGCTTGCATTGAAAGGCTTTTCGGTGTACAATCCCGCACCGCGCGTTATGCCCGCGGGCGTGGCGGAGTGTCACGTCACCTAAGCTCTTCCCCCAGTTTTACATCATGATTAAGTGGATTCTCAACAAAATCGTCGGCTCTAAGAACCAGCGCGAGGTACGCAAGCTCAAGCCCGTGGTGAAGAAAATTCTTGCCTTTGAGGAGGAGTGGAAGGACAAGGACCGCGATTTCCTGGTGAGCAAGACGCGCGAATGGCAGAAACACCTGCACCGCCTCACCCCCATGGACCTGCCCACCCGCGGCCAGATCCTCTCCATGGGCAGGGAGCAGATGCAGCAGATTGCCGATACCCTCAATGAGCGCTTCGAGAGCCTGAGCAAGGAGTTCCCCAAGCTGCCGCATATCGAGCCGACGCCGGAATCTATCGAGCTGGGTAAGACCGCCTTTGCGGATATCGAGCCGAAGTTCGACAAGATGCGCGCCAAGTATCTGGAGCAGATTCTGCCCGAGGCTTTTGCCGCTGCCAAGTGCGGCGCCCGCCTGCTTTGCGGCACCGATGTGGATGTGTGCGGTACGCCCATCCGCTGGGATATGGTGCACTTTGATGTGCAGCTGCTGGGCGGCATTGCGCTGCACCGCGGCTTTATCTCCGAGATGGCTACGGGTGAAGGCAAGACGCTGGTTGCCACGCTGCCCGTGTTCCTGAACGCCCTCACGGGCCTCGGCGTACACGTGGTGACGGTGAACGACTATCTCGCCCGCCGCGACTCCATGTGGATGGGCGCGCTCTTCCAATTCCTCGGCCTCACGGTGGGCTGCATCCAGAGCATGATGCCCAGTGACATCCGCCGCCGCATGTACGCCTGCGACATCACCTACGGCACCAACGCCGAGTTCGGTTTCGACTACCTGCGCGACAACGGCATGGCGCAGAACAAAGAAAGCCAGGTGCAGCGCGGTCACTACTTCGCCATCATCGACGAGGTGGACTCCATTCTCATCGATGAAGCCCGCACGCCGCTCATCATCAGCGGCCCCGCCGTGGTGGAGCGCGAGCAGCAGTACGACGCCCTGAAGCCCGCCATTGAGAAGGTGGTGAAAGCGCAGATTGACCTCTGCAACAACCTCATGACGCAGGCCATGGAGGCCGGCAAGGCCGGCAATGTGGACAAGGCGGGCCGCTGCCTCTTCAAGGTGAAGCTCGGCCAGCCCCGCAACCGCGCCTACATGCGCAGCCAGCAGGACCCCGACTACCGCCGCATGGTGGAGAAATACGAGCTGTTCCTGTACCAGGACCCCCGCAAGACGGAGCTGTACAAGCTCAAGGAGGAACTCTACTTCACCGTGGATGAAAAGACGCATGATGCCGACCTCTCCGACATGGGCCGTGAGCTCGTCAGCCCCGGCCACCCCGAGGCTTTCACGCTGCCCGACATCGGCACGGAGTTCGTCAACATTGACGAGGATGAGACGCTGACCGAGCGCGAGAAGGAAGCCCGCAAGACCGCGCTGCTCAAGCGCCTCGACGACACGGGCGCCCGTCTGCACACCACCAGCCAGCTGCTCAAGGCCTACACCATCTACGAAAAGGACGTGGAGTATGTGGTGAAGGACAGCAAAATCGTCATCATCGACCAGAACACGGGCCGCGAGATGCCCGGCCGCCGCTGGAGCGATGGTCTGCACCAGGCCGTGGAGGCCAAGGAAGGCGTGGAAGTGGAGGCCGAGAACATGACCTACGCCACCATCACCATCCAGAACTATTTCCGCCTGTACCGCCGCCTTGCCGGTATGACAGGCACCGCCGAGACGGAGGCCGCCGAGTTCCACGACATCTACAAGCTCGACGTGCTGCCCATCCCCACGAACCGCCCCTGCATTCGCGAGGACCTCAACGACCTCATCTTCCGCTCCCGCCGCGAGAAGTACAACGCCGTGGTGGGCAAGATTGTGGAGCTGCACAAGAAGGGCCAGCCCGTGCTCATCGGCACGGCGAGCGTGGATGCCTCCGAAACCCTCTCCCGCATGCTCAAGTACGCCAAGGTGCCGCACGAGGTGCTCAACGCCAAGAACCACCAGCGAGAGGCCGAGATTGTCGCCCGCGCCGGGCAGAAGGGTGCCGTCACCGTCTCCACCAACATGGCAGGCCGCGGCACGGACATCAAGCTGGGCGAAGGCGTGGCGGAGCTGGGCGGCCTCTTCGTGCTCGGCACGGAGCGCTATGAATCCCGCCGCATCGACCGCCAGCTGCGCGGCCGCTGCTCCCGCCAGGGCGACCCCGGTGCGTCCCAGTTCTTCCTCTCCTTCGAGGATGACCTGATGCGCAACTTCGGCGGCAGCGAGCGCATGACGAAGATGATGGACCGCTTCGGCATGCAGGAGGGCGAGGGTGTGGAGCACAGCCTCATGAACAAGATTATCGAGGGCGCGCAGAAGCGCGTGGAGCAGCGCAACTACATGTGGCGCAAGCACGTGCTGGACTATGATGATGTCATGAACCAGCAGCGCATGATTGTCTACGCCCTGCGCAACGACGCCCTCCTCTCCGAAGATCCCCGCGCCATGCTCTGGGATGCGCTGGAGAGCGGCGTGAACTACAAGTGCGAGGTGTACCTCAACGAGGATGAGACAGGCTCCGTCCGCACCATCGACCTGCTGCAGTGGGTGAACGCCACCTTCCCCATGGGCTGGAGCGAGAAGGAGAGCGACCTCAAGGACAAGACGCCCGAGGAAGTGGCCGCGCTCATCATCGGCAAGGTGAAGGAGATGTACGAAAAGAAGGTGGAGGGCGAGCGCCCTGACCGTGTGGACCAGATGGAGCGCGGTATCATGCTCCAGGCTATCGACAAGCTCTGGCAGAAGCACCTGACGGATATGGATGCCCTGCGCGAAGGCGTGCGCCTGCGCGCTCAGGGCCAGCGCGACCCCTTGGTGGAATACAAGAAGGAGGCGTACGAGATTTTCGAGACGCTGATGCACAACATCGACTTCGAGATTCTCAACGGCCTCTTCCGCAGCACGACGAACCTCTCCGCGTTCGAGGACTTCCTCGCCTCTCTGCCCGCCAGTCAGGCGGAGGATGAGAGCGACGATGTGACCGATATCCTCGGCAGCGGCGACCTGCTCTCCACCCTGCGCGACCAGCTCGCCATGATTCACGAGCGCCAGGCCGAAGCCGCCGCAGCGCAGGCTCGCCGCGAGGAGCAGGCGCGACTTGCCGCCGCGACGACAGAGGCCCTTACGGAGCCTGTTCTCGAGGCTGCTGATGTGCTGCCCGCGGGGGAATCCATGAGCGGTGCCATTCGCCCGCAGGATGTGCCCCGCAGCACAAAGAAGATGGTGTTGCCCAAGAAGAAGATTTCCGTCAAGAGCATCAAGCGCCCTGAGGGCGGTGAGCTCGTGCTCGAAACGCCGAATGCCCCCGTCCCCTCCATGGAAGTGGAAGGTGAGACTCTCGGCAGCGCGGATTCCGGCTCGCTGGAGTAAGCTCACCTAACCCGTCCCCGCCGCCATGAACGTCCGTTCCGCGTTGGAGTATGTGCCGTATTTCCGCGGCCGTCTCTTCGTGCTCGGCATCGACGCAGCCCTGCTGGGGGCGGAGGAGCTGGTGGACGCTTTGTTGGATGTGGACGCGCTGCACGAAATCGGCGTGCGCATCGTCCTGATTGCCGAGGGGGCAGATACGGCGGAACTGGCCCGCCGCGCGGCCCTGTGCGAGCTGCATGCCGCCGTGGCGGAGCAACCGCTCAGCGCGGGGGCTGCCGCCATTGAGCGTGTGAGCGAAATCATCGGCCGCCGTCAGGTGGCCATCGTTGCATCGGGCGTCAGCGGGCGATTCGACGAGGGCAGCGTGAACCTCGCCGTGCGTCTCGGCGCCTCGAAATACATCTGTCTCCAGTCCGGTGAGGTGCCCTTGCAGAACGGCACGCCCATCTTCGCCATCCGCGAGAAAGATGTGGAGAAAGCTGCCCCTGCCTGCACCCACCCGGAGGTGCTGCTGGCCGCCGCGTCGCTTTGCCGCCGCGGGATTCCCCGTGTGCACCTGCTGGACGGCTGTCATCGCGGCGTGTTGCTCGATGAGTTCTTCTCCGAGGAAGGTGTGGGCACCATGGTGCACACGGACTCTTACCGCGACATCCGCCCGCTGCATGAGGATGATATCCCCGAGCTGCTGTCGATGATTGCGCGCAGCGTAGTGAGCGAGAAGCTCATCCCCCGCAACTACGAAAGCATCCGCGACCAGCGCAACTGCTACTACGTCTACACGCTGGACGACACCATCGTGGGTTGCGTAGCGCTTTATCCCTATCCCGAGTCGCAGTCCGCGGAGCTGGGTTGCCTCTTTATTAAGAAAAACTACGAGGGCCACGGCTATGGTCGCGCGCTCTGCCGCTTCATTGAAAAGACGGCGAAAGAGCAGGGGGTGAAAACCCTCTTTGCCATTTCGCAGAGCGCCGTCTCCTACTTCCGCGACCGCCTGGGCTACGCGGAGCTTTCCCGCGGCACACTCCCGCCCTCCCGCCGCGCTGCGCTGGAAGCCAGCGGCAGAAGCTCTGCCGTGTTCGGCCGCGCGCTCTGACGGAGCGACAAATGGGAATTTGTCGGGATTTACTAGGTACTATGTACTAGGTACTATTTA
>JAKSOV010000030.1 GCA_024405415.1 Akkermansia sp.
TAAAAGCGTGCGCGGCCTTGCCGCGCAGGATAATCCCAAAGACTTCTACAAATCCGCGATTTGTCGAATGCTTTCATACTTGACTTCTCTCCGCCGCTGTGGCACACTGCGCTCGCCGCCGGGGCTCCCCGGAGGTGTGGCCGGAAAACCCCGTCAGGACCGAGAGGTAGCAGCGGTATTCGGACCCCACTTGTCGGGAGCAGCCTCGGCGGCATTTTTTTGTGATATACGGGGTAGGGCGCACATTTTCGCGGGCGGGCAGAAAAAAGGGAGGTGATTATCGAAATTGACGTTGACTTTTTGTGCACCGATGTGTACTGTAGGTGCAGCGAAGTGTACGCAACGGAATGAGCAATGTATCCACAGTCATGTTCACGGGCAACGTGACCCACAAGCCGGACTCGAAGAGCCGAGTCGCGGTGCCGGCGGGTTGGCGCGCCGCGCACGATGCCGTGCTGACGCTCATCGAGGCCACCAGCGAGGGCTACCCCGTGGTGAAGTGCTACACCCGCGACGCTTTTGAGCAGAAGCTCAACACCATCCGCTCGCAGGCCGAAGCGCGCGGAGCTGAGCCCGGCGACATCGACCGCTACATCGGCCTCATCACAGGACGCTGTTTTGAGGCAGAGGTCAGCTCGCAGGGTAAGCTGCTCATTCCCAAGGCACAGCGCGAACGTCTGCGCGTGACGGACTCGGTTGTCCTCGTCGGTCGCGGAGCGTATTTCGAGCTGTGGTCGCCCGCCGACTTCGCGGCTGTCAACAGCCCCGATGCCGTCGCTAAGATTGAACTCGACAAGCTCTTCCACATCCTCTCATGAGCCCGAACGGACCTATCTACCGGGCTGCCGATGCGCCGCCGAGCGGCACCTGCTATCGGGTGCTGATGTGGGAGGAAGCCGCCCTTGAACCCGCTGCTGTCGCTGCATGGGAGCAGGCGAAAAAGGACCTTCTGCAGCGCATGTGCGAAGCCGGTATCAAGGGTGCGCGCGGCAAGCTGGCCGCCGCCGAGGCCGAACTGCGCGAGCTGCGCACCCGCGCCGTGGAGGCACCTCTGGCTACCTGTGCCCAGGCCGCCTTTTCTTACGCGCGCGTAGACGCCCTCGCGCAAGTGCTCGCGAGCGAGGCCGGCGTGCTGGCCTTCCGCCTGACCCCCTGCGCCGCCGAGGTGCTGGTGGAGCTGACGGGGGAGGAGGGTCTCGACACCATGACCGCACGTTGGGCTGCCGCCACCCCCGAGGTGCTGTGGCACCTGCCCGCGCTGACCGAGGCGCTGGCCCCCGCCGCCGCCGCTGAGTGGCAGGCCGACTGCCGCGCCAAGCAGGATGAAACCGCCGCTGCCGAGCAGGCGGAGGAACAGGCCGACGATGAAGATTTTCACCACGTGACGGTGCTGCGTCAGGAATCCGTGGACGCTCTTCTGCCTGCGGAAGGAAAGGTTTTCGTTGATGCCACGCTGGGCGGCGGCGGCCACACCGAGCTGCTGTTGCAGGCGGGCGCGACCGTCTGGGGCATCGACCAGGACCCCGCCGCCCGCGCCGCTGCCCGCAAGCGCCTCGCGGCCTACGGCGACCGTCTGCACATTCTCGCGGGCAATTTCAGGAATGCCGCCGCTCTGCTGGCGGAAGCGGGCGTGGCTCAGGTGGACGGCATTCTGGCCGACATCGGCATCTCCTCCCCGCAGGTGGACAAGGCCGAGCGCGGCTTCTCCTTCCACCACGAGGGCCCGCTGGACATGCGCATGAACCCCGCCGCCCCCCGCAGCGCCGCGGACATCGTGAACAGCGCCCCCGAGAGCGAGCTGGCCGACATCCTGTGGCAGTACGGCGAGGAGCGCGCTTCCCGCGCCATTGCCCGCCGCATCGTCGCCGAGCGCGAGAAGGCCCCCATCACCACCACCACGCAGCTGGCGGACATCATCGCCGCCGTCCTGCCGCGCAAGGGACGCAACCACCCCGCCACCCGCAGTTTCCAGGCCCTGCGCATCGCCGTGAACGATGAGCTGGGCGCGCTGGATGCCCTGTTGGAGAGCGGGCTCTCCCTGCTCAAGAGCGGCGGACGCTTCGCCGTCATCACCTTCCACAGCCTCGAGGACCGCGCCGTAAAGCGCGCCTTCGACACCGTGACCCGCGCGGAAATCGACCGCCCCGAGTGGCCCGCCCCGCGCCCCAACCCGGCCTACGCTGCACGCCTCGTGTTCCGCAAGCCGCTGACGGCCTCCGAGGCCGAGCTGGCCGCCAACCCCCGCGCCCGCAGCGCCAAACTCCGCGTCATCGAAAAGCTTTAACACACCATCCTTTTTTTCCACCTCATCCCCCTCTTCATCACCATGGCTCCGCTTTCCACCACCTCCCCCCGCTACGCCGACCAAGTGAGCTTCAGCTTCCTGATTTTCATGGTTGTGCTGGCCGTTCTCGTCGCCACGGGCGGCGTCACCTACGCCGTCTTCAAGAGCGAGCAGGTCGCCATCAACACCGATATCAACAAGCTCCACCGCGAGATTGCCGTCTGCAACATGAACGCCAACCAGTACCGCGCCAAGACCAACGCCCTCATGAACCGCTGGGCTATGCGCGACCGCCTGAGCCAGGACAGCTCCGAGCTGCATGACATCGAGCGCGGCCAGCTGGAAATGGCCCGCCGCGACAACAGCGCCCACCTGACCGCCCGCTGAGCCCCCTTCCCCTCCCGTTTCCTTCCCCCGTTTCCCTCGTCTCCGTCGTGAAAACCAAGGTTCCGTTTGCAGGCCGCTGCGCCTTGCTCTGTGCCATCATCAGCCTCGCCTCCAGCGTGATTGCGTATCGCCTGGTGGAGTTGCAGGTGGTGGACACGAGCCAGCACCGCCGCATCGCCGCAGATGAGCTGATTGACGAGGAGCGCATCCCGGCGCAGCGCGGCATCATCATGGACCGCAACGAGGAGATTCTCACCAACAACATCCAGAGCGCCGAGGTCGTTGCCGACCGCTACCACCTCCGCGAGCTGACGGTCGTGGTGAACGGCCTCGCCTACAACCAAGCCATCCATGACCCCCGCTGGGACGAGACGGACGACCCTAAAGTGCGCCGCAGCATCGTCAACGAGTACAACAAGAAGCTGCTCAACAACGCCGAGCGTGACCTGACCCGCGAGGAAAAAGCCGCCCTGCGCGCCGAGATTGACCCCAAGGATGCTCAGGCCAACCGCCGCCTCGACTACGACCCCGAGGTCTGCGAGTACTACTTCCGCCAACACGACCGCCTCGTGGCCGAAATCATCTACCCCTACCTGCGCACCATGCAGGTGGAGGATAATGCCGCTCCCGCCGCCCCCGAGCAGGCCCCGCGTCCCCGCACCATCCGCCGCAAGGGCAAGAACGGCAAGTACATCACCGAGACGCTCCCGCCCGAGCCCGTGAAGAAGGCCCCGCGCCGCATGCGCCCCATCACCAAAGAGGACATCGTTGAAAAAATCGCCCAGACCGCCACGGCCAAGTACAACGAAGAGGCCATCCGCCGCGGGGAGAAAACCAAGAGTTTCCGCAACCAGATTGTGCTCGCCAAGGGCCTGACGGTGGATGAGGCGGACAAGATCAAGGCCGCGCTCGCCGCCGCGCATATCCGCGGCCTCATGGTGCAGAGCGACCTGCGCCGCTCCTACGTGATGCCGGAGATGCTCTGCCACGTGCTCGGCTACGTGAACCACGAGAACAAAGGCATGAGCGGCGTGGAGGCCTACTTCCAGAGCTATCTCGCGGGTGTGGACGGCATGCGCGAATACCGCCACAACGCCCGCGGTCAGGTGCTCGCGGCGGAGGACGACCGCTACCGCGCCCCCAAGCATGGGCTGAACCTGCGTCTCACCATCGATATGCGTCTGCAGGCCATCGTCGAGCAGGAGCTGGACGCCGGCATGCGCCACTTCCGCGCCAAGCGCGGCTGCATGATTATCGTGGATCCCAAGACGGGCGACATCCTCGCCATGGTGAGCCGCCCCGCCTTCGACCTCAACACCAAGGAGTTGATTACCCCCGACGGCAAGTTCGAGCGCGGCAAGATGAAGGACGACAAGGGCAACGTGCTGACGGGCGACTTCAACTTCGCCGCCCAGACGCGTTACGAGCCGGGCTCCACCTTCAAAGTCATCGCCGTGACGGCCGCGGTGGATAAGCACATCCTCAATATCCACTCCGTCGTCGGTTGCTCACCCTTCTCCGTGGGCTACGGCAGCAAGGCCATCAACGACGGCCGTTTCAACTACGGCGCCCTGCCCGTGTGGGGTGTGCTGGCCAAGTCGAGCAACCCCGGCGCGGCACACATTGCCATGGCCGCCAAGTGGCCGAATTACAAGGAATATGTCCAAAAGTACGGCCTCGACAAGCCCGTGGGCATCGACCTGCCCAGCGGCGGTGCCTGCCTGCTGGCGGACGGCTCCAACATCGTGAACTTCTCCCGCATCGCCTACGGCTATTCGGTCGCCGTCTCCCCGCTGCACATGGCCATGGTGTATGCCACCATCGCCAATGACGGCGTGCGCATGAAGCCGCGCCTCATCGACCGCATCATCGCCGCGGACGGCTCCGTGTACGACGAGTGCAAGCCCACGGAAGTCTGCCGCGTCATGTCCCCCGCCACGGCAAAGGACCTCCGCTTTGCGCTGGAGACCGTCACGCAGGCCAAGAACCCCGACCCCGTGCGCCGCGGCACCGCCACGGCGGCGGCTATCCCCGGTTTCCGCATCGGCGGCAAGACGGGCACTGCCAAGAAAGTGAAGGACGGCGGCGGTTACTATGAGGGCCTGTATACGGTGTCCTTTGCGGGCGTGCTGCCCATCGACGATCCCAAGTTCATCATCATGACGGTGATTGACGAACCGCACCCCACGGACTGCAACCCCGGCGGCGGTACGGTCGCCGCGCCCATCTTCCACGCCGCTGCCGAGCGCATCATCAACCTCCTCAACATGCAGCCGAGCGACCCCGCGGCGTATGAAGCCTATCTTAAGAAGAAAGCCGAAGGCGCGAGCAGCGAGGAAGCTGCCAAAGCCGCCACCGCCGAACCCACGAAAAAACGCTGACGCATGAAATCCTTCCGCCGCACAGCTCTCGCCCTGATTCTCGGACTTGCCGCCGCAAGTCACGCCGAGACCTATTCTCCCGAGGTCGAGGCCATGCTGCGCCCGCTGCCCGAGAAAGCGGTGCTGATGGGCAACCTTGTCCTGACGGTGGACGAAGCCGCTCAGAACGCCACACAGGATATCATGGCAGAACTGATGCGCGGGGATGAGAACATTGCCTGGGGCTGCGGCATGGTGATGAACGCCGCCACGGGGCAGCTGCTGGCCTTGGTGAAGGAGAGCCGAGAGGAAGCGGACTACGACCTCGCTCTCGCCCCCGTCATCGTGCCGGGCGCGACCTTCCGCGTGCTCGGCACCGCCGCCGCGCTGGACAAGGGGCTTCTCACGCTCGACAGCTCGGTGGAAGCGACTCCCTTCATCCTTAAGGACGAGGAGGACCTCTGTGAATTCACCGCCCCCGCGGGCGCACCCGCCGCGCTCAGCGTGCGCGAGGCTCTGCTCTCCGACAACGCCCCCGCCGCTGCCCGCATCGCCCTCACCTGCGGGCCCGCGCTCTATCAGCAGACGCTGGATTCCTTCGGGCTGACGAAGGCCACGGGCATCGGCATCCAAGGCGATTCCGCCTGCGATTTGGAGGATTTGACGGACGCTGCGGAAAACGGCTCCCCCGTTCTCGCCGCCATGGGCGCGGGGCAGGAGTATGTGCGCGCCTCCCTGCTGCAACTCGCCTCCGTGTACGCCACCCTCGCCAACGGCGGGGAACGCATCACCCCGCGCATCATCAAGGGGCTGCGGCTCAACGACGGCGTGCGCATGCTCCCCACCCTGCCCGCAGAACACCGCCGCGTGGTGAGCGAGGAAACGGCCTCTGCTCTCTGCGGCGTTCTGGCAGGACAGACGCTCACCGCCTGCTCCCTTGATACCGAGGACGAAGCGGAGGAAACCCGCCCTGTCCGCGTCGCCGTCCGCATGGAGCTCGCGGGCGATACCCCTCTCATTATCGCCGTTGCCCTCTGCGGCGAGACGGACGACAACCAAGCGACCGCAGCCGCCGAATCCCTGCTGAACAACAACACTCCGAACAAGAACCTTTAACCTACCGCACGCACCATGAACCTGAAACACCTCTTCTCCATCGTTCCCGACGCCACCATCACGGGCTCGCTCAAAAAGCCGCTTTCCCTCCTCACGGACGACAGCCGCAAGGTGATTCCCGGCAGCTGTTATGTAGCAGTGCGCGGCACGCAGTTTGACGGTCACACGGCTATCTCCGCCGCCATCGCCGCGGGGGCAACGGCCATCGTCGCGGAAACGCCCGTGACGGACGAAGCCAAGGCGAAGGACGTGATGTGGATTCAGACCCCCGACACGCATCTGGCGGACGGCATGCTCATGAGCGCGTGGAACGCTTTCCCCTCCCAGAGCATGGTGATGCTCGGCGTGACGGGCACCAACGGCAAGACCACCATCAGCTACCTCACCAACGCCATCTTCCGCGCCACGTGGCAGCGCGCGGGGCTCATCGGCACCATCGTGTACGATGACGGCGCGAAGAGAGTCCCCTCCCACAACACCACGCCCGGCTGCGCGGAGTTGCAGACCATGCTCGCCGGGATGGTGAAGAACGGCTGCCGCGCCGTGGCGATGGAGGTGTCCTCCCACGCCCTGCACCAGCAGCGCACGGCGGGCACGGAGTTCCGCGTGGGGATTTTCACAAACCTCACGCAGGACCACCTCGACTACCACGGCGACATGGAGAGCTACTATCAAGCCAAAAAGCTCCTCTTCACCTCCATGGCGGCGAACAAGGACAACAAGGCCGTCGCCGTCATCAACGCGGATGATGCCTACGGTCGCCGTCTGGCCGAGGAGATGCGCCCGCTCATGAAGGTGCGTACCTTCGGCACGGCGGATGATGCGGATTTCCGCGCCGTTCCCAAGCTGATGACGCTCAAGGGCAGCCAGTACGAGCTGCACTATCAGGGCAAGAGCTACCTTGTCCGCACGCCGCTCATCGGTGCCTTCAACCTCTCCAACAGCCTGGCCGCGCTGGCGGGCACGGTCTCTGCGGGTGTGAACCTGCGCGATGCCATCACCTGCCTTGCCCAGAGCCCGCAGGTACCCGGCCGTCTGGAGCTGGTGGCGAGCGTCAACAATGTGCAGAGCTTTGTGGATTACGCTCACACGCCCGATGCCGTGGAGAACGCCTGCCGCACCATGAAGGCGCTCTGCCGCACGGGGCGTCTCATCACCATCTTCGGCTGCGGCGGCGACCGCGACCGCACCAAGCGCCCGCTCATGGGCGAAGCCGCCGCGCGCTTCAGCGACATCTGCCTCGTGACCTCCGACAATCCCCGCTCGGAGGACCCCGAGAGCATCATCGACGAAATCATGCCCGGCATCCCCGCCGAGAAGCAGCACCGCATCACCGACCGCGAGGAGGCTATCCGCGCGGCGCTGGAGCTGGCCCGCCCCGGCGATGTGGTGCTCATCGCGGGCAAGGGTCACGAGAATTACCAGATTTTCAAGGATGAGACCATCGACTTCTCCGACGCCGCCGTGGTGAAGAAATTCTACGCCGAGAAGAACCCCGACGGCATCAGCGTGCCCTCCATCGTGATGAAGAAGCGCGCGGAAGAAGGCAGAGAATAATGTACAAAGTACAAAGTACAATGTACAAATCATGAAAACGATAAGCATAGAAGAGTTAGTGGCGGCGACGGGCGGGAGGCTCGTGGCGGAGGGGAGCCGTGCGGTCACGGCGGGGCTGACGACGGATAGCCGCGCGGTGAGCGAGGGGAGTGTTTTCCTGGCGCTCTGCGGCGAGAGGTTTGACGGCAACAATTTTGCCGCTGCTGCGTCCGAAAAGGCGGCGGCTGTGGTGGTGAGCCGCTGCGTGGGTGAGTTTTCGCCCGCCTGCTCCGTGATTGAGGTGGAGGATACGCTCGTTGCTCTGCAAAGCCTTGCCACGTGGTGGCGCGGGGAGCTGGCGCCGCTGCATGTCGTGGGGCTCACGGGCTCCAGCGGCAAGACGAGCACCAAGGATATGACGCTCTCGGTGCTGTCCCAAAAATTTACCGCTCTCGCCACCAAGGGCAATCTCAACAACCACATCGGTGTGCCGCTGAGCATCCTGTCCGCCGAGAAGGGGACGGAAGCCGCCATCTGGGAGATGGGCATGAACCACGCGGGCGAGCTCGCGCCGCTCTGCGCCATGACACAGCCGCACATCGGCATCATCACCACCATCGGCTCCGCGCACATGGAGTTCCTCGGCAGCCGCGAGGGCATTGCGAAGGAAAAGTGCACGGTCGCCCGCGCGCTGCCCGCCGACGGTTTCATGATTTTCCCCGCCCGCGATGATTTTGCGGACTACATCGCCGCGCAGACGAAGGCGACGCCCCTCCCCGTGGGCGGCGTGAATTCCCCCGTGCGCGCGCTCAACCCGCGCTCCACCGCCGCGGGCACCGCCTACACCCTACACATCGAAGGGCTGGGCGAGATTGAGGTCTCCCTCCCCGTGCCCGGCGCGCACATGGTGAGCAACAGCCTGCTCGCCGCCGCGGCGGGCTGGAAGCTCGGCTGCACGCTGGAACAAATCGCCGCAGGGCTCTCCGCCTCCGCGCTCACCAAGGGTCGCCTGGCCTGCAAAGAGGCGGACGGCTACACCGTCATCGACGACACCTACAACGCCAACCCCGAAAGCATGAAGGCCGCGCTGGAGACCGTCGCCGCCCTCAAGGGGCCCAAGCGCCGCTTCGCCGTGCTCGGCAAGATGGGCGAGCTGGGTGAAGGCGGCATCGCCGCGCACGCCGACATGGGCTGGTGCGCCGCTTCCCTCGGCTACGCTGCCGTGGTCGTGGTCGGTGCCGAATGTGCCGAGACGAACGCCCTCTGCCACGCCGCCGCCGAAAGCATTCCCGCCCTCCTCGTCGAAACGCCCGCCGAAGCCGCCGCCGCCCTCCGCTCCATGATCGAGCCCGGTGACGCCATCCTCTTCAAAGGTTCCCGCTCCGCCGGAATGGAACGAACCATGTATGAACTCTTCCCTTCCTTAAAACCCAAAGCATAACAAAATCGTCCGACCCGCGCGCGAAGCGCGCCGAATTTCCTAATTTGTAATTTGTAAATTGTAATTTGTAATTCCCATGTTCTCCTCCTTCCTCTCTCCCTCCCTCGTCTTCCATCTCGCGCTGCTTCTCCCCTTCATCATCTGCCTGTGCGTGGGGCCGCGGCTGATTGCGATTCTGCGCGCCATGAAGGCGGGGCAGCCCATCCGCGAAGCGCGCAAGGGCGTGCTCGCGCCCGAGCACAGCGCCAAGGTCGGCACGCCCACCATGGGCGGCGTGATGCTCATCGGCTCCGTGCTGCTGGTAAATCTCCTCTTCAACGACCTCATGGACCCGCGCCTGCAATGCTGCCTGCTCGTCACTACGCTCACGGCCCTGCTGGGTTTCATGGATGACTACGCCAAAATCACCAAGCACAGCACGGACGGCGTGAGCGGCTGGTTCAAGATTGCCATCCAAGCCGTCGCCGCCGTCGCCTGCGCCTTCTACCTCTACAAGATGGTGCCCGGCATCACCCAAATCATGGTGCCCTACTACGGCTTTCTTGACCTCGGCATCTTCTTCATCCCCTTCGCCCTGCTCGTCATCATCGGCTCCTCCAATGCCGTGAACCTCACGGACGGTCTGGACGGCCTGGCGGGCAGCTGCATGGTGATTGCCGCCATCGCCTTTGCGGTGATTGCCGTTGCCACCGAAGCGTTCCCCTGCTCCCTCTTCCTCGTGAGCATCGCCTCCGCCTGCATCGGCTTCCTGTGGTTCAACGCCCACCCCGCCAAGGTGTTCATGGGTGACACGGGTTCCCTCGCCCTCGGCGGTGCGCTCGGCACGGTGGCCATCTGCACGCAGAGCGCGCTCATCCTCGTGGTCATCGGCGGCGTGTTCGTGGCGGAGGCCGTCTCCGTGATGATTCAGGTGATGTGGTTCAAGCTCTCCCGCAAGCTGTACGGTGAGGGTCGCCGCTTCTTCCGCATGGCCCCCATCCACCACCACTTCGAGAAGGGCGGCGTGCCCGAGACACAGGTGGTCGCCCGCTTCATCATCGTTACCATCTTCCTCGCCCTCACGGGCATCTGCCTGACGCTCAACGCCGTCAAGTACGAGCAAGAGGAAGCCGCCATCTTCAGCGAGGACTACTCCCCCTACAACGTGGGCGAGAACGAGCCGCCCGTCTCCCCCGAAGAAGGCTGCTGCCCCGCGGATGCCAACGACACGACCCTGCCGCCCGCCATGCGCCCTGCGGAGGAGCCTGCTCCCACCCCCGCCGAATAACCTATACCTTTTCCTGCTATGATAACCGTTTCTAACAAAAAAATCGCCGTCCTCGGCTGCGGGCGCAGCGGTGTTGCCGCTGCCCGTCTCGCGCTGGCACAGGGCGCGAAAGAGGTCTGCATCTTCGATGCCGCCCCCGCCGCCACCTGCAAGGACGAGACACTCACCTTCGTCCCCGGTGCCACAGAAGAGCACGCCCGCGCCTACGCCGCGGACTTGGTGGTCATCTCCCCCGGCATCGAGGCCGACATCCCGTGGACGCTGTCCTTCGGCGCGGCGGGTGCCCCCATCATCGGCGAGACCGAGCTGGGCTATCAATTCTTCAAAGGCCGCATCATCGCCATCACGGGCACCAACGGCAAGACCACGACCACGGCCCTCATCGAACACATCCTCACCGAGGCGGGCAAGACCGCCAAGGCCTGCGGCAACTTCGGCTTCCCGCTGAGCGAGGTCTGCCTCATGGACGAGCAGCCCGAATTCGCCGTGTTGGAGGTCTCCTCCTTCCAGATGGAGACCATCGTGGACTTCAAGCCCGAAGTCGGCATCTGGCTCAACTTCGCCCCCGACCACATGGACCGCTACAAGAAGGTCGAGGACTACTACAACGCCAAACGCGCCATGTTCCGCAACATGGACGGCACGCAGCTCGCCATCGTCCGCGAGGGCGAGGAGCTGCCCGGTCTCGCCCCGCGCCGCGCGGGCTTCTCCTCCGTGGTCGCCACGGGGCAGCTCTCCTACGCGGGCACAAGCATCATGGAGAACGGCGCCGAGCTGATGAATCTCGCGGGCACCACCATGGTGCAGGCGCACAATGCCGAGAACGTCATGGCCGCCACCCTCGCCTGCCGCGCCGTCGGCATCGCGGATGAGACCATCATCGAGGCCGTGCGCGACTTCGGCCCGCCCCACTTCCGCTGCGAGATGACCGCCGAAAAGGACGGCATCCTGTGGCTCAACGACTCCAAGAGCACGAACCTCCACTCCACGGAGGCCGCCGTGCGCTCCCAGACCCGCCCCATCGTCCTCATCGCGGGCGGCAAGGACAAGGGGCTGGATTACACCGCCATCAGCCCCATGCTGGCGCAGAAGGCCCGCTGCTGCATCGTCTTCGGGCAGATTGCCGACCAGCTGGAAGCCACTTTCGCCCCCGTCTGCAAGACCGTGAAGGTGCAGACCGTGGAAGAAGCCGTCTCCGCCGCCGCTGCCGAAGCGCAGAGCGGGGATGTCGTCCTCTTCTCCCCCGGCACCTCCTCCTTCGACCAGTTCACGGGCTATGTGCAGCGCGGCAACTGCTTCAAGGACGCCGTCATGAAAACCCTCTCTCTGTAAGACTCCCTAACAACCATACGACAGATTTATGAAGAAGAACACCCCCACATTCCGTCATTCCGGTCTTGACCGCGCCACGCCCAAGACCCACCGTTTCCACTCCTTTATCAACAACAATCTCAAGCGCCACCGCAGTGACGTGGGCCTCGTGGAGGACCGCACCAGCAGCACGACCGTCGTGCGCATCATCGTGGGCCTGCTGCTCGTGCATCTGCTTGTCATCGGCGGCGTGCTCGTGCGCGGCCACCTGGTGAAGGCCAACGGCGGAGTGGCCATTGCCCCCACCGTCACACCTCCCCCCGCAGCCCCCGCCGCAGCCGCAGTCGAGCGCCCGGGCGAAGTCATCAGCAAACCCGCCGCCCACGGCACCGTGGACATGAGCGTGAAGCCCGTGGTGACCCCCGAGGCTCAGGTAGCCGTCAGCAAGCCCGCCCCCGCCGATACGCACATCACGCAGGTTCCCGCCGCAGCGGAGGAAACGGCCGAGGAAGTGGCGCCCGCCGCTCCCGTTGCGCCCACTCCCGCTCCTGCTGCCAAAACCGTCACCGTCAAGCACCTCGTCAACTCCGGCGAGACATGGGGCACCGTGGCCGCGCAGTATGAGGTGAGCGTGGAGGCTCTCAAAGCCGCCAACCCCAAATCTGCCACCAAGCCCATGCTCTACCAGGGCACCTACCTCAACGTGCCCGTGAGCGCTGATTCCGAGCGCGGCAAGGCTGTGGCTGCCACGCAGCAGCAGGAGGCCACCATCGCCGCCGGCAAGATGCACACGGTCAAGAAGGGTGAAAGTCTCGGCCTCATCGCTAAGAAGTACAAGATTTCGCTCAAGAAGCTCATGGAGCTCAACAACATGACCGACAAGGACGCCCGTTCTCTCAAGATCGGCACGGAGCTGAAGGTGGCCGAATAAGCCTACATCCCCTCACGGAGCGCCGTCATGACCTCGCGTCTCAGTATCATCTGCCTCTGGCTCAGCTTCATCGCCCTCTTGGTGTTCGGGGTGGTGATGGTGGCGAGCACAGGGCTGAGCGTACCGAACCCCGTCGGCGCTCCGGACCCGCATTTCCTGCCCAAACAGTGCCTCTTCGCCTTTCTCGGGCTGATGGGCGCGCTGTGGATCAGCGCGGTGGACTACCACAAACTGCGCCACTGGGTGCTGGCCATGTGGCTGGTCTGCTGCTTCTGCCTCATCTGCTGCTACCTGCCCGGCATCGGTAAGACGCTCAACGGTGAGTCGCGCTGGATGAACCTCGGCTTCCTCACCTTCCAGCCTAGTGAGCTGGCCAAGAGCGTGCTCATGATTTGCATGGCCCATTGGTATACCACGCACCGCGAAATGGCGGGCACCTTCTGGCGCGGCTTTGCCTTCCCCGGGGCCGTCATCTTCGGTATCCCGCTGGTGCTCATCCTCATGGAGAAGGACATGGGCACAACGGCGGCTCTGGCCATGAGCGGCTTCTGCCTCATGTACGTGGGCGGCGTGCGCTCGTGGCTGTTGCTGCTGGCCTTCCTGCTGGGTGCGCTGGCGCTCTACCTCATGACGGTGAGCAGCGACAACCGTATGCTGCGTATCGAGGCGTGGTTTGACCCGCAGGCCTTCAGCCAGGGCGCGGGCCGCCAGCAATGGATTGCCATGCTGGCCTTTGCCCGCGGCGGTGTGTTCGGCGTGGGCCTGGGCGACGGCATCGAGAAATACGGCAACCTGCCCTTCGCGCACACGGACTTCATTTTTGCCGAAATCGGCGAGGAATGGGGCTTTGTCGGCACCATCAGCGTGCTGCTGCTCTACACCGTACTGACCTTCTCGGGCATTGTCATGGCCCTGCAGACGCAGGATACCTTCGGCCGACTGTTGGCCGTGGGGCTGACCTGCACCATTTTCTGGCCCGCGGCGCTCAACATGATGGTGGTGACCTGTATCCTCCCGAATTCGGGCCTGCCCCTACCCTTCATCAGTTACGGCGGCACCAACCTCTTCTTCACCATCCTCGCCATCGGTCTGCTCACCAGCATCCAGCGCCACACACCTGTGGTGCAGCAGAGCTACTGGCCCCTGCGCCGCCGCCTCGAGGACCCCAAACTTAAATAAGATGTACAATGTACAAAGTACAATGTACAAATCCCTTTTCAACCCGGTTGATTTGATACGATGAACATTGTTATTGCATGCGGCGGCACGGGCGGACATCTGTTCCCGGGCATTGCCGTCGCCCAGGAACTCAAGGCGCAGGGGCACCACCCCGTGTTGCTCATCTCCCGCAAGGAGGTGGATGCGGATGCCTCCCGCAAGTACGGTGATTTGGAGTTCCACTCCATCCCCGCCGTGGCAAAACCTGCCACCCTTTCCCCCAAAATGCTGCCCTTCCTGTGGAAGATGGCGCGCACCTACCTCACCTGCCGCAGCATCCTGAAGGCGGAAAAGGCCGATGCCGTGCTCGGCATGGGCGGCTTTACCTCCCTGCCGCCCATCATGGCGGGGCACCACATGGGGCTGCCCACCTTCGTGCATGACTCCAACGCCATGCCGGGGCGCTCCAACCGCCTGACGGCCAAGTGGTGCAGCGCCGTGTTGCTGGGTATGGGAGCGGCAGAGAAATTCTTCCCCAAGAGCCGCTGCGAAATCGTCGGCACACCCGTGCGCGAGGAGCTGAAGACGCTGCCCGCCGCCGCGGAAGCCAAGGCCAAGCTCGGCCTGCCCGCGGACAAGCCCGTCATCCTCGTGACAGGCGGCTCACAGGGCGCGCGCAACCTCAACAGCATGCTCATTGAGGCCGCCAAGGCCGACCCCGAGGTTCACTACCTTGTCATCGCCGGCAAGCTCGACTACGAGCGCGTGAGCGGGCTGGCTGACGGCGCGGCGAACATCACCGTGCTCGGCTTCTGCTCCGACATGCCCGCCGCTTATGCCGCGGCGGACGGCGTGATTGCCCGCAGCGGTGCCTCCACTCTCACCGAGCTGTCCTACATCGGCAAAGCCTGCCTGCTCATTCCCTTCCCCTTTGCGGCGGATGACCACCAGACCCACAATGCCCGCGTCTTTGCGGATAAGGGCGCGGCCGTGCTCTGCCAACAGCGCGACCTCACCACGGAAAAAGTCCTTTCCTTCGTCCACGACACCTGCCTTGCGCCTGCGGCCCGCTGTGCCATGGAGGACGCCATGCGCGCCCTCTCCCGCCCCGATGCCGCACAGGCCATCGCCACCGTCGTCACGGCAAAGTAAATCGACGCCTATCTGCCCTCGGCGGCTCATCGACCGCCGCGCAGCAGCACTTCCTTCTTGCCTTTGAGCACGAGAAGGGCTACAATAGGGATGTCATGGGAAAGGCTCTCAGAGAACCCGCTCGCCGAGCGTACCGCGCCATGTTGACCGCGCGTGCCTTCGATACGAAGGTGTCCGCGCTGTACAAGGCGGGTAAGATTTTCGGCGGGGTGTTTCTCGGCCGCGGACACGAGGCGATTTCTGCTTGCAGCGCCGTCTTTCTCACCAAGGGGCAGGATGTGTACAACCCCTTCATCCGCGAGCAGGCGGGGCGCTGCGCCTGGGGCGACAGCGTGCTGGAGAGCGCCCGCTGCTACTTCGGCAGCCGAGAGGGGCTCATGCGCGGGCGCGACGGCAATGTGCACTGGGGCAACCCGCAGGAGGGCGTTCCCGCGCCCATCTCCCACCTCGGTGCCATGGCCTCCGTGGTGGCGGGTATGATGCTCGCCAAGCGTCTGCGCGGGGAGCAGGGCTGCGTGGGCGTGGCCTGCGCGGGGGACGGCACGACC
The DNA here is from genome assembly GCA_024405415.1 of Akkermansia sp. Taxonomy (GTDB): domain Bacteria; phylum Verrucomicrobiota; class Verrucomicrobiia; order Verrucomicrobiales; family Akkermansiaceae; genus Akkermansia. The sequence continues at coordinate 15,492 of JAKSOV010000030.1, forward strand.
TCGGTCGGCGCCCTGCACGAGGCGGCCAATTTCATTGCGGTGCAACAGTTGCCCGTGGTCATGCTCATTACCAACAACCGCTATGCTTACTCCACGCCCAACGCGCAGGAATTCGCCGCGGAGCTGACGGAGCGCGGCCGCGGCTACGGTTACGAGGTGCACCGCTGCGACGGCACGGATTTTTTCGCCACCCTGCAAACGATGCAGACGGCTGTTGCCGCCGCCCGCGCGGGCAAGCCGCAATGGGTGGTGGCCGATACCCTGCGCCTCTGCGGCCACGGCGAGCACGATGACGCGAGCTATATCCCCGCGGAACTGAAGGCGCAGTACGCCGACCGCGACCCGCTGGACGTCGCCCGCCGCCAGCTCATCGACGCGGGCTGGCTGACGGAAGAGGAACACCTTATTTGGGAAGCCGAGTGCCGCGACGAGGTACAGCGCTGTGTCGCCCAAGCTCAAAAGGAAGCCGGCCCCGACCCCGCCGCCGAGGACTGGAGCGCGGTATCGTGGCGCCCTTAACACAAACGGACGTATGAGGAAAGTTGGAAGTTGGAAGTTGGAAGTTGGAAGTTTTGAGTTCGGCTCGCTCCGCTCGCGGGGTAACCGGAACGCAAAGCGCAGGCTACCGCTTTCTCTGACGGCTTCCGCCGACGCTTTGCGTTGCGTCCTTCCCTGCGGCGAAAGCCGCACGAGTGTTCATACTTCCAACTTCCAACCTCCAACTTCCAACTCCTGATGGCTGTTACTTACATCGATGCGATTCACCAAGCGCTGGCGGAGCTGCTGGCGGAGGATGACGCTGTCTTTCTCATGGGCGAGGACATCGGCGGCAGTTTCGGCGGTGCCTTCAAGGCCACCAAGGGGCTGGCGGAAAAGTTTCCCGGGCGCGTCATCAACACGCCCATCAGCGAGGACGCCATTGTGGGCGCGGGCATAGGCGCGGCGCTGGCGGGCATGAAGCCGATTCTGGAGATGCAGTTTGCGGATTTCGGCACGCTGGGGCAGAACCAGATGGCCAACAACGCGGGCGCGCATTTCTACCGCACGGGCGTGCCCGTGAACGTGACCTTGCGCATGCCGTGCGGCGGCACCCCCGGCGGCGGCCCCTTCCACAGCCAGAGTTTGGAGGCGCTCTTCGCGCACTACCCCGGTCTGCATGTCTTTACCCCCGCCACGGTGGCGGATGCCTATTTCATGCTGAAGGAGGCCGTGCGCATCCCCGACCCGGTGGTGTTTATGGAGCACAAGTTCCTCTACCGCTGGCTGAAGGCCGACACATGGCAGGAGGAGAATCCCCTGCCCGTGGGCAAGGCCCGCATCGCCCGCGTAGGCAAACATGCGACGGTGGTCGCTTTCTCGGCCATGGTGCCCGAGGCGCTGAAGGCCGCCGAGCTGCTGGCGCAACAGGGCTATGACATCGAGGTGATTGACCTGCGCTCCGTCAAGCCGCTGGATTACGACACCGTGCTGGCCAGCCTCTCCCGCACGGCGCGTCTGCTCGTGGTGAGCGAGGATTTCCCCTACGGCGGCGTGGCGGCGGAGGTAGTGGCCACGGTAGCCTCCATGGGGCTGCACCTGCTGGATGCGCCCCCGCTGCGCCTGACCTCGCACGACTCCCCCATCCCCTACCACCCCGACCTGTGGCGGGAGCACCGCCCGAGCGCGGACTCCATCGCCGCGGCGGCCAAGTATCTCATTTCCTACTAACCCTGTTCTCCTATGCCTTTCGTACCGATTCTCATGCCCCAGCTGGGCGAGTCCATTGCAGAAGCTACGGTGATGCACCTGCTGGTGCAGCCCGGCGATACCGTACAGGCGGACCAAGAGGTGTTTGAGGTGGAGACGAACAAGGCCGTCATGGGGGTGACGACTTCCTGCGGCGGCACGATTGCCTCGCTGGCCGTCGGCGAGGGCGAGACGGTAGCCGTAGGCACGGTGATGGGGCTGATTGAGGCCACGCAGGAGGAGGTGGAGCGCTCCGGCGCCGAGGTGGTGGCCGAGGGCGCAACCTCTGCCCCTGCTCCGCAGGCCGCGGCAGCGGCCGAAGCCAAGCCCGCGGATGACGGCGCGCATTTCCGCACGGTGGGCGAGTTCCGCGAGGGGGCGAGCAACATCGGCAGCAGCCCCGCCCCCGCGGGCAGCGGGCGCGATTTGCCCGTGCCGCTGGGCGTGCGCGGCGCACACTACCTCTCCCCGCGCATCCGCGCCCGCATGGATGAGCTGGGCATGACGGAGGCGGACCTCGCTTTCATTGTCGGCACGGGCGAGGGCGGCCGCATCACGATAGATGATTTTGAAAAATTTTTGGCCTACACGGACATGTGGCCCAGCCGCAAGGCTTCACCCATGCGCAAGAGCGTGGCGGGCAGCATGCAGCGCACGTGGCGCCGCCCGATTGCGGGTGCGGGCCGCCCGATTCTCATGGAGCCTATCCTGCTCCACCGCCGCAATCATGAGCGCCGCCCCGGCCTGACGCTCTACTTCCTGCGCGCGCTGGCTCTGGCTCTGGCGGAGGCGCCCGAGTGCGCGGGCTACATGGTGGGCGGGCGCATCCTGACACCGCGCCGCATCGACTTGGGCGTAGCGGTGCAGGTCAAAGACGGCGTGCTGGTGCCCGTGATGCGCAATGTGGACCGCTTCACGCTCGACGAGCTCATTGACGAGTACAACAAGGTGGTGGGGCAGGCCCGCGACCGCCGCTTGGATGACGCTTACAAGGGCGGCGGCATTGCGACGGTGACAAATTTCGGCGGCTTCGGCCTCACCTACGGCACGCCTATGCCTCTGCCGAGTGAGAGCCTTATCCTCGGCGTGGGCGCGGTGCAGAAGGTGCCTGTGTGGAGCGATGAGGTGCAGTGTTTCCTCCCTGTCTCGCAGGCGCAGATGGTGGCGTCCTTCGACCACCGCGTGGTGGACGGCGGCGACATCGGCCGCCTCATGCAGCGCATCGCGTGGTTCCTGGAGCACCCTGAGGTTCTTTAGGTCGCCGCGCAGGGCCGTGCCTCCCACTAAGTTTTTTTCTATTCCCTCCCATGACCGACCTCTCTCAGATTAAGACGCTCGCCGTCATTGCCTGTGCCGGTGCCTACCCCCGCCTTGTCATCGAGGGGGCAAAGCGCGCGGGTGTGCGCGTGGTGGGCATCGGCGCAAAGGGCGCCGTGAACCGCGAGGAGATTGAGCCGCTTTGCGATGTGTACCGCGAGTTCCGCGCGGGCGAGATGGACATCCCCCTGCGCTGGTTGCAGGACGAGGGGGTGCACCACATCATGCTGGCGGGCCAGATAAAACCCTCGGTCATCTACACCCTGCGGCCGGATGCGGAGGCGCGCCGACTGCTGCGCGAGCTGGACCGCCGCAACGCCCACAGCCTGTTCACCGCGCTCTGCAACTACCTGCGCGACGGCGGTATCGAGGTGCTGCCCGGCACCACCTTCATGGAGGCGAACATGCCGCAAGAGGGCTACGCCGTCGGGCCTGAGCTGACGGAGGCAGAGCTGGCGGACGCCCGCTACGGGCTGGACATCGCCCGCCGCATCGCGCAGCTGGACATCGGCCAGAGCGTGGTGGTGGATGCGGGGCGCGTTCTGGCCGTGGAGAGCTACAAGGGCACCAACGAGTGCATCGAGGCGGGCGGCCACCGCGGGCGCGGCGTGACGCTCTGCAAGGTCACCAAGGCGGGGCATGACATGCGCTTCGATATCCCCTGCCTCGGGATGGGCACGCTGCTGCACTGCCTCCACGCGGGGGTGAAACGCGTGGTGTTCGAGGCGGGTAAGACGATTCTCTTTGACCGCGAACAGGTGGAGGCTCTCTGCGAGGAGTACGGCATCTCCCTGCTCGCGCTGCCCGCGCCCGCCACAGGCGAGGAGCCGGAAATAACCGAACATTTGGAGGATGACGCCGCCCACGCGCGTGCCTTGGCGCGCGAGATGGAGTCCATGCAAGTGGGCTGCTGCGCCGTGGTGTGCGACGGCGTGGTGCTTGCGGTGGATGACAGCGACGGTGTCGAAAAGTGTATCCGCCGCGCGGCGGCCTACATGGCGCGCCTTCGCCTCGCCCGCTTCATCGGCTGGGTGGCCGCCCTGCTCACGGGCCGTGCGGACCCGCCCCCCGCGCCCATGACGCTGGCCTGCACCCGCCCCCTCACGCCCGCTGAATCCCGCGCCGCCCGCCGCGCCCGCATACGCGTGTCAGAGCGGTAATGGTGTTGTTGGCGCAATATAAGCACCCCACTTTGCAAGACCACAGCCGCGCGGAATAGCGAAATCGGCGCGAGGCGTCGGTGGCTTTCAAATCACCGCTGCCCCACGATTTCCCACGTGCGTGGGGCAGCGGGGGAAAGCACGCGGGCAATGAAAGCGCGCATGGACTCCGGCGTGACAGCGGCCAGCAACGCGGGCACGGCATCATCATAATCCGCGCCCAGCCCCAGCAGCGTGTTCACCGCCATGCCCGCGCAACGTTTGCCGCAGGATTGCAGTGAGAGCAGGCGACCCGCCAGCGCCGTCGCGCGGGCGCGCTCCAAAGCCTCCGCGGGCATACCCTCAGCCGCGAGAGAGGAAAGCGTCTCCTCCAGCGCGGTGCGGGCTTCCTCCACGCGCTCAGGGTCCGTGCCGACGTAGAAGTACAGGCAGCCCGCATCCGTGCCGAGCAGAGAGGTGGCGGCGGCATAGTAGGCCAGCCCGCGCTTCTCGCGCAACTCGCTGAACACGGGGCCGGACATGTCGCGGCACCACTCTTCGAAAAGCAGTTGCAGCGGCACCTCGTCCGCCACTGCTGTACAGCCCGGCACCGCCAGCGTGATGACCGCCTGTTCTTTGTCCGAGGGCGTATGCTCCTCCCCTGCCCGCTGCGGCGGCGTGGGCACACCCGCCGCAGGACACCCCGCGGGCATGGCAGAAAAGAGTTTTTCCGCCAGCTTACGCACGGCGGCGGGGTCAATATCACCCGCCACGGCCAACACGGCGTTCTGCCCGCAGACAAGGCGGGCGTGTTGGTTGATAAGGTCCTCCCGCGTGAGGGAGCGCACGCTCTCCGCCGTGCCGTCGCGGTGGTTGCCGTAGGAGACGGGGCCGAAGCACAGCCGCCGCAAACGACGGAAGGCCAGCGCGGCAGGGTCCTCCTCCGCATCGAGGATGTCGGCCACCATGGCCTCCTTCTCTGTCTCCACGGCGGCGGCAGGGAACGTGGGGTGCAGCGCGGCATCGGCCAGCAGCTCCAGCAAGGCGGGCGCGTCCTGCGCCAGCCCACGGATGCGCAAAGAAAAGGTGTTGTTGCCCGCCTCGCTCGCAATGCCGCCGCCCAGGTTCTCCACGGCATCGGCCAGCTCGGCGGCGCTGCGGGTGGTTGTGCCCTTGAGCAGGCATTCGCTCAGCAGGGAGTTCAGGCCCGCAGTCGCCTCCGTCTCGGTGCGGCAGCCCGCGCCGATGGCCAAGTGGGCAAAGACCATCGGTACGCGGCGGTCTACACGCGTCACCACGCGCAGCCCGTTGGGCAGCACGGTGACTCCGCTCGCTCCCGCGGCGGTGGTTTTGTCCTGCGCTTTCTCGGCGGCGTTGGTGCCTTTGGGGTCGATGCTCACCTCCGTCAGGCGCTCCGCCGTAAAATATTGCGCAGCCACGCGGCGCAAATCTGCCGCCGTCACACGGTCGAGCGCGGCGTCCCACTCCTCGGGGCAGTCACCGTTGCGGGTGAGGTGCCATGCCATGCCGAGGGTGCTCGCCAGCCCCTGCACGGTAGCGAGGGTGCGCAGGCGTGCGGTGCGCATCTGCTTGCGGGCACGCTTGCGCGCTTCCTCAAAGTCCGCCTGCGGCAGCTCGGCCATGTAGGCCAACAGAGCGTTGCGCGCCTCGTCTCGGCGGGCGCGCTCCACGTCAAATTCAATGACCATGGCCCCTTCCCCTTCTCGCGCGGGCAGGGTTGTCACGTTCACATCGTGCACCATGCCCGTTTCCTCGTGGAAACGGCGGTAGAGCCATGAGGAGCGGCCGTCGCCGAGGATGGAGGCCAGCAAGCGCAGGGCGGCGGCATCTGCGTGGTCAGCGGCGGGCATACGCCAGCCGAGCATGAGGGTGCTGGTAGGCTGGGCAAATTCCTCGCGGTGCAGGCGGGGGCCCCATTGGCGCGGCTCGACAACGGGCGGCACAGCCGCAGCGGGGCGGGCGGGGATGTCCGCCGTTTCCTCCTGCACGGCGGCAAAGAAGGCGTCTTTGTCGATGTCACCCGCGGCGCAGATGAACATGTTGGCGGGCACATAGCGGCGGCGGTGGTAGGCCGCCATGTCGGCATGTGTGAGAGCATCGAAGGCGGCTCGGTGACCGATAACGGGGAGGCGGCGCGGTTCCTTGCGGTAGAGGGTCTTTATCAGGGCGTTGTAGGCGGCATCCTGCGGGTCGTCGTCATACATGGCCATCTCGCGGCGGATGACATCGCGCTCGCGCTCAAACTCGTCCTCCGGGAAGGCGGGGTGCAGCGTCAGCTGGACGAGCAGGTGCAGGAACTCCCGCCAATGGGCGGCAGGACCGTCGATGTAAAAAACGGTGCGGTCGGTAGTGGTATAGGCGTTCCACAGGCCGCCGAGGGCGGGGACACGCTCATTCAGCTCCTGCCCGCTGTATTCCGCCGTGCCCTTGAACACCATGTGCTCCAGCAGGTGAGAGACACCCGCCCCCGCAAACTCCGCTTCATGCACGGAGCCTGTCTCCACCCACACTTGCAGGGAGACGAGGGGCAATTCTTGCTGCGGGGCCAGCAGGGCCGTGAGTCCGTTCGGGCAAACGCGGGAGAAATGGTGCATACCAAGGGTATACCACACCACGCCCCACGATGCAAGGGAACGTGATGTTCCATGTCACGGTGAGACAAATGGGAATTTGTCGGGATTTACTAGGTACTATGTACTAGGTACTATTTA
>JAKSOV010000031.1 GCA_024405415.1 Akkermansia sp.
ATAAATAGTACCTAGTACATAGTACCTAGTAAATCCCGACAAATTCCCATTTATCGTGCGTAAGCTATTTATTCGGCGATTTCCTTGTTCTTTGTCCTTGACTTTTGCGAAAAAAGTCTTATTCTGACTGTCCGCTCATGCTCCGCAAGCATGTGGCGCGAATCCCGGCGGGAGACGTAAGCGCTCCGACGTCGGAAGAACTCCGAACAAACCATCATTTCAAACATCATAGAATCATACGATTATGACGAATCATTCCCTCAAGGCTGCTAAGCGCGAGGTTGTCGGTACCGGCAAGCTCAACGCTCTCCGCGCTCAGGGCATCATGCCCGGCGTTGTCTACGGCCCCGCCGTGGAAGGCAACATCAACATTCAGGTCAAGGCTGCTGACGTGCGCGCCCTCCTCAACGAGGTGGACACCGACAGCTTCCTCGTGAACCTCGATGTGGACGGCACCGCTATCCTCGCCATCGTGAAGGATGTGCAGCGCAACTTCCTCGCCGACACCACCACGCACCTCGACTTCCTTGCCGTGACGGCTGACTCCGTGGTCAAGACCATGGTCCCCGTGAAGTTCATCGGCAATGCCGCCGGTGTGGCTCAGGGTGGTGTTGTGCACCAGATTGTGCATGAGATTCCCGTGAAGTGCGCCGTCAAGGATATCCCCGCCTTCGTCGAGGCCGACGTGACTCCCGTGGAGATGGGTCAGTCCCTCCGTCTTGCTCAGGTGACGCTTCCCGCCAATGTCACCACGCCGTTCAACGGCACGGTGGTGCTGGCTTCCGTGGTGAAGCCCTAAGCCTCGGCTACAAGCTTATCAAAAGACCGCTGCTCGCAGGAGCAGCGGTTTTTTTGTGCCCCTGATTCGGACGTATGCCTTTGCTGTTGAAAACGGCGAAAAAAGGCGCTCATTTGTCCAATTTCTGCGTTGACTCCTTCTGAAGAAAAGTGTATGTTTAGCGTGAGCGTAAGCTAAATTATTCCCTTCCAAAACCTACATATATGAAACTTCATCTCCCCTCCCGTCTGCGTGCGGCTCTGTTGAGCTGCCTCAGTGCAGCCGTTTTCACCCTTACTTCCGGCGTTTTGCTGCAGCCCGCATGGGCCGCGTCGCTGTACTTTGATGCTGCGTCGCCCGCGGCTTCCCACATCACCTGGCAAGAGGGTGCCAACTTTGCCTACGATCAGGACCCCACGCAGGCTCTTTTCGCAACGGATGATGATGTGGTGATGCTGAAATCCGCCGAATTGACGCTGGGCGGGAATGTGAAGGCCGGCATGTTCAATGTGCAGAATAAGGCCGAGGTGACGCTCACCGGCGACGGCCACCGCCTGACGGCTGAAAAGGTGGAAATCGGCAAGGGCAGCGCGCTGCGCCTGACGGATGATGCGCTGGCCGCCGGTGTGAAGGTGACCGGCTATTCTGACAGCCTCCTGGTGTTTGATTTCGGCGGCGGTACTGCTTCCTACGATGCGCATCTGAGCGGCTACAAGGGCCGTGTGGAGGTGCACAACAGCACGTGGGCGCTGACTCCCTCGAACGATACTGCCTACACCCGCGTGTCTCTGACGGGTGACGCTGTGTTGCAGTTGGGCGGCGGTTCTGTGCTGAAGGCTCCCGTGGTGATGCTGGGGAATAATACCGTGGAGGTGGCCAACGGTACGGCAACCATGCAGGGTGAAATCTCCGGCAGCGGTACGCTGGTGAAGACAGGTGAGGGTACGCTCAATATCGGCCCCTCCGACGAGGTGTTCCGCGGCACGCTGGATATTCAGGCCGGCACGGTGCAGTGGCGGAATGACGTGGATAATAGTCAGGTGCAGAATGTGCCCAACAGCCTTGCGTTCAGCACGATTAAGGTGGGCGAAGGTGCCACGTTTGAGGACGGCCACATCGGTATCAATCTGGGGGATGTGACGGATCTCGTGATTCAGAAAGGCACGGTGAAGGCCCACGATATGAAGGACCCCGGCGGCGCCCTCGAGGGGTTGATGGAGAACAGGTATCGTTCTCTGCATGTGGTCGAATCCGCTACGCTTGATGCTGACTGGAAGGTCGGTCGCAATTTCGGCCTGCTGACGGCGGAGGACGACAGTACGCTGACCATTAACAACGGCAACGATCGTACGTACAACACCTTCTGCTTGATTCGCGATTTTAGCGGCACGATTAACGGCGAGGAAAAGAATGACAATCAAAAGCTGATCATCGGCGCGGTGGAGCAGTCCGCCGGCAAGAAGCTGACGGTGGAATTGGCCACCACGGCAACGGATTTTGCCAAGCGCGGTGAAGGTGAGTTGGAGCTGACGCAGACGCTCACCGCCTCCGGCACGATTGCTGCGGAAGGCGGCGCGATGAAGGTCGGCGGTGCTGTGACGACGGGTAAGCTGGCCGTATCCGGTGAAGGAACGACTTTTGCTGCTGAGGCCGATGTGACGGCTGCCTCCGGCGTGTCCGTGGCGGCTGAGACGACGGTCAAGGGCGCATTGACTGTGGGCAGCGCGGATAGCGACGCCGTGCTGAGTGTCACCGGCGGCTCTCTGACGGTGGACGGTGCGGTGAACTTCAAGGGCTCCGCTGAATTCGGTCCCGCGACCGTGATGCTGAAGAATGGTCTTACCTCCGCTCTTGTCGGCAGCCGCATCAGCATTGCTGAAGGCGCCGATGTGACCGTGGTGGGCTCGACGGAAGCTACCATGTTGGGCATGACCGGCGGCCAGTTGAAGGCCGCGGCTGTGCATGTCAGTGATATGATGCTTTCCGGCGGCGAGCTGACCTCCACTGCAGAAGTCCGCGTTGATAAAGCTCTTGTGCTCAACGGCGGTAACTTGCTCATGCAGGAGGGCAACACGGGCGTGCAGGCCGGCTCTCTGCTGGTGGCCAACGGCAGCACGCTGGAGGCCAAGAGCCTTTCGGTGAAGTCCCTGACCCTGGCGGACGGCACGCTGACCATTGCTGAGGACGTGACGGTCAGTAAGCAGCTGACCATGAATTACGGCGGCACGCTGAGCATCGGCAACACACTGACGCTCAGCGACGGCGCGGTTCTTTCCTATGACTCTGCCCTGGAGCACACGGTGCAGTTCGGCCTGAGTGATCTCAGCGCCGTCAGCCGCCTCTATGTCGATGTGACAAACGTGACGGAGGCTGACTTGCAGAGCGGCCTGAACACGGGCCTCGCCTACGGTCTGCAGGATAAGCTGAGCATCGGTTCCCTGGCGGATTATACGTTTGAGAACCGCGAGGGTATTCTCTACCTGGTGGCAAATGCCAAGACTCCCGTTTTCGGTTGGGATGACGCATGGGGCTCCCTCGAGAACGCTACGGCACCGGAGACGATGCCCGAGGTCGCCTGGACGACCGTGGCGGAGAAGGTCGGTCTGTACGGCTCTCCCTATTATGATAAGGACAACGTTATCGCCGCAAATGTGACGGGCGGTACGGTGACCGGCAATGCCTCCCGCGTGAATCAGATTTTCGGCGGCGCTTACGGTACGCAGCCTATTGATGCGGCCGGCGGCACGATTGAACGCGACATCTGGCTCAATATTGACGGCGGCAAATTTGAAATCGTGGGCGGCGGCAGCTACTCGCTGACCTCCCCTCTCGGCGAGCAGTCCGGCGCTGCGGCGGCTTGGAATCTGAAGGGCGATACCCACGTGCAGATTCAGTCCGGCGCCGCTGTCGGTTCCGTCTTCGGCAGCAATGTGAATGCCGTCAAGGACCCCACGCACGAGGGTAACTCTTATGTTTCCGTCTACAGCTCGCAGGTGGCCGGCTCCGTGGTGGGTTCCGGTTTCCAGACGAAAGGTCAGGTCGGTGATACCTATGTGTATATCTACGCTCCGCTGAGCGTCAGTGACCCCACCAAGGTGATTGACCGCACCATCACCGACATGAGCGAGGGTATGATTGGCAATTCCGTTGCGGCGAACGCCGTGGTCGGCGGTGTGCTGGCCGGCGGCAATGCCGACATGCAAGGCAGCACGACGGTGACGCTGGATTTCGCTAACGCAGGCGGTACGATGGTGAAGACCATCGCTGCCGGTAACATGAACCAGGGCACGCAGGCCCAGACCGGCGATGTGACGCTGAACCTGCACCACATCGGCGGCGCTTCCCTCACGGGCGCGGCCGTGGTGAGCGGCCATGCCTCCGGTACCAATCAGTCCCACACCGGCAATGCCCGACTGGAGATTCTCGACGCTGCCGGCAGCTCCGTCACCGGTCGCATCGTCGGTGGCCATGATTCCACAGCGGCCTCTGCCGTGCAGAATCGCATCGGCAGCACGGAAATCCTCATTGCTGAGGCCGCAGGTGCCAATCTGTCCGGCAATCTTTCTGTCGGCCACTACCTGGTGGGCGGTACTTCTTACACCCAGCAGCAGGAGGGTGAGTTGACGCTGACCGTGAAGGACTCTGAGGGCATTTCTTTGGGCGTGGGCGACGGCGTGTTGACCGCAGGTCACTATGCCGTGATGCCCAATAATGTGCTTAATGCGGCGACGGCGATTCAGACGCACACCGGCAACAACACTATCGTTATTGCAAACTCCGCCAAGGCAACGGTTCATTCTAACGTTGTGGGTGGTCACTACCTTGATGACCAGCGCTGCGAGAACGGCAACCATTCGACGGATACCAACCCCGTGCAGACGCAGAGCGGTGCCGTGAGCATCAGCATCTCCGGCGTGGCCGGTGGCGCATTCGGCGGCAATATCGTCCTCGGTAACTATGCGACGGGGGCTCAGAACGCCATTACCGCGCTGAATGTCCGGCAGACGCAGCAGGGGGATGCCGTTCTGACGATTGATGACTCGAAGGCGAACTTCGTCGGTGAGTGGTTGGTCGGCGGTCACTTCGCCAACATCCATGCTAACAGCACCACTACTCAGAGCCACACGGACGGCGACATTCGCGTGACGATCGGCGGCGGTGATTTCCGAAACCGCGTGGTAATGGGTGATGTACATGATTTCACGAACGACTGGAACTCCACCATCACCGGCGGTACCTACCTGACGGTGACGGGCGGTAACTTCTACGAGCGCATCGTCGGCGCCTCCCTCAATACGGGCGGCAACGCCTCGACGGCCCATGTCGGCTCCGTGCACATGGATTTCAGCAACACGAGTCTCAACGGCAGCTCCATTGAGCGCGTGGCCCTCGTCGGCGGTTATGATCTTAACGGTCGCGGCACGGCCACCGTGGGTGACATTTCCATCTCGTTCAACAAGACGAAGGTCGGCGCTGAGGTGTATGGCGGTACTTGGTACAAGGGTGGCACGACGCACGCTGTGGTGCAGGGCAACATCTCGTTGGATCTGACGGGTGGCAGCTTTGCCGGCAACATCTATGCGGCCGGTCGTACCGACGCTGCCGGCATCCTGACGGCGAGCACCACGGTGTCCATCGATGATACCGCAAGCTTCTCCGGCAAGCTGCAGGTGAGCGGTGGTTACAAGGGCCAGGGCGGCTCTCTGGTGACCGGCAACAAGACGCTTTCCTTCACCTCTGCCGGTTCGACCTACGGCAAGATTGCCAATGTGACCTTCACCGAGTTCGATACGGTGAACGTGGCCGCGGCGGACACGACGGTGACGCTGAAGCAGAACCTGCAGCTCATGAGCCAGGCCGTGACGAAGACGGGTGAGGGTAAGCTCAAGCTCTACAAGGAGAATGAGCTGGATAACCTCTCCGTGCGCGGCGGTACGCTGCAGCTCGCCGGCAACAGCGCGGGCAAGGGCGGCACGCTTATCGAGCACCTGCTGGTGGAAGGGCCGGGCACGCTGGATATCTCCGAGGGCAATTGCGGCATCAACGGTATGCTGACGATGGCTGACGGCGCCGGCCTGAACGTGCGTGTGAACCAGGCAGCCGCTGCCATTACCGACCTCAACTGGGAGGGTATGGTGACGCTCAACGTGCTGGATGCCACCCCCGAGAACATGGCCGCCGGTTATGAAATCGCACTCTTCAGCGGCCTGAGCCAGTCCCACCTCAGCGGCTTGGAGCTCGACCGCGTCAGCGGTATCGACGGTTTGGCCGCCTCCGCGGAGCAATACATCGATTCCGTCTACGCGAATGATGCCTACATCGTGCTGCGTCAGGACGGCTCTCTGGTGCTGACCACCAAGGAGCGCCAGGCGGCCTATTGGGTGGACGGCTCCGGCGAGTGGAGCAGCACCGAGGCTAAGTGGTACGAGGAGGCCGCACCGGTCGGTACGCCCACCGGGTTCGAGTCCGATGTCCGCACCTTCTTCGTGGGCGATGGCTCCACGGCTGATGTGACCATTACGGAGGATGTGGCGCCTTACACCATGGTGGTGCAGAACGGCACCTTCAATTTCGCTGCCGCGGATGAGGAGACCGTGACGCTCAAGTCCGATTTGGTCCTGGAAAATGCGACGGTCACCATGGACAACGAGGTGAAGTTTGCCGGCGCGCGCAACAATATTTCCGTGGATGAGAACAGCTCTCTCTCCCTCAACGCTAACGACGAGGTGACGGTGTACGACGTGGATAACGCCGGCCTGCTCGATGTCGGCGACGCCGCGATGACCGTGACCGATGCTCTCCGCAACAGCGGCACTATCAAGGCCGGCTCTCTGGAGCTTTCCAAGGGCACGCAGCAGGGCGGTACCGTGGAGACGGGCAATCTCGTGTTGGCGGACAATACGACCTTCGATGCCCTGACGGCGGATGCCGTCACCGGCAACACGGACCACACCCTCTCTCTGAAGGGTGACAGCACCATCGGCTCGCTGGACGGCGGCTCCGTGAACCTCGTCGGCGGTACGACGACCCTGAAGAGCGACACGACGCTGGATACGCTCACCGGCTCCGGCGAGATGGATGTGGAGGGCAGCCTCTCCCTGCAGAATGCTGACGCCGTCAGCACGCTGAAGGTGGCCGACAAGCTGACCCTGCAGAAGGCCTCCGCGGTGGATACGCTTGAGGCAGGCAGCATTGAGGTGAATGACACGCTCACCGTGAATACTCTGCTGAAGACGGATGCTCTGACGCTCTCGAACGCCGGTGATCTCAATGCCGACGCGCCCTTGGTGTCCGCCGCTTCCGCCGGCACGCTTTCTGCCGCCAAGATGGATATCACCGTGGACGGTAACGACCTGCAGAACAAGGGCCTGATTACGGGCACGGACTACTACCTGTTCAAGGCGGATTACCTCGGCTGCGCGCTGACGGTGAACGGTGCCGCCACGGATCAGGTGACGGACGGTCGCTATCTCTACACCATCAAGTCGGATTCCCACGGCCTGAAGCTCACGTCCGAGGTGCAGAACATCGACTACTACACGGTCAATGCCGAGACTGAGAACGGTAAGGCGGGTGCCGCCCTGCTGGACGGCCTCTTCGTGCAGGGCAATACGGCCCTCGCTCAGCCGAACAGCGATCTGGCTAAGTTGGTGAAGACGCTCGACACGTTGGCCGGTTCCGGCAACAAGCCCGAGCTGGATAAGCTGACGTCGGCTGTCGCCGGCGCCTCCATCCCCGGTGTGGGCATGGCGATGGGCCATGACGTGGAGCGCCAGTTGCGCGCTATCCGCAACCGCACCACCACCATGGGCGTGGATCAGTCCGTCGTCAACGAAGAGATGCCGTACTTCAACTCCTGGATCAACGCTGAGGGCGACTACGCTTCCATCAGCGGCGACGGCACGGAGGCCGGTTACAGCATGAGCAGCTTCGGCGGCACCGTGGGCATGGATGTGGATATGACCCCGCATCTGACCTGCGGCCTTGCGCTGACGGCCATGCACGGCAAGTACTCCTCCGACGATGTTGACAATGCGGACGGGCAGATTACCACGGAGTATCTCTCCCTGTTTGCCCGCTATGCCCGCCATGCATGGACCCACACCTTCGTGGCTACGGGCGGCATCATGCAGGCTGACATCGACCGCGACGTGCACCACGCCAACGGCTCCTACTCGACCTCCGGCAGCACGAACGGCACGGCCTTCGGCCTGATGTACGAGGTGGGCCACGTCTCCTCGCTGAATGCGGAAGGCTCGCTGGCTCTGCAGCCCTTCGCCAACGTCTCCTACGTGCATGCGTCCCTCTCCGGTTATGACGAGGAGGGCTCGGATGCCGCTCTGAAGGTGGGCGATGTCGACTACAATGCCGTGACCGTGGGTCTCGGTGCCCGCTTGCAGGGTCTCGGCGGTGAGAACCTCTACAACCGCAGCGCTATCTACGAACTGCGCGCTCTGGCCAAGCTGCACGCCGGTGATCGCAGCGCGGAAGCCGAGATGCAGTTTGCTGACGGCAAGCCCGCTACCGTCACCAGCGCGGAAGTCGGTTCCGTGGGGGGTGAGGTCGGCGCCGGTATCACCATTCCCGTGGGCAGCATGAATGACTCCGTCTTCGCTGATGTCTCCGTGGAGTTCAACAGCGCCTACGTGCAGGTCAACGGCACCATCGGCTATCGCGTGAACTTCTGATAAAGGAGATTCCCTGAAAGCTTCCGAGCCGCGAGGTGTTGCCACCTCGCGGCTCGTTGCATGTACGATGCGCAATCATTACTAATCCCATAGACGATTCGACAAATCCCCATTTCTCGTTTTCCCCTAAAAGCCTTGTGTTCGGCTCGCGGCGTTGATACAATATCCGCGTGAACGTTTTCTCCACCTGCTGGAACAGCAAGGACTACAAGGACGGCAATCTGCTCTGCGATGCCATCCGCGAGCTGGGCTTTGAGTATATCGAGGCTTCGCATGGTCTGCCGCTGTCGCTCATGCCCGGCATCATTCAGTCGGTGGAGGAGGGGCGCATTAAGGTGGCGGGTGTGCACAATTTCTGCCCTGCGCCGCTGGAGGTGCCCGGCGATGCGCCGGATTTCTACCGCTTCACCTCCCACCGCGCGGAGGACCGCGAGCGCGCCATGCGCCTGACGAAGGAGACGCTGCAGGTGGCGGAGCGCCTCGGCGCTCGCTATGTGGTGCTGCATATGGGCGAGGTGGAGCTGTTCCGTGGGCATGACGGCACGCACACGCTCCAGCGCATGGCGCGCCACGGCTATCTTTCTACGCACGCGTATGCGGAGACGAAGGGTGCGCTCGTACGCAAGCGCGCGAAGCTGGCCCCGCTGTATTATGAGCGCGCTCGCGCCGCGCTGCATGAGCTGGCGGATATTGCCCGCCCCATGGGCCTTGTGCTCGGGGTGGAGGGGCGCAGCCACTTTGAGCAGGTGCCGGGCGAGGCGGAGATGCTGCAGCTGATGGCGGAGTTTAAGGATGACCCCGCCGTGATGTACTGGCACGATTTCGGCCATATCCAGCGCAAGCATAACCTGCGCCTCCTCGACCACGACCAATACCTGCGCTGCCTCGCGCCTTATCTTTGCGGCGGGCATGTGAACGATGTGCAGTGGCCGCAGCGCGATCACCGTGCTCCTTTCTACGGCGGCGATGTGGATTTTGACTCGCTCATCCCCCGCTATTTCACGCAGGATATGCCTCTCACATGGGAGCTTTCCCGCTCCGTTCGCCGCGAGGATATCCTCGCCGCCAAACAACGTTGGGATGAATTGATGCGAGGCGTCGGCGGCAAATGAGGAGTTGTCGAGATGTACAAAGTACAAGGTACATCCGCGCGCGGGGTGATGGAGGAGGATAGAAGGATGAAAAGCTATGTATCGGGGTAACCGGATTCGAACCGATGACATCCTGCTCCCAAAGCAGGCGCTCTACCAGGCTGAGCTATACCCCGGGGTGTGGTAGAAGGTGAGCGGATGATAGCACATCGGCGGGCGGAGGTAAAGCTCAAACACCTGCGAGGCACAGCCACGCCTAATGGAATGCGCCCTAAAGGCGCATTCTTCGTTGAGCCTTTAGGCAGCAAGAATTTTAGCCCAATACGTGAGTGTTGGGGTTAAGGCGGATGGCGTTATGCCCTCCCTAACCCTGCCGAATGGCAGGGTGGTACCAAGGCGCGGGTGAATTTACTCTTGTACGTTTTTTTGCGCTTTGCGTCCACGGTGGATGTTTCAAATGAGCGCTGGGCGACCTACACGAGACGTGCCACCGGCGCTCCGCAACCACCCTGCCATCCGGCAGGGTTATGGGCTGGGTCATATCACCGGGGTTACCCCCAAGGCTCACGCCTTGGGCTAAAATTCTTATCGCCTAAAGGCTCGACCATGGATGCGCCTTTAGGGCGCATCCCATATTTGCGCAGCCGCGCCGCGTAAGCCCCCTACAAATCCCCATTTGTCGTCCTGTGCTTTGAACGCAAAACGGCCCGGCGGGGTGCCGGGCCGTGAGGGCGATGTCAAGCCGCCGCGGGCTTACATCTTCTTGCCATCGCCGTCCTTGCAGCAGTCGCCCTTCTTGCAGTCGGGCTTGCACTTGCCGTCCGCATCCTTGCAGCACTTCTCGCACATGGCCTTGTAGTGAGCGGCCTTGTCGGCGTCTTTCTCCACGCCCTTGCCGTGCTCATACATATGTGCGAGCGCGCGGCACGCGTGCGCGTTGCCCGCCTCGGCGGCCTTCTCGAGACCGGGCAGGGCGGCGGCGTACATGTCGCGCGCCTTGTCCGCATCCTGCGGCATGTCCGCCAGGCCGTTATCCGTGAGGTAGGCCATGGTGAACTGGGCCACGGGGTCGCCGTTGGCGGCTTCCACGGTCACGGTGTCGATATTGAGCTGGCCGAGCATCCCGCAGTCGCGCGTGGTGACGGTGCGGACCACGGTGCCCTCCGTAGCCGGCTGCATGGTGGCGGCCGTGTCGGTGGCGGGCAGGGTGGTATCCGTAGCTTCCGCCGCGAAGGCAAGCGTGCTCATCGCGGCGACAACAGTCATGATGGTTGTCATCTTCATAGGGCCTCAGTTTGCCCCTACCACAGGGGCGGCGCAACCTAACTCTCCCCCTGTTTAGCGGCGCGCAAGAGCGCAGCAAAGCTTACCGCGAGCCGAAAAATCCGCGAAAAAACGCGGAAAAACGGTCTTTTTGCAAAAAAACCGCAAAAAAAATGAAATTGTGATTGACGCCGATGGCAAACTCGTGTATATTCCTCCCGCTTTCACGTCCTTGTGACGTCCGGAGTCATTGCTTCTGTAGCTCAGTGGTAGAGCGCATCCTTGGTAAGGATGAGGTCGCGGGTTCAAATCCCGCCAGAAGCTTTTTCTGACTCTTGCAAGAATAAGCAGCTAAACCAACCAAATATTATGGCCAAAGAATCATTCCAGCGCACCAAGCCCCACGTGAACGTGGGCACGATCGGTCACGTTGACCATGGCAAGACTTCCCTTACCGCTGCAATTACGTCCGTTCTTGCAGAGCAGGGCAAGGCCGAGTTCAAGGCTTACGATCAGATCGACGGCGCTCCCGAGGAGCGCGAACGTGGTATTACGATTTCCACCGCTCACGTGGAGTACGAGACCGACAAGCGTCACTACGCTCACGTGGACTGCCCCGGTCACGCTGACTATGTGAAGAACATGATCACGGGTGCTGCCCAGATGGACGGCGCTATCCTCGTGGTGTCCGCCGCTGACGGTCCCATGCCCCAGACCCGTGAGCACATCCTGCTTGCTCGCCAGGTGGGCGTGCCCTACATCGTGGTGTTCATGAACAAGATGGACCTCGCTGATCCCGAGCTTGCCGAGCTCGTGGAGATGGAAATCCGCGAACTCCTTTCCTCCTACGACTTCCCCGGCGACGACCTGCCCATCATCAA
Source organism: Akkermansia sp. (assembly GCA_024405415.1). GTDB lineage: Bacteria > Verrucomicrobiota > Verrucomicrobiia > Verrucomicrobiales > Akkermansiaceae > Akkermansia. Next base: position 11,702 of record JAKSOV010000031.1, read on the forward strand.
GGGTTCCGCCGTGCAGGCTCTGAACGGTGACGCCGCTTCCAAGCAGGCTATCCTTGAGCTCATGGACGCCGTTGACGAGTACATCCCCACCCCCGAGCGTCCCGTTGATAAGCCCTTCCTTATGCCCGTGGAGGACGTGTTCTCCATCTCCGGCCGCGGTACCGTGGCTACGGGTCGTATCGAGCGTGGCGTCATCCACAAGATGGAAGAAGTCGAAATCGTGGGTATCAAGCCCACCGTCAAGACCTCCGTCACCGATATCGAAATGTTCCGCAAGCTCCTCGATCAGGGTGAAGCCGGTGATAACGTGGGCGTGCTGCTCCGCGGTATCAAGAAGGAAGATATCGTCCGTGGTCAGGTGATTGCCAAGCCCGGTTCCGTGACTCCCCACACCAACTTCGAGGCCGCCGTGTACGTGCTGACGAAGGAAGAAGGTGGCCGTCACACCCCGTTCTTCAACAACTATCGCCCCCAGTTCTACTTCCGCACGACGGACGTGACCGGCACCGTGACGCTGCCCGAGGGCACCGAAATGGTGATGCCCGGCGATAACGTGACCATCACGGTCGAGCTCATCACCCCCGTCGCTATGGAAGAGGGTATGCGCTTCGCTATCCGTGAGGGTGGCCGCACGGTCGGCGCCGGTAAGGTTGCCGCCATCAAGGGCTGAGTTTAATCTCACACAAATAAGGTTGCCGTTTCCTCCCTAAGGAACGGAACCCCGGCCGGGGGGATGCCCGAACAAAAGGGCATCCCCCCAACAAGCCGAAACAGGAGAAAGGTTAATAGGGTACTAGCTCAATCGGTAGAGCAGCGGTCTCCAAAACCGCGTGTTGGGAGTTCGAGTCTCTCGTACCCTGCCACCTTCCTCCTTTTTTCTCCCTATAAATCCCCACATCTTTTCTGCTCATGTTCCGCAAGATTTCCCAATACATCTCCGCCGTGAAGGGCGAGCTCAAAAAGTGCTCTTGGCCCTGGGAGAGTGACCCGAAGGTAACCGGGTTCAAGAAGTTCCGTGAGCTGCAGGGGTCCACGTTGGTGGTGCTGGTGGCCATGGTGCTGCTGGGCGCCTATGTGGCTTTCTTTGATTATGTGATGGCCGCCGTTGTGACCAAGGCTATCCTGTTCCTTTCCTGATTGTTTTTTCCTCCCACCCGCATCTGCGTCATGTCCCGTCCCCTCGATCGCAAAGCCGGCAGCAAGCGCCTCATCCCCGAGGCCAAAGACCAGTGGTATGTGCTCCACGTGCTCTCCAACAAGGAGCGCCGTTCCGTTGAGAACCTCAACCGCCTGTTCAAGGAGGATGAGGAAATGGGCGCTCTCCTGCAGAGTGCCCCGCTGGTGCCCACCGAAAAGGTGGAGGATGTTCGCAACGGCAAGAAGTACATCGTGGAGCGCAAGCTCTACCCCGGCTACGTGTACCTCAACTTCGCCCTGCGTCGCCCCGACGGCTCGCTGAACAACGACGCCTGGTACAAGATTCAGGCGGTGGACGGCGTGATCAGCTTTGCCTGCGGCCGCAACAAGGAGCCCCTGCCCATGTCCAAGAAGGATGTGGAGGAGCTGATGGCCGAGATTGAGCGCCGCAGCGGTGCCGCTCGCCCGAAGGTGACCTACACTGTGGGCGAGGAGGTTGTGGTGCTGGACGGCGCCTTCGCCGGCGAGCACGGCGTGGTGGAGATGGTGGACGCCGAGCGCGGCCGTCTCCGCGTGGGCGTGACGATGTTCGGCCGCTCCAACCCGCTGGACCTCGACTACACGCAGGTCGCCCGTCTCCCCGAGGATGAGAAGGGCAGCATCTGAGGTGCTGAACAAACAGATTTCCGGTGCCGCGGCATGAGCACAAGCTCGCTGCGGCGTGTCTCCCGAAAAGAAAAACACTTCGCGGTGGGGCAGGGCAGATAACTCCCTGTGAAACCGCAAACCCAAAATAAAATACCATGGCAAAAGAAGTAGTTAAAGTCATTAAGCTGCAGATTCCTGCCGGCGCTGCGAATCCCTCGCCGCCCGTCGGTCCTGCACTTGGTCAGGCCGGTGTGAACATCATGGGCTTCTGCAAAGAGTTCAACGCTAAGACTCAGAAGCAGGCCGGTGATGTGCTCCCCGTCGTGATTACCGTCTACAAGGACAAGTCCTTCGATTTCATCACCAAGCAGCCCCCGGCAGCCCTTCTCATCAAGAAGGCCGCCAACATCAAGTCCGGTTCCGGTGAGCCGAACAAGAAGAAGGTTGCCAAGCTCTCCAAGGAGAAGCTGATGGAAATCGTCAACACCAAGATGCCCGATCTCAACACCACCAGCCCCGAGGCTGCCGCCCGCATCATCGCCGGTCAGGCCCGCCAGATGGGTGTGGAAGTGGAGGGCCTCTGATCCCCTTCCGCAGGAGGGAACAATAATAACCCGAACGTACTGCTAAACTAACATGTCTACGAAACGCTCCAAGCGCTACAACGAGGCGGCCAAGCTTGTCGAAGCCGGCAAGACTTTCGCCGTTGAAGAAGCCGTAGAGGTCATGAAGAGCTTCCCCGCTCCCAAGTTTGACCCCACGGTCACGGTGTCCTTCCACCTCACGGTGGATCCCCGCAAGTCCGACCAGATGGTGCGCGGCTCTGTCGCTCTGCCCCACGGTACCGGTAAGAATGTTCGCGTCATCGTCTTCGCCCAGGGTGAGGCCGCTCAGGCTGCCCTCGAGGCCGGTGCCGAGAAGGTCGGTCTGGAAGACCTCATCGCTGAGGTTCAGAACGGCTTCCTTGATTTCGACAGCGCAATCGCCACCCCGGGCGCCATGGCCCAGGTGCGTAAGATTGCCCGTGTCCTCGGCCCGCGCGGCCTGATGCCCAACCCCAAGACCGGCACCGTGACGGAAGATACCGCCAAGGCCGTGAAGGAAGTGAAGGCCGGCCGCGTTGACTTCAAGGTCGACAAGAACGCCAACATCTCCGCCGCCGTCGGCAAGCTCTCCTTCGAGCCCGAGAAGCTTGTGGAGAACGCCCGCTCCTTCATCAACGCTGTTGTGAAGGCTCGTCCCTCCGGCGCCAAGGGTGCTTACATCGCCTCCGCGACGATGGCCAGCTCCATGAACCCCGGTCTGGCCCTTGCCCAGGTGGAATACTCCAAGAACTGAACCTGAACCTACTATACTATCATGAGTCACGAAAAGAAAGTGAATGCCGATAAGGGCGTTATCATCGATAACCTGCAGGCGAAGGTCAATGAGTCCCCCTTCGTGCTGGTCATCGACTACACGGGTGTGACCGTTCCCGAGTTCACGGGCCTGCGCGCCGATCTGGCCGCTGCCGGTGCCTCCTGCATGGTCGCTAAGAACACCTTCATGTCCAAGGCCATTGCCGCCGCGGGCCTGCCCGACATCTCCGCTCACCTCAAGGGCCAGACGGCCTATGTGATGGGCCAGAGCGATGTCTGCGCCGCTGCCAAGGTGGTCAACAACTTCGCTAAGAAGAGCAAGAAGGCTCCCTACAAGACCGGTATCCTCGACGGCGCCGAGCTGACGCCCGACAAGATCAAGGCTCTGGGCGATCTTCCCAGCCGCGAGGTGCTCCTTGCCACCTTGCTTGGTACGATCAACGGTGCGGGCTCTGCCCTCGCCCGCGTCATCCAGGCTTATGTGGACAAGCAGAACGGTGGCGCAGAAGAAACTGCGTCTGCAGAATAAAAAAAGACTTGAACAGATGGCGGCGGTGTGGTATACCGCCCCGCCGCCTGAAAAAATTAGGCTCTCTGTCGGCTCTCCGGCCGGTGAGAACTGAAATGGGCGGGAAGCCCCCGTCCGCGACAAGAACCAATTAAAAAATAGATACTACAATGGCTGATCTCAATACTATCGCTGAGGAACTCGGCAAGCTTACCATCCTGGAGGCCGCCGAACTTGTGAAGATGCTCGAAGAGAAGTGGGGCGTTTCCGCCGCCGCTCCCGTCGCTGCTGCCGCTGCTCCCGCCGCCGCCGCTGAGGCTGCTGAGGAGAAGACCGACTTCAACGTCGAGCTCACCGATGCCGGTGCCAACAAGATTGCTGTCATTAAGGCCGTGCGTGCCGTCAAGGCCGGCCTCGGTCTGGCTGACGCCAAGAAGCTCGTCGAGAGCGCTCCTGCCGTCATCCTCGAGGGTGCCAGCAAGGAAGACGCCGACAAGGCCAAGGCCGAGCTCGAAAAGGCCGGCGCCAAGGTCACGATCAAGTAACCTTTCGCTTTACGCGATTGCAGGGGGGAAATTTCTTCTCCCCTGCTTTCGCGTCTCTTCGTATACGCACGCGTATATAAGAGGTTCGCAAGCTGCTGATAATCAAAGGCTTGCATTGTTAAAAAGAGCCGCCGCCGAGCTAAGGGGGCAAATGAGGTGCCGCGAGGCGCCGGGTAAAGTCGATGCGGGGAACGGGCCGTTCCGGAAAGGGCCGAGCACTCCTCATCGGTTTTACCAAAGAAACCGAGCCTGCACCCGGTCATAAGGTGCGAAAATCAATCTCACGCCAACTCCATGTCAAAGCCCAAGCAAGAGCGAATCAGTTTCGGCAAGATTAAGGAGGTCATCGAACCGCCTAACTTGATTGAGATTCAGACCAAGTCTTACGAAGAATTCCTTCAGCGCTTCACCGAGCCGGATAAGCGCCTCAAAATCGGCCTGCAAGCCGTCCTTTCCGAGCATTTCCCCATCGAGAGTTACGATGGCCAGATTCGCTTGGAGTTTGACTCCTACGAAATCGCCCCGCCCAAGACGAGCGACTTCGCCGCCATTCGTGCCGGTGAGACCTACAGCGCGGCCCTCTATGTGAAGTTCCGCCTCAAGTGCGGCGACTACACCGCCGAGGAGAACGTGTACATGGGTGAAATCCCCATGATTACCGACCGCGGTACCTTCGTCATCAACGGCGCCGAGCGCGTGATCGTGGCCCAGCTGCACCGCTCTCCCGGTCTGTGCTTCGAGAAGACGCAGCATGCCAACGGCAAGGACATCTTCTCCTTCCGCATCATCCCCGACCGCGGCTCCTGGCTGGAGGTGCAGTTCGACACGAGCGACCTCATGTACGTCTTCCTCGACCGCCGTCGCCGCCGTCGCAAGTTCCTTGCCACGACCTTCCTGCGCTACCTCGGCTACGAGAGCGACCGCGCCATCGTCGAACAGTTCTACACCATCCAGAACCTTCACCTTGCCGACGTGCAGGGCGATGAGCTGGAGTACCTCGTGCCCTTTGAGGACGTGACCTATGGTGAGGAGACGGAAGGCCGCAAGGCAACCGTTATCTCTAAGGCCTATGAGACGCTCAGCCTCGCCACCATCCGCAAGATGCAGGAGCTGGGTATCACGGACATCGAGGTTATCGACCAGCGCGAGGAGGAAACCCTCGTCAAGACCCTCAAGAAGGACCCCGCCCACGACCGCGAGGGTGCCCTGCGCGAAATCTTCCACAAGTTCCGCCCGGGCGACCCTGCCTCCGTGCAGCAGGCTGCGACCGCTCTCGACCGTCTCTTCAAGGACGAGAAGCGCTACGACCTCACCCGCGTGGGCCGCTACAAGATCAACCAGAAGCTCGGTCTCGATGTGCCTGAGGATGACCGCCTCATCAAGCCCATCGACTTCCTCTCCGCCCTCAAGTACCTGCTGCGCCTCAAGCACGGCGAAGGTCAGGTGGACGATATCGACCACCTCGGCAACCGCCGCGTGCGCGCCGTGGGCGAGCTTATTGCCAACCAGTGCCGCGTGGGCCTTTCCCGCACGGAGCGCCTTGTCAAGGAGCGCATGACGCTCTGCGACACCACGCGCACCGACATCACGCCCAGCAAGCTCATCAACCCGAAGGCGCTCAGCGCCGTCGTGCGCGACTTCTTCGGCCGCAGCCAGCTCTCCCAGTTCATGGACCAGATTAACCCCCTGGCCGAGCTGACGCACAAGCGCCGTCTGTCCGCTCTGGGCCCGGGCGGCCTCAACCGCGACCGCGCCGGTTTCGAGGTTCGAGACGTGCATCCCTCCCACTACGGCCGTATCTGCCCCATTGAGACGCCTGAAGGTCCCAAGATCGGTCTGATTAACTCCCTCGGCACCTACGCCCGCATCGATGAGTACGGCTTCATCGAGACGCCCTTCCGCAAGGTGAAGAAGGACAAGAACGGTGTGATCGAGGTGACGAACGAGGTCGAGTACCTCACCGCCGACAAGGAGGAGTACCTTCTCATTGCGCAGGCGAACAACCCCATCGACAACGACAACGGCCACGGCCACTTCGTTAACAAGCGCATCACCGCCCGTGAGCGCGGCGAGTTCATTGAGGTGGATCCCGCCCGCGTGTCCTACATGGACGTGTCGCCCAAGCAGATTATCTCCATCGCTGCCGGTCTGATTCCCTTCCTCGAGCACGATGACGCCAACCGAGCCCTCATGGGTGCGAACATGCAGCGCCAGGGTGTGCCGTTGATGGTGAATCAGGCTCCGCTCGTGGGTACGGGCATCGAGGCCAAGTGCGCCCGCGACAGTTGCTCCGTGGTCTGCGCCAAGGCTGCCGGTATCGTGGCCTCCGCCACGGCCGAGTACATCGTCACGACGCCCACGGGTGAGCTCCCCGTCTCCCCCAACACCTGGCTGAGCGACCCCGACAGCATCAAGACCGATGCCGACAAGGGCATCTACGTGTACCAGCTGCGCAAGTTCATGCGCTCCAACGCCTCCACCTGCATCAACCAGAAGCCCATCGTCTCCCGCGGCGATGTGATTAAGCCCGGTGATGTGCTGGCGGACGGTCCCTGCACGGACGGCGGCGAGCTTGCTCTCGGCCGCAACGTGCTGGTGGCTTACATGTCCTGGTACGGTTACAACTTCGAGGACGCCATCATCATCTCCGAGCGCCTGGTGCAGGAGGACGCCTACACCTCCATCCACATCGAGGAGTTTGAGGAGAAGGCCCGCGACACCAAGCTCGGGCCCGAGGAAATCACGCGCGATATCCCCAACGTGGGTGACGACGCGCTCAAGAACCTCGGCAGCGACGGCGTCGTCCGCATCGGTGCGGAAGTGAAGCCCGGTGATATCCTCGTCGGTAAGATTACGCCCAAGAGCGAGACCGACCTCGCCCCCGAGGAGCGCCTTCTGCGCGCCATCTTCGGCGAGAAGGCCGCCGATGTGAAGGACACCTCCCTTCGCGTGCCCCCGGGTACCACGGGTGTGGTGATGGACGTGCGCGTGGTGCGCACCGCCGCTCCCGGCGCTCCCGCCGTGGACGTGGAGAAGGAAAGCCAGAAGCAGCGCAAGAAGGTGGACACCGAGTACGAACGCGACCGCGACGCCCTCATCGAGCAGCTCACGAGCAAGCTCTCCGACCGTCTGCTGGGCGAGAAGATTCCCTTGGAGGTCACCCGCGTGGGCACCAACGAGGTTATCATCCCCGCCAACCGCAAGATTACCAAGACCCTGCTCCGCAAGCTCGCCGTGCATCACGACCAGATCGAGATGAACGAGAGCCCCGTGCGCAACCAGATTTTCGAAATCATCAACGCCTACGAGCCCCGCTTCGCCGACCTCGACGAGGAACGCGACCGCAAGCTCGACCAGATTGAGGCGGGCGCCGAGATGGATCCCGGCGTGGTGACGGAAGTCAAGGTCTATATCGCCACCAAGCGCAAGCTCGGCGTGGGTGATAAGATGGCCGGTCGTCACGGTAACAAGGGTGTGTGCTCCCGCGTGCTGCCCGTTGAAGATATGCCCTACCTCGAGGACGGTACCCCCGTGGATATCATCCTGAACCCCCTGGGCGTGCCTTCCCGAATGAACGTGGGTCAGGTGCTGGAGGCTCACCTCGGCGTTGCTGCCAAGGCCCTGGGTTTCAAGGTGGCTACGCCCGTGTTCGACGGTATCGACGAATCCAAGATCTGGGACTACATGAGCCAGGCCAAGAAGGTCGACGGCTTCTCCTGGGTGGGCGACGGCAAGGACGGCTCCGTGGCCGGTAAGAGCCGCCTCATCGACGGTCTTACGGGTGAATACTTCCACTACCCCGTGGTGGTGGGTTACACCTACATGCTCAAGCTGAACCACCTCGTGGCCGACAAGGTGCACGCCCGTGCCGTGGGTACCTACTCCCTCGTCACGCAGCAGCCGCTCGGCGGCAAGGCTCAGCACGGCGGCCAGCGCTTCGGTGAAATGGAAGTGTGGGCTATGGAAGCTTACGGTGCAGCCTACACGCTGCAGGAGCTGCTCACCGTCAAGTCCGACGATGTGCAGGGCCGTACCCGCATCTACGAAAACATCGTCAAGGGTGACAATTCGCTGGAGGCCGGCACGCCCGAGTCCTTCAACGTGCTCATCAAGGAAATGCAGGCCCTCTGCCTCAACGTGCAGCCCACGGAGAAGAAGGACCGCGAAAACGCCCCGCAGACGACGGATGATCTCTTCGCCCTGCTTGCCGGTGACGGCATGGATGACGAGGAAACGCCCGCCTCTGATGACGACTTCGAAGACGACTTCGACGACGACGATTTCGATTCCGACGACGAGATGTAAACCTGTAACCGCCGCGCGGGTGTGAACAGCCCCGCGCGGCAACCCAACCTTTCAAAACACTCACTTCGACTATGTCTTACATCGACATTAACAACGAGAAGCCCAAGAACTTCGACCAGGTTTGCATCACCGTCGCCAGCCCGGAGGATATCGCCTCCTGGTCCAGCGGCGAGGTGAAGAACCCGGAGACTATCAACTATCGCACCTTCAAGCCGGAGAAGGGCGGCCTCTTCTGCGAGCGCATCTTCGGCCCGACCCGCGATATGGAGTGCTCCTGCGGCCGCTACAAGCGCGCCAAGAACAAGGGCCTCATCTGCGACCGTTGCGGCGTGGAGGTGACCTCCGCCCGCGTGCGCCGCGAGCGCATGGGCCACATCAACCTGGCCGTGCCCGTCACGCATATCTGGTTCTACAAGTGCATGCCCAGCCGCATCGGCCTGATGCTCGACCTCACCTCCCGTGATCTGGAGCGCATCATCTACTACGAAGACTACATCGTCATCGACCCCAAGGATGTGCCCGGCTACGAGCGCGGCACCATCCTCACCGAGGAGGAGTACGATGAGCTGCAGGAGGACTACGGCGATGACGCCCCCGAGGCCGGCATGGGTGCCGCCGCCATCAAGCGTCTGCTGGAGACCATCGACCTCGACGCCCTCATCGACCAGCTTAAGCAGGAGATGGAGAAGACCAACTCCAAGCAGAACAAGCGCAAGATTGCCAAGCGTCTGCAGCTCGCCCAGGGCTTCAAGAGCAGCGGTTGCCACCCCGAGTGGATGGTGCTCACCGTGCTGCCCGTGATTCCCCCGGACCTGCGTCCCCTTGTTCCGCTGCCCGGCGGTCGTTTTGCGACCTCCGACCTCAACGACCTGTACCGCCGCGTCATCAACCGTAACAACCGTTTGAAGGAGCTCTCCGCCCTCCAGACCCCCGAGGTCATCAAGCGCAACGAAATGCGCATGCTGCAGGAGGCCGTGGATGCCCTCTTCGACAACGGCCGTCACGGTCGCCACGTCACGGGTGCCGGCAACCGCCCGCTGAAGTCCCTCTCCGACATGCTCAAGGGCAAGAGCGGCCGCTTCCGTCAGAACCTGCTCGGTAAGCGCGTGGACTACTCCGGCCGTTCCGTGATTGTGATCGGCCCGCACCTCAAGATGAACCAGTGCGGTCTGCCCAAGAAGATGGCCCTCAACCTCTTCGAGCCCTTCATCATCCACCGCCTCAAGGAGCTCGGCTACGTGCACACCGTGCGCTCCGCCAAGAAGATGATTGACCGCAAGGAGTCCATCGTGTGGGATATTCTCGAGGAGGTCACCAAGGGCCACCCCGTGTTCCTGAACCGTGCTCCTACGCTGCACCGTCTCTCCATTCAGGCTTTCGAGCCTGTGCTCATCGAAGGCTCCGCCATCCGTCTGCACCCCCTCGTGTGTACGGGTTACAACGCTGACTTCGACGGTGACCAGATGGCCGTGCACGTTCCCCTGAGCGTGGAAGCCCAGTTGGAAGCCCGCCTCATGATGCTGGCCCCCAACAACATCTTCTCCCCCGCCAGCGGCAAGCCCATCTGCACGCCCACGCAGGATATCATTCTCGGTTCCTACTACCTGACGCACACCCGCGCCAAGGAAGTGAAGGAACAGCAGGACAACCAGCATCTGCTGCCCCTGTTCGAGTCCATCTCCGAAGTGGAGTTCGCCATCGCGGCCCGCAAGATCGGCTACCACGAGTGGATTCGCCTTAAGAACCCCGACTACGGCAAGACGGGTGCCGCCTTCGACAAGCTCGCGTTCAACCAGGAGAACGTGGACAAGAAGACCATCGTCACCACCGCCGGCCGCGTCCGCTTCAACGAAATCTGGCCCGACGAGATGGGCTACATCAACCGCAACATCGGCAAGAAGCAGATGGGCGAGCTCATCTGGCGCTGCTACCAGATCTGCGGTCAGAAGAAGACCGTGGAAACCCTCGACGCCCTCAAGGCTCTGGGTTATAAGGAAGCTACGCGCTCCGGTTGCTCCATCGGTATCGTCGATATGGTGGTGCCCGA
>JAKSOV010000032.1 GCA_024405415.1 Akkermansia sp.
GCGCATTCCATTAGGCGCGGCCTTGCCGCGCAAGAACTCGACAAACTGCTCATTTATCGTTCCCCTGTATGGGATGAAAACTTATCAACGTTCCCTTTCTTTCTGCCGCGCGCCGCTTGGGGTGAATCGCAGCTCGGTGCGTTCGGGGAGACGTCGTTCTTCGCCGCTGCGGGGGAGACGGAGGCGGCGCGGGGCACAGGTCTTGAGGCGGAAGGTGCCGAAACGGGCGAGCTTCACCTCGCCGTCTTCTTTCAATCCGTCGCGGATGGCGCGGATGACCGCGTTGAGAGCCAGCTCCGCCGCATAGCGGGTGGCGGTGCCGCCCAGCGCCTCGCGTATGCGCTCCTCCAGCTCGTGCCGTTTCATGGGAAAATCGGGAAAATCAGTTGCGGCGGTTGCTGCGGCTGAGGATGAGCAAGGCATAGTAGGCCAGCATGGCCAGCGAGGAGAGCGCGGCGGCGACATAGGTCATGGCTGCCCAGCGCAGGGCTGAAGTCGCCTGCCCCTGCATGGCGCGGGTGGTGTAGTCGCTTTGCCCCAGCCAGGCCAGTGCACGGCGGGAGGCGTCGAACTCCACCGGCAGGGTGACGAAGGCAAAGGCCGTGGCGCTGCCGAAGAGAATCAGCCCCAGCCACGCCACCGTCGGGTCGTGTGTGGCGCCGAGCATGATCAGCCCGACGAAGAGCACGATTTGCCCGAGGCGCGTGCCGATGTTCACCATCGGCACCATGGAGGAGCGCAGCCCCAGCCACGGGTAGGCATGCGCGTGCTGCACGGCGTGCCCGCATTCATGCGCCGCCACGGCCATGGCGGCTACCGTCGCTTCGTGGTAGACGCTTTCGCTGAGGTTCACCGTGCGGTCGAGCGGGTTGTAGTGGTCCGTCAGCTTGCCGGGGGTGCAGGTGATGCGCACATCGGAGAGCCCGTGGGCGGCCAGCATGTGCGCTGCTGTCTGTGCGCCGGTGAGCGGGGCCGGGGCCGCACTGTAGCGGCGCATGGCGCTCTGCATTTTGGAGTGTACGATAAAGCTCAGCAGCGCGCAGAGCACGATGAGCAGCAGCCCGAGCATTTGAGCGTCGGAAGGGGAGATGGCGGACGAGTCCGCAGCGGTGGGGTAGGCGTAGTAGGCTTGGGCGAGGAGAGGTGTCAACATGGGTATTATGGGTTGTGTTACCTGTTAGATGCCGCAGGTGGGCGCGTTGTTCAAGAAGAGTTGCGGTGGCGCAGCTCGCGGATGTTGCGTTGCAGGTGTTCGGGGCCGATGCGGCGGATGGGGGAACCGGCGAAAAAGGTGTTGAACTGTTCCTCTGTCATCTCGGCGAGCGCCTCGGGCGGCAGGGTGGAGAGGCGGGCGGGCATGAGCAGGTGCGGGTCGATGCGGGGCGTTTCCCCCGCCTTGGGTCGGTTCCACGGGCAGGCCTCCTGACAGGCGTCGCAGCCGTAGAGGTGCTCGCCGACAACGGCGGCGATGTCGGGCGGCATTTCCGTCTTGGCCTCAATCGTCCAGTAGGAGAGGCAGCGGCGGGCGTCGCACACGCCGTTGCTGAGCGCCCCCGTGGGACAAGCCTCCTCACAGCGGCGGCAGTTGCCGCAGCGGTTGGGCATGGGTGTGTCGCAGGGCAGTTCCAGCGTCGTGAGGATGGAGGAGAGAAAACAGAAGGAGCCCTTGCCCGGTCGGTTAAGCAGGCTGTTGCGCCCCAGCCAGCCCAGCCCCGCCGCTTGGGCGAAGAAACGCTCGCTCACGGGGCCCGAGTCGCTGAAACAGCGCTGGGTGCCGCCGTAAAAGGAGAGCGTCTCGTCCAAATCCGCCAGCTTGCCCGCCAGCAACTTGTGGTAGTCTTCCCCCTGCGCGTAACGGGCAATGCGGCCTGCCGCCCTCCGCTCATCGTCGCGGGCGTACTCATAGGTGAGGATGATGACGCGTTGCGCCCCCGGCAGCACCAGTTGCGGGTTGAGGCGCGCGGGCAGGTGCCGCTCCACCCAGTGCATGTCCGCGTGCTTGCCCGCAGCTACCCAGTCCTGCAAGGTGGTGCCTTGGTGCGCATCGGCGCGGGCGACCCCCACTCCCGAGAAACCCAGCTCTCGGGCGGCGTATTCCAAGGCTTGTCGGGCGGCGTGCATCATGAGCGGCGGGCCGTCTCCCCGCAGAGCCAGAAGCGCAGCCGCTCCTGCGAGTTGTCGTTGATGGGCAGGATGAGAATCACCCGCTTGACAGCGTTGCGAATGCGGTCTGCAGCCGGGGTCTCGTCCTGTCGGTGGGCGGCGATGCCCTCTTTGTAGGCCAGGCGCTGCATGTTGGCTGAGGCCTGTCGGTTGCCGAGGGCGGCGGCCTTGTGGTAGAGACTCAGCGCTTTGGCGGTGTCCTGCGGCACGGCAATGCCTTTTTCATACATGGCACCGAGGTTGTTCATGCAGTCCGCATCATTGTGGCGGGCCCCTGTGTAGAAAATATCTGCGGCGCGTCGGCGGCCGGCGCGTGTGCCGCTGCTGTAGCTCACATAGCCGAGGTAGAAGAAAACGTGTGGTGTGTCGGGCGCGGTGCGGGCAACCTCCTTGAGCAGGCTCCATGCCAGCTTCAGGTCGCGCGGTGTGCCCTTGCCCTTTGCCAGCATGCGGGCGCGTTCCGCCTGTGCCGCTGCCAGACCCGCCTCTGCGGCCTCCGTCATGCGGCTGTAGGCCTCTTGCTCATTTTTGCGGCAGCCGTAGCCTTTCTCCAGATAGAGCGCCGTGCGGTAGATGGCCTCGGTTTTCATGGCGACGCAGTCCGGGTCATCGGGGAAGGGAACGGGCATCTCGGCTATAGTGCGGGCCTCCGTTGCTGCCAGCTCGGGACGGGCCTCCAGTCCCTTGAACTTGCCTTCATACACATCCAGCAGCAGACGCGCGGCGGGGGCATAGCCGTGGTGTACACAGGAGGCGAGCAGAACGGGCACGTTGTCCACCTGGGTGATGGTGCTGTCCTCCAGCGTGGCCTTGGCGATGGTGTACATGCCCACCACATCCTCGCGCGTCAGCTCCTCGCGGGGCCTGTCATGCGGTGCCGCGCCGAGAAGGGGCGCAGCCGCCAACACGAGGATGATAGACCGAAGCATGTCTCTCTTGTACCACGCCGCGCGTCAAATGTCCACCACTAAACACGCGAACGTCGCGTGTGCGTGCGTATGACGGCAATAGGGGTTGCACGGCGGGGCTTCGGGAGGTACAATCCGCCCGAACGGATTTGCTTTTTTGCTGATGAAAATGCTTCGAACTATGTTGTGTTGTATGCTGGTGTTGGGGGTGACGGCCTGCGGTCATCGTCAGGCAAAGCCCACGCCTGCCCCGGCTCCTGCTCCTGCGCCCGTGCGCACCGTGCCTACGCCTGCCCCCATCCCTGCACCTCGCCCTGTGGAGCCCGCACCGCAGACACCTGCCGCTCCCGTACAGCCTGCCGCGCCCGCGCCGGTTCCTGTCCCTGCACAGGCTGCCGCACCGGGGTTGCGCGTGGCCCGCGTGCAGGTGCCGGGCATGTATGTCGCCCTCACCTTTGATGACGGCCCCAGCGCGAGCCTCACGCCCCGCGTGCTCGACATCCTGCGCCGCAACAACGCCGTCGGTACCTTCTTTGTGCTCGGTCAGAACGCCGCCGTCAATCGCTCCGTGGTGGCGCGCGCCGCGTCGGAGGGCAATGAAATCGGCGTCCATACGTGGAGTCACATTAAGATGTCCGGCTCCTCTCTCGCCAAGGTGGACAGCGAAATCAGCCGCACGCGCAACCTGATTGAGGAGATTACGGGCCGCGCTCCGCTCGTGATGCGCCCGCCCTACGGTGCAACCAACGGCGCCCTGGTGAACCGCATGAAGGCACAGTTCGGTATGCGCTCCATCCTGTGGGATGTGGACACGCTCGACTGGCGCCACCCCGGTGTGCAGAAGGTTATCAACACCGCTGTCGGCCAGGCTAAGCCCGGTTCTATCATCTTGGTACATGACATTCACGCCTCCACCGTGGCCGCTGTGGAGGGGATTGTGCAGGGGCTGCAGGCCCGCGGGTTCAAGCTGGTGACGGTGTCTCAGCTGATTGCTCTGGCTAACCGCGCCGCAGGGCAGAGCGCCGATGCCGCTCCTGCCGCCGCCGTGACTCCCGCCCCTGCGCCTGAGACGGTGCCCGCCCCCGCCGAGACGCCTGCCGAGGTGACTCCGGCTGAGGAACAGAGCATAGCCCCCGCGGAGACGCCTGCTCCTGCGGTCGAGCCTGCTCCTGCGGTCGAGCCCGCTCCTGCGGCAGAGACTGTTGTCGTGCCTGCACCGAGCATCCGCCCTGCAACGGAGAGCGGAGCCGCTTCCATCAGCGCGACTTCGGATGCCGCGGCTGAGGAAATCGCGGAGCCTGACGCGGATGAACCCGCCGCCCCCACCGCGCCTGACGGTGCCGCCGCCATTTCCGGCCAGGAAGAAAGCCTTTAATCCCGGAACCCTGCCAAGACGATGAAGAAGAAGCCCTCTCTCGGCTCCGTGTATCTGGTCGGTGCCGGCCCCGGTGATCCCGGACTCATGACCCTCAAAGGCCGCCGCCTCATCGAGGAGGCGGACTGTCTTGTCTACGACGCTTTGGGGGCGCCCGCCATGCTTGGTTGGGCTAAGCCCGGTTGCGAGAAGATTTATGTCGGCAAGCGCAGCGGCAACCACGCTCTGCCGCAGGAGGATATCAACGCGCTGCTGGTGAGCTGCGCCGCTAAGTACGCCTGCACCGTGCGCCTCAAGGGTGGCGACCCCTATGTGTTCGGTCGCGGCGGTGAGGAAGCGCTGGCACTGCATGCCGCGGGCGTGCCTTTCGAGGTCGTGCCCGGGGTGACATCGGCTATTGCGGGGCCTGCCTGTGCGGGTATCCCCGTCACACATCGCGGTCTGTGTACACAGTTTACCGTGTTCACGGGGCATGAGGACGCCGCCAAGCCGGAATCCACCCTCGATATCCCCGGTATCGCCGCTGCCAAGGGCACCAAGGTGATGCTCATGGGAATGGGCCGTCTGCGCGCCACCATGGAGGCGCTCATCGCCGCGGGGCAGGGGGGCAATGCGCCCGCCGCCGCTGTGCAATGGGCCACCACGGGGCGCCAGCGCCGCGTGAACGCGACTGTTGCCACTCTGGCGGATGCCGTGGATGCCGCCGGTCTCGGTTCGCCCGCTGTCGTCGTCATCGGCGAGGTGGCCGCACTGGCCGAACAGTTGGATTTCCGCAGCCGCCTGCCGCTGGCGGGTAAGCGCATCGTCGTGACCCGAACGCGCGAACAGGCGGGAGTGCTCTCCGAGGCGTTGGCCGCGCAGGGGGCGGAGGTGGACGAGCTGCCCACCATCCGCATCACGGACCCGACCGACCGCCATGATTTTGCCTCCGCCGTGGTGGATGCTCCTCATTATGATTGGCTGGTCTTTACCAGCCCCAACGGCGTCAAACGTTTCTTCCGCGCTTTCTTCGCGGTGTACGAAGATATCCGAGAGCTGGGCGGCGCACGCATCGCCGCCATCGGCGCGGGCACGGCTGCAGAGCTGAAGGCCGTGGGCCTGATGGTGGATGTGATGCCTGCCAAGGCCGTGGCGGAGGAGCTGATTGCCGAGTTTGACCGCAAGGCCGACGATTTCGGCGGCGTGGCCAACAGCACGGTGCTGTGGGTCCACAGCGAGAAGGGCCGCCGTGTGGTTTACGATGAGCTGATGAAGCGTCAGGCCATCGTGGACGAGTGCATTGCCTACAACACGGTGCCCGAGACGGAGGACCTGAGCGGCGCACGCGCGCGTTTGGAAAGCGAGGGCGCGGACATCATCACCTTCACCTCCTCCAGCACGGTGCGTCACTTCATGGAGCTGGGCATTAAGCTGCCCGAGGGGTGCCGTATCGCCAGCATCGGCCCCGTGACCACGGCGACCTTGGCGGAATACGGCCTGAAGCCTGATATGGAGTCCGCTGACCATACTATCCCCGGCCTGGTGGAGGCGATTCTGAAAGCTAAGTCATGAGCACGGCGACGGACAGCGCACCCGTCCTGCTGTGTCTGGGGGTGAATTGCCACACGGCTCCCGTGGCGGTGCGCGAGCGCTTCTCCGTGTCGAAGAAACATTTGGAGGAGACGCTGCGCTCGCTTTGTGCCCTCCCGTCCGTGGCAGAGTGCGTGGTGCTCTCCACCTGTAACCGCACGGAGATTTATTGCTGCACGGCGGTGCCCGCAGTGGCGGCGGAGTCGCTGTTGGAGCATTTCCTCGCCGGTTTGCCCGAGGCTGAATCCCTGCGCCGCGTGTTTTACCGCTATGAGCAGGAGGCGGCGCTGCGTCATCTCGCCCGCGTAGCCTGCGGGTTGGATTCCGCCGTGCTGGGCGAGACGGAGATTTTCGGCCAGTTGAAGGATGCCTATCAGGCCGCACTGGCTGCGGGTACGACCGCGCGCTTCCTCAACCGCCTCTTCCAGCGCGTCTTTTCCGTCGGCAAGAAGGTGCGCAGCCACACTCGCATCACCAGCGGGCCCACCTCCGTTGGCGCGGCGGCGGTGCAGATGGCGCAGGATTTTCTCGGCTCGCTGGAGGGGCGCAACATTTTGGTCGTGGGTGCGGGGGAGGCCGCCCGCACTACGGCGCAGAGTCTCCGCTCTCGCGGCGCGGAGAGTATTTTTGTCGCCAACCGCTCCTACGAGCGCGCCGTGGCCCTGGCAGAGGAAGTGGGCGGCAAGGTGATTCGCTTTGTCGAGTGGGTGCCCTATTTGGAGAATATCGACATCGTGATTGTCTCCACCGCGTCGCCTGTTTATGTGGTGTCCCCCGCGGTGTTGGAGCAGGTGCAGACGGTGCGTCAGCGCCCGCTTTGCCTCATTGACCTCTCGGTGCCCCGCAATGCGGACCCCGCCTGTGCTTCGGTGCAGGGGGTCTACCTCTACGATATGGATGCCATGGTGGCCGCGACGGAAGAAACCCGCCGCACCCGCCGAGCCGAGGTCGCCGCCTGTGAGACGCTGATAGAGGAGTGGGTGGCGGAGGCTGTGCCGGATTTGTTAGAACCGTCGCCCGAGGCGTTTCCCGCTGCGGCGGATGTGACCGCTTGAATTTTTTTTGTAAAAAATCGTTTTTTGTTGAACAAAAACCGTTACTTCGTTGTCCACCCCTTCATAACGACATCCACTTGACCGAACGATGCGAACGACTTCTGACAGAGTAGAGAATGAGGCTCAGTTGTTGAATTTGCTAGCCGAACTGCGCGTCAGCGCAACGCCGGAGGCCGATTTCGAGGAGCGCTTCCTGTATGATTTTCATGAAGCGGTCGCGCGTGAGGCGGTCTGTTGTCCCGCTCACCGCCGCCTGTTCGAGCATCTGGCTCAGTTCCTGTACAACTTCGGGATGCCCAAGCTGGCTTTCGGCGCTTCTTCTTTGGGCGTGGCTGTCGTGGCAGTCGGTTTGGTCGCTTTCCCCGGCGAGGAGACCGTCGCACCCGGTATGGCGGGCGTGGCGCTGCACCGCTTCGAGAGCAGCCTGACCTCGCTGACCCCCGGCATGGCTCGCGATTTTGATGATTGCACCAGCATTCATATCGCGCAGAAGGAGTCCCCCTTCGCGCATGAGTCTGTTCTGGTGTCCCGCCATGCTGCCTCCCCGGACGTCGTCAATGTGTACACCAGCAGCGCCGCCCGCGAAACGTCTGCATGGGACAGCATGCAGGAGACCACGGCGCGCGGTCTGTTTGCCTATTGAGGCCGGAATGGCTGTTGCGCGCGGGGTAGGAAGGGTATTCCTGCCGAGCTTCTCACTTTGCAGCAGAGGTTAATCCGCGCTTGCCATGGGGCGGATTTTTTGCTATCTTTATCCCGTATGGAGAAAGAGTGTACCACATGTCATCGCATGTTTCACACCACGCAGGAGCAGGCGGAGGTCTGCCCGGAATGTCTGCGTCAGGAATTTAAGGCCGCACCGAGAATGAATGATGCGGCGTGCCATGAGTTGGCGGAGGAATATCGCCAGTCCGATCGCCGTCAGGCAGCGCGTGCCCTGCGCATGCACGAGGGGTATGAAAGCGGTTCCCTTTTCAGCTGGAGCGGCAAGCTTCGTTTCGCCGGCGGCTGTCTGCTGTTCGGCCTTTGTTGTCTGGCTTTTATGATGACAGGAAGTACCCCCGATGAGGTCGGCAACAGCATGCTGGATGACATCGGTCAGCGCCTGGTCTCTGTGCTTTTCTGCGTGGTTTCCGCGGCCTTGGTCGCCTCCTCCACCCGTCGCCGTCCCTTCATCGTCTACCCCATGGCGGTGGTGATGCTCGCCTGCTCCTGGTACATGCCGGACATCTGGCGCACCCACCAGCCCGCTTCGCCCGCTGCTCAACCCACCGAGGAGGAGTCCAAGGAGGAGCCCGCTGCCGATTCCGCCGCTGAGACCTCCAAGAGCGCTCGTGCGTTGACCAATGCGGATTTGGACGTATTCTTCCAGCAGAAGACAGCCGTTCCCCAGAATGCGCACTATGCAATCTATATCGACCGCCAGGATTCCCGCACCCGCGGCCTTGTTCGCGATGCGCTGACGCGCCTGCTCGGGGCGGAGTTCACCCGCGCCTACACCCGCAACGACGGTGCTCTGTATGTCGTGAGCAACGTGCCCGGCCGTGTGAAGAATATCTCCCGCACTCTGAGCCGCCTCGGCCATATCACCTATGCTGCCCCCGCCGAGGGCATTTATGAGCTGCGCTTCGATGCCGATAAGGCCAATCTCGTCAGTCGTTACCCCGTGGAGGTGCTCTCCTCCCCGATGCACTCTTCATACGTGGCGGCCAATCTCAGCGAGCTGACCTGTCTTGATCCCATGCGTGTGCGCACGGCTGCCAAGAACCTCCGCGATTCCAACGTGAAGGTCCTGCGCCGCGAGATTCACGATGCGCTCGTGCAGGTGCTCCAGGACCCGTGGGCGGGGGATTTTGATACCTACAGCGCCCTGGCGGAGGCCATGACGGTGTATGCCTACGAGAGCAAGGACGCGGCCGCACTGGAGGCCTGCCGCCGTTTCTTCCGCGCCGGTCTGGTGATGAAGAATGACATCCCCGAGAGCGTCACCGATTACCTCGTGCGCGAGGTGCCCGATGAGATGGTGGAGCCCATCGTCGAGTTCTGGTGCGAGAACCCCATCGTCTGGGGCAACACGCTCTCTCGCCTGGGCATCCGCGCGCAGGGTGCGCTGTTGGAGAAGCTTAAAAATACGGACAGTCTCCGCCAGATCGGTACCATCATCCGCTACCTGCGCGACTATGGTGACGCCCGAGCTATCCCCGTTGTCACTCCCTTCACGGAGCATCAGGACTCCATCATCCGCCACTCCGCACAGGAGACTATTAACGCGCTTCAGACCCGTCAATAACCCCCTTCCGTTCCCCTTTCTCTATGTCCGACAGACTGATTAAACTTCTGCTCTCCGTCCTCGTCAGCATGACGGTGGGCTTTGCCGTCTATCCCTACCTCTTCCCCACGGAGTACGCCAAGCACACCGCGAAGGATGAGCAGCCCGCCGTCGTCAAGCGCGATAACAAGGTCGATGACTGGGAGCGCGATGACGCTGATGACGAGGCGTGGAAGGAAGAGGAGCCCGTGGTAGATGACGGTCCGGATGAGCGCGTGGTGCGTCAGGACGACGACAGCTTCAACGAAGAAGACGTGCCCGAGGACCCCAAGCAGAACAAGATTCCCGAGTCCCGCGTGCATGCTCAGTTCACCTCCTCGCTGGCCTCCATCCAGCAGATGGAGAACAAGTACGCCCGCGCGGAGAAGGAGAACTACTTTAACGATGATTTCCCCGCCGAACGCTGGAATGACCCCGTGGCCATTTATCAGGAGATTGCCGACCGCGTGCTGATTAAGCTCGGTAATCTGGATGAAAAGACCATCCTTGCCTTCATGGAGTCCTCTCCGAACCGCTTGGACCTCGCCCGCCTGACCATCATCCGCAAAATCGGCACGACGGGTGTGGGCCAACTGGCCGCACAGCCCGGCGGCGCAGAGATGCTGGCCGCCATCATGCGCGACCTCAACTGGTGCAACGGCATCCTCTACTCCGGCCCTACCCGCAACCTCGGCCATGGTCTGGCCAACCTCCTCACGCTCTACACGGAGGATAAGGAGGCTATCCTGAACGACGAGGTTATCAAGAAGACGGCTACCACCTGCGCGCTGGAGTTCGCCCGCGAAGGCTGGCCCGATGAGTTCATGAAGCAGCGCTACGACTTCTACAGCAGCAGCTACAAGGAGGGCCGTCTCAATGCGCTCTACAAGGACCTGCTGTACTGGGACATGCGCCTCGTCACCGGCTGCGCCGAGGGCAACAACGAGGGCCCCTGCTGGGGCGGCGCCCGTAACCTCAAGTGGATGCGCGATAATGTGCGCCTGCCCGTGGACCGCTACCTCGGCTCCGAGTACCAGCTGCAATACCGCCTGCGCAACGTGGCGGGCGAC
Organism: Akkermansia sp.; assembly: GCA_024405415.1. GTDB lineage: Bacteria > Verrucomicrobiota > Verrucomicrobiia > Verrucomicrobiales > Akkermansiaceae > Akkermansia. Next base: position 10,449 of record JAKSOV010000032.1, read on the forward strand.
TCCGTCTTCTCGGGTGACTACCTCGGCCCCGTGTGGGAGTACACCGACCACACCATCGCATGGGCCCACCGCGAAATCGGCGGCGTTTGCGGCGCGCTTTCGCACTACGCTTCCTTCGGCGCCCTGTCCAACGGTTTGCCCGCCATGCCCATGGGCGAGCCCGGCCACTGCGCCTACGCCCTGCGCGTCAACGGCGAGTGGCGCCGCGGCAACTCCATCTACTGGCAGCACGGCATCCAGAAGACTCTTTGGGGGCAGAATGAGTGGGACTTCCTCATTCTTATGCAGAATCTCTACAGCCAGCACTTCCGCACCATGATTTCCGACCAGCTCATCGCCATGGCGGATTTCCTCGGCGCGCGTAAGAAGATGACGGCCTCCTTCAACTGCTACGAGCTGGCCCTGCATGCCCAGCCTCTCAACTGGCCTGCACATGCCCGCTATGCCGGCTACCTCAAGCTCAAAGCCCCCAACGACTATAAGAAGTGGAAGGCCCTGCATGATGCCGTCGTGGACGGCATGGGCAGCAAGAAGTACGGCCACTACTGCGCCGCGGGCAAGCTGCTGGCCAACAGTGTCTACCCCGGCCTCGTCCCGCTCATCAAGGATGCCAACACCCGCAACAAGATGTTTGCCTCCTTCTTCAAGGACATCGAGGGGTGGGGCACCAACCGTTGGGAGGTGAAGGACCTCCTCAACGCCCAGATTGCCTACTGCAAGGACAACAAGGAGCGCAAGGACTTCTTGCACGATGTGCTCTATGTGCTCATGGCCAAGAAGGACTACTCCGGCGCGGTGCTCACCTGGGGCCTCGGCTATGTCTCCAAGCTGCCCGATGAGGACGGCAAGACGCAGGAGGAGTTCTCCAACATGATGGTGCGCGCCATGGCCCGCACCAAGACCACCAAGAAGGAGCTTGACGCCACGTGGGGCGCGCTCGGCGAGGCTATCGCCGCTGCGGAGGAAAACGGTGAGCGCGCCACCTTCCAAGCCATCGGCCGCTTGGCCTATGCCAAGTGCAAGAGCAAGTTCGAGAAGAAGAATATCAAGGCCCCCCGCTTCCCCGGTAAGGTGATTTCCCAGACGGCGCTCATCAAGCCCGCCACCACCATGGGCGACGGCGATATGAAGAACGCCTGCCAGCACTGGGCTGTGCTCCAGCGTTTCGGCGGCTCCATCCCCGGCAAGTTCGAGGGCGACAAGACGGGCACGCTCATCCAGCTGGACAGCAAGTGCGATATCACGGGCGCGGTCGTCGTGCTCAAGAACCCCATCGAAAAGGACAAGCTCAAGCCTGCGTTCACCCTGCAGGCATCGGATGACGGCCAGAACTGGACAACCATCGTCCGCGAGTCCGACTACGACGGCAAGCTCACCCTCAAGTTCGATGCCCGCCAGGCCAAGGCCAGCGGCAAGTTCCTGCGCATCGTGCGCATCGGTGAGAAGTACGAGCCCGGCATGACGGGTGTCTACGTGTACGGCAAGCAGATTAAGAACCGCTAACCCCACCCCCTTTCCCCATGAACAGACGTTCCCTCTTCCTTTCCCTCGTCTCGCTGGCCGCAATGGCGCTGCCCACGCAAGCCGCCACCATGCGCTCCTACCCCGATGCGCTCTCCAAGGCGGGCCACAAGCCCATCGTACTTTTCTGCTACGGCGCGAACTACGATGAGGTCAGCAAGAAGGCCTATGAGGAGTTTGTGAAACAGCACAAGCTCCAGTCCGTGTTGCAGAAGTGCATCTTTGTGGAAGTGCCTATCTACCAGCTCCCTGACGAGCGCCAGAAGCGTGAGATGGAGAAGGTTATCGGCAAGGCGGGCCTCCCCGGCGGTATTTTCAGCTACCCCAGCCTCGCGGTGGTGGATGACGGCGGCAACCTGCGCGGCATCGTGCAGAAGGCGGATGAGATTCAGGATGTCGAGGCCGCCAAGGCCGCGCTTGCCAAACTGCTGGAGGCCTACGACCAACAGGAGAGCCTCATCACCAAAGCGGAGAAGGCCGGCGGCACCGTGAAAGCCAAGCTGCTCATGCAGGCGGCCGAGGTGCGCGGCGTCAACCTCCCGCCCGATGCAGGCGAGGGCGGCAAGCGCAACAAGGGCATGAAGGATAATGTCGGTCTCGGCGCTCGCCAGAGCTTCGACCCCATCACCGTCATGGAGAAAACCTTTACCATGGACAGCAACGCGGAGGTTGAGACCTACATCCGCGGTCTGCTCAACAAGCCGGGCTATTCGCTGGCTCAGCGTCAGGAGATGCTCGCCGCGCTGGCGGGCCACCTGCGTCGCAACAACGGCTCCGTGGATAAGATTCGCTCGCTTTACACCGAGATGCGCGAGCTGGACCCCGACTCTATGTACGGTGCCTACGCTCAGGGCGCGCTCGATATGTGGGTGGATAAGAAACCCATCGCCGCCACTGCTCCCTCCGAGATTAACCGCACGAACAACGCCATCATCTCCGATTCTGACGGCCCCTCCGTGGTCATCAACGACAACAGTGCCGATGATACGGATGACACCCCCGTCATCAACGACGGCCACACCGCCATGGGCACCCGTGCCGGCGCCGGCTCCACCCCCAAAAAGGACGAGCCCCAAGTGGACAGCATGGAGGACGAGTGACGGGGAATTACAAATTCTGAAATCCCGCGCGGCGGCGCCGCGCCTGATGAAAAGCAATCATCTGACAGGACGTCAGATGATTGCTTTTACTTTCCGGCTTTTCACTCCTCGCCATCCGCGGCCATGAGGTCGATATCGGGGGCTTCGCCATGGCGTGCGGTATCCAGAAGCCGGGGTAGGGGTTGGTCGAGCAAGGCATTCGGCGTGGTGTTCAGGGCTCGTGCCAATAGGCTAACCTCGGCATCGTTTACGCGGCGAAAACCGCCTTCAATTTTCGCGAGCGTGGCGCGGGAAATCATCCACTCCATCATTTGGCATCGCGCCACAAGGTCATTTTGCGTCCAGCCGAGTTTGTGTCTCAGTCGCTTGCAGTGGTCGGCTACAATATTTTTACTTATTGGCTGTTCCATAAAACGAACACAGCATACACGAAGATAAGGCACTTGGTGTTCCGTTACGGGTACAAAATGGGCGATAACGGGATAAAAGGGTGTGTATGACAAAGGAGGATTTGTAGATTTACTATGTACTAGGTACTATGTACTATTTTTGAATAGAGTGCGGCTGTCGCCGCAAGGATGGAAAACCCGTTCTGACGCAAGCGTCAGAACGGGTTCGTTATCTCGCGGCGTCCCTGTCACGGCGTAGCCGTAGGCGAAGACGGAAGCCGCCGAACTTTACAAATAGTACCTAGTAAATCCCGACAAATTCTCATTTGTCGGGCTCCTGACATACCCGCGTGCCCTTATTGCGCCTCTTCCGCAGCCATGCTATCCTCATCGGGGATGTCAGGGCTGTGGCGGGCGGTGGGCAGCAGCTGCTCCATGGGGGCTGCGAGGAGCGCATCTGCCGTGGTGTCGAGTGCTCGGGCCAGCAGCGCCACCTCTGCGTCATTCACGCGGCGCACGCCGGACTCAATCTTGGCCAGCGTTTCGCGGGAGAGCGCCCAGCCCAGTAGTTGGCAATGCACGATAAACTCATGCTGCTTCCATCCGTGTTCCTTGCGCAGACGGCGGCAAACGGCGCCTACAATGTTTTGAGACTTACCACGTTCCATAGCGCGAACACTCTATAATATCGCTGCTGATATCCTGTTCCGCGCGCGGAACGCATGTGCAAAAAGACAAAAAAGCAGTCCGAAAAAATCCTCCTTTTTATACTTGTGTCATTTCCCGCACATTGTCCGAGGCGTTTCATTTGCCGTGGAGAGCCGACTCGCGGCACCGAGCTTTGATTCCAACACATGGTTGCCGGGGCGCTTCAAGCTCTTTGTTGCCAAGGGGGCAAGAGGTTCACGAGCCGGCAGTACAGCGCCACCCTGCGAGCCAATTTCTAAGCCCTGACTCCCCTCTTTACAGAAAATGTTGAAAAAAAACTGTTGCCGGCGGTGCCGATGGCCTTTGTCACCGCTCTCTTTCAGACGGAATCCTCTCCCAAGGTGGCGCGCCCGCTCAGCTCAGGCGTGGGGCTGCTCGCGGTCATTCCTTCCGTCCTCTACGGCAAGTGGGGGCGTTTATCCTCGCTCCGCTGATACGAGCTATTGAGCGTATCGGCGACCACGCCAAGCAACTGGCCGAGCCGGGCTTTGCCTTGGCCCGGCTGCCTGCGTTTTCTCAATCACAAAATTCGCTACTACGGCACCTGCTGCGCCGCCCAAGCCGCCGGCTGCCCCATACCAGAGTAGGGAGCGACAAATGGACAGTTTGTCGGGGGGAGGGCGCCTTGCGGAAAGTCGGAAGCCTCAAATCCGGCTCGCTTCGCTCGCGGGAGAAAAACCGACGCAAAGCGCGTGCTATGGCCTTTGGTTTAAGCGGATGCTTGCCCTCGGCGTTGCGTCTACCCCTGCGGCGTCAGCCGCACACATTTCAACGCTTCCTACCTCCAACTTCCGACATCACTTCGGTTCCACCCATCTTCCGTGGCTCTTGATGAGCTCGATGAGGTGTTCCACCGCTTCCTCCTGCGGGATGTTGAGTTCCACGGGGGTGTGGCCGACATAGAGGTTAATCTTGTTCGGCGCGCCGCCCACGTAGCCGAAGTCGGCGTCGCTCATCTCGCCCGGGCCGTTGACGATGCAGCCCATGATGGCGATTTTCACGCCCTTGAGGTGGCCCGTGGCCTTGCGGATGCGCGCGGCGGCCTCCTGAATGTTGTAGTGCGTGCGACCGCAGGAGGGGCAGGAGACGTATTCCGTCTTGCTGAGGCGCACGCCCGCCGCCTGTAGGATGTTGAAGCCGAGGTGCGCGGCCTTGTCCGCATCGGCCTCGCGGCGGATATAGACCGCGTTGCCGATGCCGTCGCAGAGCAGGGAACCGATGTGCAGACCGCCCGCCATGGGCGCGCTCAGGATGCCGCCCGCGTGCAGCGTGTCCTTCAGCACGATGGGGTGGCGGGAGGGGATGAGAGCCGCCATCAGACGGAAGGCCTGAATGCAGGGCATGCCGATGTCGTCCTTCACCGTCACGGGGGTGGCGGGGGCTGTGGCGAGCTTGGCGAGCGCCACGGAATCGCGCGGGTCAATCTCCGTCACGCCGCAGTCTTCGTAAGCGGCTTCGGGCATGAAATCCTTCATCACCGCGGCATCCAGCGATTCAACGGCGGTCTTGGGCAGCAGCACGCGCACGGGCTCGTTGCCGCCGAGGCGGATGCCGCCTGCTTCCACCACTTCGCTCACCCGCTTGGTGTAGATAAAAGGATTGAAAGGTTCGGGCTCGGCGGCGAGGGGCGTGCCGTTCTTCGCCTTGTCAGGCTGGTAGGGAGCGGCCAGCTCAAAGCCGGGGGCGACTTCGTAGACGGGGTCTTCCGTCAGCGAGACGCGCAGCGTGTCGCCGATGCCGTCCGCCAGCAGGGAGCCGATGCCCGTCGCGCTCTTGATGCGTGCGTCCTCGCCCTCGCCCGCCTCCGTCACACCGAGGTGGATGGGGTAGTTCCAGTCCTCCCCCTCCTCGCGCAGACGCTTCACGAGCAGGCGGTAGGCCTGAATCATGACCTTCACGTTGGAGGACTTCATGGAGAACACCAGCTGGTGGTAGTTCAGGTCGCGGGCGACGCGGGCGAACTCCAGCGCGCTTTCCACCATGCCTTCGGGCGTGTCGCCGTAGCGGTTGAGGATGCGGTCGGAGAGGGAGCCGTGGTTGGCGCCCAGGCGCATGGCGCGGCCGTGCTCCTTGCAGAAGAGCACCAGCGGGGTGAAGGCGGTGCGGATTTTCTCCAGCTCCTCTTCATATTCCGCGTCGGTGTAGTCGCGCTCGGCGAACTTCTTCTTGTCGATGAAATTGCCGGGGTTCACGCGGATTTTCTCCACCCACTTGGCGGCCTCCATGGCGGCATCGGGTTTGAAATGGATATCGGCCACCAACGGTACGTTGCAGCCCGCCGCACGCAGCTCGCGGGCGATGTGCTCGAGATTGGCGGCATAGACCTTTGTCTGTGCGGTCAGGCGGATGATTTCGCAGCCCGCCTCCGCCAGCGCAAGGGCTTCCTTCACACAGCCCTTGGTGTCGAGCGTGTCGCTCGTCAGCATGGATTGGATGCGGATGGGGTTCGCGCCCCCCAGACCGAGATTGCCGACCATGACCTCGCGGGTCACGCGGCGGGTGTAGTGATACAGGCTCGGGCAATGCAGCAGTGTACTCATGCCCCAACTTTACTCCACCTCCTGCGGCATTTCAAGCCCGGAAACGCTCGCGCGCGCGTTTTGCCGTTGACTTTTGCGCGCGGGGAGATTATGGTGGTGGCAGACAAAAAGCCGCTTTTTACCGCGATGAACAAAACTCCCCTCATTGGCCTTCTTTCCCTGACAGGTGCTCTGCTGAGCTCCTGCGTCTACTACACGCCCAAAGTGGCGGAGATGCCCTACAAGAGCAATAGCACCCGCACGGCCTACCCGAACACATGGGTGACGCAGCCGCCTGCATCTACCGTGGGTGCGCCCATCCCTGCGCCTGCGCTGCCCCCCGGCACGGCCATTGGCGCGCCGCGTACGGCGGCTCCCGCTCCCGTTCCTGCGCCTCAGCCCGCCGTGACGCCCGCGCCCACTCCTGCGCCTGCGCCGGCCCCCGCCGCGGCCCCTGCGCCCAAGCCTGCGCCCGCGCCTGCTCCTGTGGCTAAGCCCGCTCCCACGGTGAAGCCGCTGGACCTCACGAAACCTGCCGTGACGATTGCGCCCGAGGCCCCCAAGCCCATCGTGACGCCCACGGTGACGCCCGCCCCTGCGCCTGCGCCGGCCCCCGCGCCCAAGCCTGCGGCTGAGGCTAAGCCCGCCGCGGCCGCCTCCAACGCCTCCGCCGCGGCGGACCCCAAGACCATCACCAACCAAGGCCCCATCCCCGTCGCCACCCGTGTGGAGGGCGACCCGACCCGTGTGTACAACCCGCTGGACCCCAGCAAGACCATCCGCGTGACGGACAAGAACGGCCAGCCTTACCCCAGCGGCAAGGAGCTGAAGGTGCGCGGCACGAACTTCCATTTCTACGTCCCGTAAGCCGTGGCTCTGCCTTTTCAGAAAATAGCCGTGTTCGGCCCCGGCCTGTTGGGCGGCTCCATTGCCATGGCGGTGCATGAGCGCATGCCCGAGGCGGAGCTGCGCATCTGGGCTCGCCGCGAGCAGCCGCTGGAGTTTGCCCGCGAGCTGGGCCTGACCTCGCATACCTACACCGATCCGCTGGCCGCTGCCCGCGGTGCGGATCTGATTGTCCTCGCTACACCCATCGGCGTGTTTGAGGACCTGTGCCACCGCATGCTCCCTGCCATCGGTCACGACACTATCGTGACGGATGTCGGCTCGGTGAAGGCCTATGTGCACCGCACGACCGGCTCTTTTCTCACGGAGCGCAACCGCCTCTTCATCGGCTCTCACCCCATGGCCGGCAAGGAGAAGCAGGGCATTGAGAGCGCCGTGCCCGACCTGTTGGACGGTGCGACGGTGGCCCTCACCAACCCGCACCGCGTGCCTGCCGCGCAGGTGCAGCGCCTGGCCGCGTTCTGGCAGGCGCTGGGCTGCTCTACCTATGCCATGGACCCGCGCAACCACGACCGCGCCGTGGCCCGCATCTCACACATGCCGCATATCATGGCCGCGCTGACGGCGCGCAACGCCTCGCAGGGGGATGTCCCCATGGCGGACTTGCAGCAGCTGGCCTCCACGGGTTTCCGCGACACGACGCGCGTTTGCTCCGGTCCCGCGCCGATGTGGGCGGATATCCTGTGGGAGAATGACGTGGCTATCCGCGAGCTGTTGCACAACTGCGTGGAGGATTTGCAACAGCTTGTCATTCTGCTGGAGGAGCAGGATAAGGTGGGCGTGCGCGAGTGGCTGGAGGAGGCCAAGGCCTCCTGCGAGACGATTCGCAACGGCAAGTAAGCTTTATGATATCCGAAGAACTTTTTGAGCGCGCCTGCAAGGTGATTCCCGGCGGCGTGAACTCCCCCGTCCGTGCCTTCCGCCGCTTGGAGCGCGCGCCTTTCTTTGTCGCCCGCGCGGAGGGCGCCCACCTGTGGGATGAGGACGGCAAGCAATATATTGACTACGTGGGCACATGGGGCCCCGCCATTCTCGGCCATGCGCCCAAGCCTGTGTTGGATGCCGTGATGGCAGCGGTGCCGAAGGGCCTCGGCTACGGCATCCCCACCCGTGTGGAGGTGGACATGGCGGAGACGGTGTGCCGTTGGGTGCCGAGCATCGAGAAGGTGCGCATGACCAACAGCGGCACGGAGGCGACCATGAGCGCCGTGCGCCTCGCCCGCGGCTACACGGGGCGCAAGTACATCATCAAGTTCGAGGGCTGCTACCACGGCCATGTGGACAGTCTGCTTGTCTCCGCGGGCAGCGGCGCGCTCACCCACGGCGAGCCGGACAGCGCGGGTGTGCCGGCCGAGTTTGCGGCACTCACCATTGCCCTGCCGTACAACGATGAGCAGGCCGTGCGGGATGCGTTCAACAAATATCCCGGCCAAATCGCAGGTATCATCGTGGAGCCGTACCCCGGCAACGCGGGGTTCTACCTCCCCAAGCCGGGCTACTTGGAGTTTCTGCGCGACATCACGGCCAAGGAGGGCGCGCTGCTCATCTTTGACGAGGTGATGACGGGCTTCCGCATCTCCCCCTCCGGCGTGCAGGGAAAGACGGGTATCGTGCCCGACCTCACCACGCTCGGCAAGGTCATCGGCGGCGGTCTGCCCGTGGGTGCCTTCGGCGGGCGCCGCGAGATTATGGACTGCGTGTCCCCGCTCGGTCCCGTGTATCAGGCGGGCACGCTCAGCGGCAACCCTGTGGCGATGGCGGCGGGCCTGGCCCAGCTCAACGAGCTGGAGCGCACGGACGCATACTCCCGCATGGAGCGCCTCGGCGCTCATCTGGAGGAGGGGCTCCGCCGCATTCTGCACGACCTGCACCTGCCGCTCACCTTCAAGCGCAGCGGCTCCATGTGGTGCCTGTTCTTTACCACGCAGGATGTCTATGACCTCAAGTCGGCCATGACGGGTAGTTTTGATATGTTCCGCCCCTACTTCCTTTCGATGCTGGAGCAGGGGGTGTATGTCGCGCCCTCGCCCTTCGAGACGGGCTTTATCTCCGCCGCTCACACAGAGGCGGATATCGACGCTACCCTCGCCGCTATGCAGGTGGCGCTGGGGAAGATTTGATATCAGAACGGAGATTGGAAAACACCGCGCCCCGCTTCGCTGATGCGAAGCGGGGCGCGGTGCCGTGGCGGGTTCTGTAAGCCGGATTCTGTCCGCCCTTGCGGGTTGTGCGGCCATTTTTCTCGCGGCGTGAGCCGTGCCCTGCCGAGCGGCAGGGTGCAACTATTACCCGGGGATTCTTTTGGTCGGGCAGGCTACCCTCTCCCCTGTTTGTCTTGCATCACGCGGGGTTTTCCGTGCCTCCGTCGTTGCCTTCGGAGCGGTGGGCTCTTACCCCACCTTTTCACCCTTACCCTTGCGGGCGGTTTGTTTTCTGTGGCACTTTCCGTCCGACCGGCATTGGCTCCGGCCGTCTCCCCCGTTCTGGAGGACGCGCTGCCTTGTGATGTCCGGACTTTCCTCTATGGTGTGACCCACAGCGGCCGCCCGAACCCGTACGGCGAAGCTGAGTATACAGCGAGAATGCGGAAAGTAAAGCGCAAATCGGCTTTTGTCGAATATCGCCGGGAGATTCAGCGGATGAAACGACGGGCCTGGAGGCAGTAGTTGGCGCCGCTCCAGAGAGTGAGGATGACGCTCGCCCACAGCAGGATGCCGCGCAACACCTCGCCGCCGAGGCCGATGCTCAGCGAGCACAGCGGCTCAGGCAGGTTGCCGCCGTAGGCAATGTGTACCAGCGCGGCAATGCAGAAGGCCAGTTGGAAGCCCGTTTTCCACTTGCCGCACCAATCGGCGGCCATGACGTAGTTGTGCGTGAGGGCAATCTGACGGATGCCCGTGACGAGGAATTCGCGGAAGACAATGATGATGACGGCCCAGAAGGGGCAGAGCCCCGCCCATGTGAGGTAGATGTAGGCCGCGCTGACGAGGATTTTATCCGCCAGCGGGTCCATGAGTTTGCCGAAGTCGGACACTACCTGATATTTGCGGGCAAGGTAGCCGTCGAGGAAATCCGTGACGGCGGCTACGATGAAAGCCCAGAGGGCAATGCACGCAGGCACCGACAGCGGGCAGAACCACCCTCCCGTCACCGTGTCTGTCAGCTCAGCGGAGGGCAAGCCGTCCGCCGCCAGCAGGGCGGTGAAGAGAATCACCAGCGCAATGCGGCTCATGGTGATGATATTGGGCAAGTGCTTCATGCGCTCTTCTTATACCACTAACGCCTATGCTCCTGCAAGTGAAAAACAAGGCATGGCCGGCTGTTACGCCGCGGAGGATATTGTGGCAAGATAAATGGGGATTTGTCGAATGCTCGTCCTTGCACAAAAAACGCGGGCTGCAAGGTGAACTTGCAGCCCGCAGGTTGATGTTTCGGTTGTTACCGCTGCGCCTTACTTGGCGAGGGTAGCGCCCTGCTTGGCGTCGATAGCCTTCTTGGCGGCGTCGAACACAGCCTTGAACGCCTCGGGGTTGCTGACAGCGAGGTCGGCCAGGCTCTTGCGGTCGAGATCGATGTTGGCAGCCTTGAGACCCTCCATGAAACGGGAGTAGGTCAGACCGAGGGGACGCACGGCGGCGGAGATACGAGCGCTCCAGAGACGGCGGAACTGACCCTTCCTTCTCTTGCGATCGCGGTACTCATACTGCCATGCCTTGTAGACGGCGTCCTTCGCGTAGCGGAAGAGCTTGCTGCGGAAACCGCGGAAGCCCTTGGCGCGGAGCAGGATGCGCTTGCGGCGGGCGCGCGAGGCGGGCCCATTAGTAGCACGTGCCATAGTTCTTTAGTATTCTATGTAGGTTGAGCGGACTGTTCTTCCTCACCTCCTTGCAGTCTCGTCCGTTCGATCCTCCTCAGTATGTCGGGAGGCAGGCTGCACGAAGGCCGTCCGATAGGCGGACGGGGCTTGGCTTGTGGCCATGTTCCTCAGCTTTAGGCAAAGGGCATGTTCTGCTTGACGGCCCAAACCTGGGTGGCGTCCACCAGAGCGGGACGTCCGAGGGCGCGCTTGCGCTTGCTGGACTTCTTCTGGAGAATGTGACGCTTACCCTGCTTGCGACGCAGAACCTTGCCCGTGCCGGTCACCTTGAAACGCTTGGCAACAGCCTTACGTGTCTTGTTGATACCACCTTTGCGGGTCATGGTGCGAGAATTATACACGCATTTTGCCCCTTGGCAAGGAAAATGTGAGAGGCAGAACAGATTTTTTCGCTGAGGTGAATTTGATAAATGAGCAGTTTGTCGAAGTCTTGCGCGGCGCAGACGCGCCGAATTTAAGGCGCTATTCTGACCGCAGGTCAGAATAGCATCGTGGAGGTTGCGCGGCAACGCCGCGCACACTATGGGGAGACCTTTAAGGT
>JAKSOV010000033.1 GCA_024405415.1 Akkermansia sp.
GCTACATCCGCGGATGCAGGGCCTTGCGGCGTGGTTGCGAGGGCATTATACGCGGATTTAGGGCGGATGCAAGACTTTTTTTGTTTTTTTGCGGGAAAAAAATCATTGTCATCCCAAACGGATGCGCGACAAATGGGGATTTGTCGGGATTTACTAGGTACTATGTACTAGGTACTATTTATCAAGTTCGGCGGCTGCCGCCGCACTCTATTCAAAAATAGTACATAGTACCTAGTACATAGTAAATCTACAAATCCCCCCTTTGTCGCTTCATCGAAAGCTGTCGCCCGAGGCGGCGGCAGAGGGCACCTGCTGCCAACAGGACCGCGGAGAGGAGGATGGGCAGAGCGGCGGGTGGAGTGTCGCTCAGCAGCGCGGAGAGGAGGGTGAGGGCAGTGGGCAGGAGCATGGCGGCTAGCACCCACGCGCGTGGAATGTAGTCTGCGATGCGTCCGCGGGTGAGGACGGCGAGGAGGAGCGGCAGCAATATGCCGCCGCCGCGCAGGGACATGGAGAGGTAGTTCCATGTGAGGACGGAGGCGCCGAGGTGCGCGAGGCAATAGGCGGTGACGGCTCCGAGGGCGAGAAGGATGCCGAGGCGATTGAGGGCGAGCAGCCATTTTTCGCTGCGCAGGTGCAGCAGCGCGCCGCCCAGATCGCGGGAGAGCATGGTGCCGATAGCAAGCGCCTGTGCTGCTGCGGAGGAGATGAGGGTGAGGATGATGGTGCCCAGCGTCAGCCCGCCGAGCCAGGCGGGGAGATCCTGCATGAGCACACAGGGCAGAGCCAGCAGCGGGGTGGCTGCCAGTTCGGGATGCCGGGCGCGGGCGTAGAGCCCGATGAGGGTGGACATGAGGCCGACGGGGATGGCAATGGCTGCGCCGAGGTAGGCCCCGCGCTCGGCGGCACGGGCATCGCGGGCGGAGTAGAGTGCTTGGATGTACATCTGTGCGGTCATCATTCCCATGGCGGTGGCAGCCACGGCGCTGAGGGGGTAGAACCACCCGCGGGAGGCAAAGAGGTTCCACGCGTGGTCGGGCAAGTCGGCGGGGGTGGCAGTGCCGAAGAACAGCCCGTGGGCGGCGTAGAGGGCAGCGAGCAGCAGGGCGCTCCATAGCAGGGCTGCTTTGATGATGCCGCTGATGCCCGCGCCTTTTTGCCCGCCGATGAGGATGTAGACGAGCGGCAGGATGAGCAGTAGCAACCCGGCTGCCGTGGGGCTGATGTTGAAGATGGCAGCAGTCATGCCGATGCCGGGCAGCACGCTGCTGCTACAGGCAAAAAAAATGCCGAGGCAGGAGAGCAGCGAGACAATGGGCCCCGCGGCAGGACCGTAGCATTGCACGAGGTACTGCGGCACGGTCTCCAGCCCGCTCTCTCGCAGGGGGCGGGCAAAGAAGCGCCCGAGCAGAAGCAGCCCCAGCCCCACGCCCAGCGTAAAACACCAAGCCACGAGGCCGTATTGATACGCCATTTGCGCGGTGCCGATGGTGGCCCCGCCGCCGATGGAGGAGCCGGAGATGATACCCGCCACCAGTCCCGCACCCGCTTTCCTCCCGCCCAGCGAGAAGGCTGTGGCACCCATGCCGCGCCGCCCGCACCACACCGAAACGGCGAGCACGGGGAGAATGGCAAGGAGGAGGAAGACGGAGAACATGGCGCGATTAGATTTATAATTTTTAATTTATAAAGTAAAGATTCGTGCGCGGCTCTGCCGCGCAGGGCTATTGGGGGCGCAGAGCGATATATGGAGTTGCTTGTGAGGCAGGGCTTATCGTTGAAAAACGCTCTGACAGAATGTCAGAGCGTTTTCCTGAGTTTCGCGGCGAAGCCGCGCTAGTTTATACTTTATCAATTATAAATCATCAATTATAAATGCTCATTCTCCCCTGCGCCCCAGGAGGGAGCGAAGTCCGGGATAGGACCGGTGCTGCCGGGGCAGTTATCTTGGACGCGGTACTGCCGGCGCAGGTCGTTGTAGATGGCCTTGAGCTGCTCCATGGTCTCGGCATACTCGGGGAGCTGAGAGACGTTGTGGAGCTGCTGCGGGTCTTTTTCGTTGTCGATGAGCATCCACTCGTTAGAGGGTTTTCTGTTGCCGCTCTTGCGTTCCTCGGGCGTGGGCGTCCAAATGTGGGCGAAGGTGTAGCGAGCGTTGCGGAAACCGTCGTGGCGCGGGGCGTTGTGCTCGCCGGGCTGCTCGTAGAAGGCATAGTAGAGAGGGCGGTCGCGGAAGGCCTCGCTGTCACCCGTGGCGAAGAGCGGGGTCAGCGAAACGCCGTCCATGGTGTTCTTGTTCTCGGGCGTATCGGCGTGCGCCAGCTCCAACAGGGTGGGGGCATAGTCGATTTCCTGCACCATGGCCGTGGAGCGCTTGCCCGCGGGGATGTGTCCCTTCCAGCGCATGATGAGGGGCATGCGGAAGGTCTCCTCGAAGATGAGGCGTTTGTCGTACAGGCCGTGCTCGCCCATGTAGAAGCCCTGGTCGCCCACGTAGATGACAAGCGTGTTCTCGGACAGGCCGTGCTTGTCGAGGTAGTCCAGCAGGTTGGCGATGGATTCATCCACCGCGAGGATGACGCCGAGGTAGTCCTCCATGTACCAGCGCCAGCGCAGGATGGTCATGTCGCGCATGGTCTGCACCTTGCCGGCGCGGAAGTCCTCGACGAACTGCTTGGTGCGTTCCTCGTAATAGTTTTGGTAAATCTCGCGCAGACCGGGCTCGAAGCCATTGAGGTCCCAGCCGTAATTGGTCTTGGGGGCGAACTTGGGCGTATGTTTGGTGATGTCGAAATCAGCGGGAATCTCGTCCTTGTTTACGATGCCCTTTTCAATAAAGTTCTTCAGCGCCCCCACGGGCACGATTTCCTTCATCACATCGAAGGGAATCTTCTCTTTAATGAGGTGGTTGTCGTTCCAGTTGCAGAGGTCGTAGGCGACGCTCTGGCGGTTGAGCTTCAGGAACTCGGGGCGGTCGCTCAGGTCATCGAAGAGAGTCTCGGGCGGGGTAAGCTTGGCCACGTACTCGCGGATTTTGGCGAGGTGGCGCGGGGCGGGAATCCAGTTGCGGTGCGGGGCCTTGTGGCCCACGATGAGCGCGAAGGGCTTTTCTTTGTCACGGTTCTCCATCCAGTTAATAGCCATGGAGGTCACGAGATCCGTCACGTAGCCGCGCACCGTGTGGTTCACGGTTCTGCCCTTCGGCCCGAGCTGCTGGAAGGTGGGGTTCCAGTAATCGCCCTGGGAGGGGAACACCTGCCAGCTGTCAAAGCCCGTGGGCTGGGAGATGAGGTGCCACTTGCCCACAATGCCCGTCTGGTAGCCCGCGGCCTGCAACATCTTGGGGTAGGTCGGCTGCGCACCGTTGAAAGCGGGGCCGCCGTAGTTGTAAAGGAAACCGTTGTTGTGAGAATGACGGCCCGTAAGCATGCACGCGCGGGAGGGCCCGCAGAGCGAGTTGGCGCAGTAGGCGCGGTCGAAGGTCATGCCTTCGTTCGCCAGACGGCGGAACCCCGGCAGAGGCACGGGCGAATCAGCCTCACAGCTGCCCAGCGCGCCGACGGCGTGGTCATCCGTGATGATGAACAGGAAATTCGGGCGCTCGTCCGCCGCCGTTGAGGCAACGGCAGAGGTAAACAACGCTCCGATGGCAAGGAGAAGAGAAGAGAGTTTCTTCATAGCAAGGGGAGTGTATCAAAAAGAGGGAAGGAAGGGAAGAAGATTTGTCGATGGAAGAGGTGATTTTTGACGGGGAAATAGAGTCGCACTGCGCTCGAAGGAAAAGGAGCGCGTCCGGCAGACGCGGTTGTTAACCCTGCGGTCTCAGACGCCCTAAATTTCCAGATTAAAAATCTCCGATTACATATCCCCAATCTCAAATCACAGGTGCTTCTCCATCCACGCGCGCAGGGGGGCGGAGGTGGTGTAGTTGCCCTTCCTGTCTTTGAAGAAGGTGTGCTCTTTGATGGTTTTCCACGGTTTCCCGGCACTTTGTTTGGGATCGGCACCGTGCTCGATGAGGGCATCGGCGACCTGAAGGATGAGGTCTTGCTTGTCGGCGTTTTCGGGGAGTCCTGAGCGCGAGGTGAGGGTGTAGAAAACGGGGGTCATCCCTGTGGTGATGTTGCCGTCGGCACCGTGTTGCAGCAGAAGCAGAGCGAGGTCGAAGCGGCTGCAGTTGATGCAGTCCCCGAGCGGGCAACGTGCCTGCCCGCCGAGATCTTTTTCCGTATAGTTCGGGTCGGCACCGTGCTTCAGGAAGAGCTCCAGCAGGGCGGCGTTGTTCGGGGCGTCTGCTTTGTCATAGCTGTGGCAGCACAGCTCATAAAAGAGCGGGTAGCTGCCGCGCAGGCTGTTGCGGTTCTGCGAGGAGAGCTGCGCCGGGGCGTTGGCATCAGCTCCGTGCTCCAGCAACCACGCGACCACCTTAACATTACGCTCCCGCACGAAGTGTTGCAGCAGCGTCTGCCCGAGATCCGTGGCCGGGGTTTCCCAATCTATCGGTTGCGGAACCTTCGCCAAGGCTTCATCCGCAGCGGCAATTCCGTCCTCTTGCGACAGAAGCTCCAGAAGCACCTGCGGGCTGAGCAGCGTCCCCTGCGCGGGGCCCTTCGCGCCTCCCTGCGCCGCGCCGCGCGATTGCAGCAGCCTGACGATGGCGGGGTTCCCACCCGCTGCCTCGATGGGGAGCACGGCATCATCGTTGTGGTGGAGCGGGCGTTGTTGCGGATCGGCACCGTGCTCCAGCAGCAGCTTCACCGCAGCAGCATGCCCCGCGCGGCAGGCGAGGTAGAGCGCGGGATAGCCCTCAGCATCCGTGCTGTCGGCAAGGGTCCCCGCCTCCAAGAGACGCTGCACCTCCTTTGCCTTGCCCTGCGCGGCGGCGGCGCAGAGCGCGGCGGCCTCCTTCCTCACGAAAAGGGGCTTCAGGCGAATGTCGATACACAGTTCGCGGGCCGACTTGGCCTTTCGGTTTCCGTAGGCCTGATGGCGCGGAATATAAACGGTGAAACCGTCCTGTTCAAGCTGTTCGCGCAGCGGGGAGCCCGCCGGCAGCATGGCCTCCGGCGAGGGGGCAATCATGCGGAGGGCCTCCTGTGCTTCCGCCGACCACGCGCCGTCCGACCCACGGTAGCAGAGCAGGGTCAATCCCTTGTGGTTCCATTCCCGCACGGTCTCATCGTTGCCGAGAATGTCGTTACGGAAGCGTTTGTCCGTTTTCCCGCCCTTTTCGCCGATGAAGCAGAGCCGCAGGGAACGATTCTCGATATCGGCGGCCACCAGCGCGTCGCGGAGCGAAGTGAAGCGGCGCAGCGCAGGCTTCACGTGCTCGATGGGGCGTTTCATGAGCTGCGCCTGTTGCTTCGGCTCCAACTGCGACACAAGCAGTTCGCGCCGCTCACCATAGGGGCGCAGGAACACGGCGCGGGTCGTCTCGGGAGAAGGCTCCTCCGCATCGGAGTACAGGCGGCAGAGCTTGGCGTGGAAGTCGTTTATCCCGAGGGTATTCGAGCGAATCAGCTCGATGCGGTTGCGCTTGCGCCAGTCGAGGAGGTGCTTGATATCCTCGGTGGCGATGTCCGTGAGGGCCGGTTCCTCTCGGCGGCCGCTCTCCGTGAGGATGCGCACCCAGCAGGATTCGGTTTCGTTCTCGTACCACGCATACTCGATGCGCCCCTTTACCTCGCGGTAGCCGCCCTCACCGTCTTTCAGATGCCAGACGTATTCAGGGGATTCGAAGGCGAGGTCGTGTGCCGCAGCGGCAGCCACACCGTCGGGCTCCTCCTTCTTCGGCAGCGGCTTGCGGCGGGCGAGGAGGCTCTTCATGCGGGCATCGGCAGCGGTATCGCCGCGGAGCAGCGCGCCGCATGACTCCATCAGAGCCTTGGCACTTGGGGCGGCGGGATGTGAGGCGAGCAGATGCTGCGCGTGCCCGATGTCCGCCAAGGCGCGCCATGTGACGATTTGTCGTTGTGTGCCGCAACTGTCGGCGGGCGTCGCCTCCGTCATGGCGAGGCAGAGGAGTTCTTCCGCAACAAAGGAGGCGGTTTCACCATAGCCCTGCTCCAGCAGGACGGGCACGGCGCGGGCAAAGAAGCCGCGGTTGATGCCGTCGCGGTTCAGGTTCATGAGCTTCACCGCGTCAGCCAGGGCCGTGGAAGCATCGCCCGCCTGCAGGAAGGCGTAGTTGCTCCGCCACCACGCATAAGCGGGAGCGTAGCGTTCTTCCGCCATCCACAGGATGAGGGCATCCTTCTCGAAGCGGCGGGCTTCCGCCTCCCTGCCTTGGCGGCGGGCGCGCAGGGCACAGGCGAGACGCGTGGCGGGGTAGCCGTAGGAGAGCGTGTCGGCGGTCATGGCGTTGAAAATCGCTTCGGCGGTCTTCTCATCGCCGTGTTCGGCGGCATAGCGGTACAGGCAGAGCCCGCGCAGCGCACACGGGCCGACGTACTGTTCCTTCTTCTTCGGCACGATTTTCAGCAGCTCCTCGGGGGCCCCGAAGCCGAACGCATACTGCTCCATGGTTTCGCGGAGCTTGCGCTCCTGCGCCGCCGCATCCTGCATCCATTGCAGGGCGACCTTGCTGCGCTCCGCCTCCGGCAGCATGAGATCGCGGCGCAGCACCATCATGTTGCGGAGGTAGTGCGCCACCCGTTCGGCGGCGGGCGTTCCCTTCCCGTCCGCTTCGGCAGCGGCGTAGGCCATCCCCGCCGCGGCGATTTCGGCAAAGCTCTCCAGCAGCGCGGGCCTGCCTTGGCAGCGGGAAACAAGCTCGATAAAGACGGCGGGGCTGATGCTGCGCAGGCTGTATTCATTGACCACCAGCGGCCATGTCTTTGTGCGATTCAGCAATGCCGCCAATGCCGCACAGCCCTGCTGCACACCCTTGGTGTCGCCTGCTTGCTCCAGCAGAGCCAGTGCCACGATGCAGCGGTGGAGCGTGAGGTTGAGCTCGCGGCAGGCGGCGCGCAGCTCGGCATCATCCTTGGAGAAGTGCGGGCCTTTTTCGTCAATGAGAATGTCGATGAAGTTCGGGCTCAGCTCGATGTTGAACACGGCGCGGAAGGTGTCGTAGCTGTCCACGCCCATCCAACTGCGGTGTTGGCCATCGGGCAGCACGAGGTCGTCTTCGTAGAGGGTGAAGGCCAGCAGAGCGGGCAGCGTCCTGTTGTCCGCGGCCTGTTGCAGCAGCGTTTGCAGCCGGGCGGTGTCCGCCTGCAGCACCTTGTCGGGGGCATCGCCCGCTTTGCTCAACAGCTTGAGGTCCCAACCCGGCAGGGATACAGCGGTGCTGTCGGGCATCTCGTAGAGGGAGGCTGTCTCATCCCACAAGGGTTTCCATGCGTTCGCCTCGGGCGCGGCGGCAAGGATGCAGCGCGGCACGCAGCCCAGGAGCTCGGGCTCTATGCCGTCCGCCATGCGGCGGATGCGCTTGGCGGTTTCCTGCGCTTTCGGGATGTTCCCGTTGCGACGCTCGGTGATGGCCTCCATGGCGACGTTGGCGGCGTGCGGCAGGTCCTTGCCCCGGACGTCGCGCCAGCGGCGCAAGCCCTTGCCCTTGGCCTCCGTGTGCAGGTAGGAGACATCGTTGAGCAGATAGTGCAGCGCATGGCGGACGTGCTCCCGGCGGTCGTTGATGTAGAGCGGCGCGTAGGCCACGGGGTCGCGCCACAGGCGGTTGTACTCATCCATGCGGGTGTAGCCGAGCGCGCGCATGGGATAACAGGCCTCAAACATCCACGGGTTGACATCGTTCAGCGCATCCGTCAGGGAGATGAAGTCGTCGCACTGGCAGCCGATGTCCGTCAGCCGCTCCGCCGCGTTGATGTTGTACAACAGGGTCATCAGGTGGCGGCTGTCCGTCGGCGAGGGGGAGGAGAAGATGTGGCGGATATGCGCCAGCAACAGGTCGTGCTCGCGGTCGCCGTGCTCCGCGAACCAGATATGTGCCGCCTGCCATGCCAGATAGACCTGCGCGTCGGTCGAGTTCGGAGCTTTTTTCAGCTCTTCCATCCAAGCGTGCAGTGCCTTCGCGCGGTCCTGCCGCCCTTTGCCCGATTCCCAGACCTGTTTCAGGCGTTCCTTCGTCTCGGGTAACACCTCGCCGGCAAAATGCAGTGAGCTGATGGCGTCCTCGGGCGTATTCGTGCGGAAGCGGTAGTCGTTGAACCCGCGTTCCATCTTGCCGAAACTCTCGGTAAGTCCCGCTTCCTCAACAGCGAGGAGCGGCAGCACCGCAAACAGGGGGAAAAGGAGGGAGGATTTCATGGAAAATGTGACGGCGTGCGTTTCTATCTACAGTTAAGCACGAAATCCGCGCGCGTGCCTGTTTTATTTTGAGGATGAGAGAAAAAACATTGCCGTTCCACGGAGCGATTCGACAAATGGGGGTGTCGAGATGTACATTGTACTTACAAACTCTCATTTGTCGTCTCTCCTTTTCTCCGCTGAGAGCACACGCCGACTCATGGCACTCACGGCGACATGCAGCACCAAAGCCCCGACCCACATACTGAGAGACGACAGAACAGTCTGCCCATCTCCCCCCACAAAGAGGGTGGCAAATACCAAAAAGAGCGTCAGCGGCAACAGGGCAAAGACGCCCCGAACCATCATTTTGACGGTGCTCTGCGTCTTACCCGCAGCCAGCGTGCCGATGATGTAGGGACCGAAAAGGAGACAATAGAAGAGCAACATGGCGTATTTTCTAAATCATAAATCAAAAATCCTATATACTCACTCATCCTCCCCGAATGGCTTGATGGGCGCGTCTTCGTCCTCGTGCCAGACGGTGAGCTTCACCATGGGGGTGCGGGACTCGGGCATGGCGTTGTCGGCGTTGTTGAGGCGGTCGATTTCCGCTTGCACGGCATCGTAGGATTGGTAGCGGGTGTCATCCGCGAGGAGGGTAAGCAGGGCTTCGCGGCGGGTGCGTTCGTCGGCACTGTCAAGGTTGCTGTGGGCAACGGCATCCGCCACCTCAGAGGGAATCCAGAAGGTCCACGCGGAGCCCGCAGGGATGTGTTCCATCATGCGGGAGACGGCGGGCGGGAGGTCATCCACGCTGCATTCCGTGGTGAGTCGCTCCGTGCGGGACATCCCCTCCTCCCGTGTGATGCGGTTCACGCGGCGGAGGCTGTCCTTGCCCGGCTTCACCTCCATCTGCACCCCGTTGGGGAGAATCAAGACACCCTCGCGGCGGGCGTTGAGCTCCAGCACGCGCTTTTCCTTGGCTGCCTCGCGAGCTTGGAGGATAGACGTGGTCTGCTGCATGAGCTTTTTCGCACTGCGCTCAAAGGAGTTGCGGCGCAGTTCCTCATCCATCTCGGGCAGCTCGCGGAGGTAGCGGCGCAGGGCGCGCAGCAGCTCGACATCATCCACATCGCGGCGTTCCCACGTCTCGCGCAGAGTGTACACGCTCATCTCGCAAAGATTCTTCGGCTCGGTGATGGCGGGCTTCTTCAACGCCTCCTCCAGTTGTCGGATAAAATCCTCCGTGTTGAAGGACGAGCCCAGATGCTCCTGTAGCTGCAAGACCTGTTCGGCTATCATGCGGCCTTGGAAGAAGCTGATATCCTTCTTCAATTGCGGAGACATCTCCTGCGCGTGGAGGAGCGAGGCAAAAAGCACAAAGGGAATGAGGTGGGTTTTCATGGCGGTTATCGGTGGTTAAAAACGGAAGTTGAGGAGCCGCGAGCGCAGGGCTTTCGGCAGCAGGAGGTCGGAGCGGTAGGTGGCGTAGCTCCCTCCGTCCTCGGGGACTTTGAGAATGATGAGGTCGCGCTCGCGGTAGAGGTAGAGCGCGCCCTCCTCATCGACCAGCGTCAGGATGCCGCGGCAGTCGAGCTGCTGCCACGCGCGCAGGATAGCAAGCGGGTCGGGGTGCGGCTGTGAGAATGCATACAAAAGCGCGCGGCGGGCGGTGTAGGATTGTTCCTCACGGGCTTCGATGGCATCCCAATCCGCTTTCAGGGAGCGGCGGGGCTTCTTATACTCCTTTTTCGCCAGCACCAGCACCTCCGTGTGGTCGATGCGCCGGAGCTCGACAAGCGCGCCGTCGGGGGCGGTGTCCATCAGGTGTCGGAAACTTGCCTCATCCGTCACCTCCGTGCCGTTGATGCTGAGCACCGTGTCCGCGGGGCGGATGCCGCTGCGCTCGGCTCGGCTGTAGTGCTCTACGCTCACCAGCGCATGGCAGCGCGCCTGCAGCTCGGGCGAGAGCGAGCGGCATTGCTCGGGCGTGTCCAGCGTGTCGCGGCTGAGGAGCGTGCCTGCCGCATCGTAGGCCTCCAGCACGATGCTGCCCGCCTGCTCACGAAGCTCCAGCGCACCCTGCGCATCCCGCAGACGCAGCACGCCCGCCCCTCTCAGGGCGGCATGCGCCTCCGTGAGTTCCTGCATTCGCTGTAGCGTGGCGCGCAGGGCGGTGCTGTCCGCCTTCTCAGGCAGGGCTGCGAGCGCAGTGCGAATCTCCGCCGTCAGCGGGCGCAGCCGCTGTGCCAGCTCGGCGGTGTCGGCAGGGCGTTGCGGCAGGGCCGAGGCCCGCAACGCAGGAACAAGCGACAGATCTTTGACATGCCCCGCACGTTTCACCCGCAGCAGAGCAGGTTCCCCTGCGCGGAGTTGCTGCATGGCCGCCGCCAGTCGCTCGCGGGAGGATGCCAGCGGCTCGCCGTTCAGGGCAAGCAGCTCATCCCCCGCGCACACCCCCGCCTTTGCCGCGGGGGTCTCGGGCACAACCTCGCGCACGGTGAGCGAGGCGTTCCCCTCTGTCGGCACAATGCCGATGACCACGCTGCGGCACCCCGTCTCCGCCGCACGCAGCATCGCCCCCATGCACAGGAGCATGAGGCAGAGCACGCGGCAGAGATGGAGCACCTTACAGAACATCGTCAGCGACAAACACGACAGGGGTGCGCAGGGAATATTCGGTGGAACCATCCGCAAGACGGACGGTGTAGACGGGCTGCACCGTCACCTCGGCGGCACCGGAAGCCGGGGCGGCAGGGAGCTGCTTGGCGATGGGGGCAGTCCGCTCGTCGGTCGGCAGGAAGAGCAACGCGCCCGCCAGCAGCAACGCCGCCACCGAGGCCGCGAGGGCGATGCGAGTCGCGCGGCGATAGGGGCGGGCGGGGGCGGCGGAGACGGCGTGCAGCACACGCTGCTGCGTCTCCGCCGGCAGCGGGGCCACGCGGAAGCGGCGCAGGTAACGCTCGGTCTCCGTGAGTTCCGTTTCCGAGAGCCTGAGCTCCTGCTCAATGGCGTGCAGGAGCCGCTCGTTCATGCCCGGGGGTGTCTGTATCGTTTTCATTCGTTCAGAAAGGTGAGGGTGTGTCGCAGCGTGCTCAGTGCCCTGCGGTAGCGGGTGGCGACGGTGTTGCGGTTCAAGTCCAGCAGGGCGGCAATATCCTTAAAACTCATGTTTTCCCAGAGGTGCAGCACAATGATGTCCGCTTCCTCGGGCGGCAGCTGTTGCAGTGCTTTCTCCACGCGGCGGCATTCCTCCTCCGTGGCGTCATCGGCGGTGAGCAGCGGGTGCTCCCGCCCCCAGGCACTTTCGCTGCGCTGTCGCTGCTCCTGTTGCGCGCGGGCTCGGTGCAGACGGTGGCGCAGGGTGGTGTAGGCATAGCGGAGAACATCCTCTTCCTCGGCTTCGCAACGCCCCTCCGTCACAGCGCGGGCGGTCTGCACTACGGCGTGCTGGAGGGCGTCCTCGGGGTCCTCCGCATTCCAATGCACGGCAAAATAGTAAAGCTTGCCGCCATGGTGTTGCAGCCACGCCCCCCAATCCAAGGCGGGGGTGTCATCGCTGTTCTCCTGGGTCGGCTCACGTTTCATGGTATTCGGTCATGGCTATCAGGGGTGTCAATCTCTTTACCTACCCCTAAGCACTCTGCCACCGCGCGTGCTTGTTTTATTTTATCATATCGCCCAAAACATCAGCCATGAAAAATGGCGGCCCTGCACAAAAAAACGGTCTGAGCAACGCGCAGACCGTTTTTCGGCGCCATAGGCGCACGCTTGTTTCATGCGTCAATCACTTCCCCCACGAGGGGCTGAAGGTCGGGATGGGACCGTTGCCGGGGCTGTTCGCAGGCACGCGGTACTGCTTGCGCAGGTCGTTGTACTGCTGCTTCATCTGCTTCATCACTTCGGCGTAGTCGGGGTTCTGTGCCACGTTGTGCATCTGCTTGGGGTCTTTCTCGTTGTCGATGAGCATCCATTCGTTGGAGGCTTTGCGTACACCGCTCTTCTTCTCCTCGGGCGTGGGTGTCCAGATATGGGCGAAGGTGTAGCGGCCGTTGCGGATGCCGTCGTGGCGGGGGGCGTTGTGCTCACCGGGCTGCTCGTAGAAGGCGTAGTAGAGCGGGCGGTCGCGGAAGGCCTCGTGGTCGCCCGTCTTGAAGAGCGGGGTGAGGGAGACACCGTCAAAGGTCTTCATGTTTTCGGGCGTATCAGTACCGGCCACCTCCATGATGGTGGGCGCGTAGTCGATTTCCTGCACCATGGCGTCGGAGCGGAGCCCGGGGGTGATGTGGCCCTTCCAACGCATGATGAGCGGCATGCGGAAGGACTCCTCAAAAATGAGGCGCTTGTCGTATAGGCCGTGCTCGCCCATGTAGAAGCCCTGATCGCCCACGTAGATGACGAGCGTGTTTTCGGACAGACCGTGCTTGTCGAGGTAGTCCAGCAGGTTGGCGATGGATTCATCCACCGCGAGGATGACGCCGAGGTAGTCCTCCATGTACCAGCGCCAGCGGTAGGTGGCCATATCCTTCTTGGTCTGCACCTTGCCCGCGCGGAAGTCTGCCACAAACTGCTCTGTACGCTCGGTGTAGAACTTGTCGTAGAGGTCCCGCAGGCCGACCTCAATGCTCTTGGTGGACCAGCCGACATTCGTCTTGGGTGCGAACTTCGGCTCATGCCTGGTGATGTCGAAATCCGCGGGGATGTCCTCGGGCTTAAAGAGACCCTCCTTAATGAAATCAGCCAGCATGTCCGTAGGCACGATTTCCTTCATCACATCGAAGGGAATAGCCTCGGGCATCAGATGGCTGTCATACCAGTTGCACATATCATCCAGTACGGTCTGGCGGCTACCCTTGAAGAACTCGGGGCGGTCGTTGAAGTCATCTTCGAGCGTGTCGGGCGGCGTGAGCTTAGCCACGTAATCGCGGATGACAGAGAGGTGGCGCGGGGCGATAATCCAATTGCGGTGCGGGGCCTTGTGCCCCACCACCAGCGCGAAGGGTTTGTTCTTGTCTCGGTTCTCCATCCAGTTAACAGCCATGTTGGTGACGATATCCGTCACATAGCCGCGCACGCTGTGCACGACGGTTTCGCCCTTCGGGCCGAGCTGCTCGAAGGCAGGGTTCCAATACGACCCCTGGCCGGGGAACACCTGCCAGCTGTCAAAGCCGCGGGGCTGGGAGATGAGGTGCCACTTGCCGACCACGCCCGTCTGGTAGCCCGCGGCTTGCAGCATCTGCGGGTAGGTGGGCTGGTTCGGGTCAAAGGGGATGCCGCCCTCGTTGCGTACAAAGCCATTGTTGTGGGAGTGTCGCCCCGTGAACATGCACGCGCGGGAGGGACCGCAGAGCGAATTGGCGCAGTAGGCGCGGTCGAAGGTCATGCCTTCGTGCGCCAAACGGCGGAAACCCGGCAACGGCACGGGAGAATCTGCTTCGCAGCTGCCCAGCGCGCCGACGGCGTGGTCATCCGTGATGATAAAGAGGAAATTCGGGCGCTGCGCCGCTTCCTGCGCAAAAGCAGAAGCACAACACACGGAGAGGAGAAGAGCGAGAAGTTTCTTCATAGCAACAGAAAGTATATCAAAAGGGTCGAGGGACGGCAAGGATAGAGTGAGAAGGCGCTAACCTTTGGAATGCGTGTGAACCGACAGATGTAAAGTTTTTTTGAACGCGCCGTTCTTCCCCGGTGTCTTTACCTTAACAATCTTCCCGACCTTCGGTGAAGGAGAGAGCGCCGGGGGTCACCCCGAGGGGAGATTGCGTTTCATAGGTAGTAAGTTGGTCCGCGCCGCGTAACGAGTTGATACTCAACGCGGCGCGGATTTTATTGTATTCAAAAACAATGTTGTATTACAACGATTTTCAACGCACTTTGCACCCCATTTTTGCACACTTTCGGAGCGGTGTTCGGTTGATATTTTTTCTTGCGTTGCGTGTTCTAGGAGAGTTCTTTTAGAACTTTTGCGTCACAGCTTTTCCCGCCATTTTCAAAAATTGCGCTTCGGCGGGCGGTGTTAGCGTGTCGGACACCCTAACGGGTAGACGCACCCCGCACAAGGCACGAGGAAGCCCGCAAACGCGCCCGCGCTCCCTTGTTGCGGTGTATGCCACCCTAACGGTTAGCCCGCGCTCACGGGGGCGTGAGAGCCACGCACGCGGCAAACGAGAAACGCCCCGCCGACAAATGCCAACGGAGCGCAACTCTTTACTTTGGGGGTGAATTTTACTTGCGGCGGCGGCGCGTCACCATGCCCGCGAGAGCAAGGAGGGAGAGGGTCGCCGTGGCGGGTTCGGGGGTGGCGGCGGTAGTAGCCAAACCATAAAGGTAGAGTTTTGTGGAGTCACCAACGAGAGCAACGGCGTCGCTATACCAGGCCCCATAGTTCTCAATAGCGACATCGGCTTCCGATGAAGAATTAAAGTAACCCAGGTAAGTCACTTCAGCGTTGCCGAGCGTAATGAGGTCGCCCACGCTCTTCCCCTCAAGGGTGGGGTCAACCCCCTCGCCGGGGAAAGGCAACCACAAGTCAGGTGCAGTTGCGAGAAGAATGGACTTGCAGTCCCCCACGCCCGTAGAGGAAAGGAGCGTTTCGCCCCAGCTCGCTTTTGCCGCGTCGTCGCCCATAACGGACACCAAGTTAGGCATATACAACTCTTCCGCCGAAAAGGAAGTGTTAGCCCCAACGAAGTTCAAGGTCACAGAGGAGGCATCTTGCGTGTCAAAATATGAAACGTCTACGGTATGGTTCACATTGACCACAACAGCCTCCCCTTCCCCATAAGGCTCAAAGGCAAAAAACCCCGAACCTTCGTAGTCGCTCAGGTAGTACTCACCCGCGAACGCCGTGCCGCAAAGGGCGAGAGCCGCCATTGCAAAAAGTGTCTTTTTCATAAGTTCTTTAAAGTTAAAGAGTTAGATGATTTTGATATTGAGTCGCAAATCATTGAAACTCAACGCCTTGCATTTTAGCTAACGGGGGGGGGGTAGTCAAGGATTTTCTTTGTCATTTTGGCACTTTTTTCGCGCCGCCTAAATACGGGCATGGAAGACAAATTTGTTCTCAACCTTGACGCACCCGACACGGACGGGGAGGAGGAGCTTGCGGACGACATGCTACTCCCCGCCCCCGACATGGTGCTCCCCGATTACCTTGACCCCCACGCCGCCGAGATTGAGCAGCTCACCGCGTTCGTGCGCTACCTCTTCCCGAGCTACACGATTGCCGGCATTTGCGGCACGGACGACAAGTGGCGCATGCAGGTTTGGCTAGAGACGCTCGCCGCCGAGTACCTATGGATGCGCGACCTCCGCATAGCCTAGGGCGATTATGACACAAAACCCGACTACACGGGGTGCAACCGTCAGTCCGTGGTCGCCACGCCGACATACGTGCGGGCAAGGCACGGCAGCAGCTCGCGGCACAAATCGGGGAGGCGGGGGTCGTCGGAATAAAATCCGTCATATATTTGAACGACTTTCAGCCCACGCGAAAGGAGATTTTGAAGCAAATCCATGTACAAACAACTCTCATGCAGAAAAATCTCAGTATTCATTGACCGACCGATTTCGGCGGTCATTTTTTCTTGCGCCGCTTTTACCGTCTCGGTGATACTCTCTTTACTATATTTTTCCAACAAATGCGGACACCGCGCTATAATACGCGCCGTTATATTCTTAACACTACCCCCAAAGTATAACAACATAGCGAGCTTTTTATATTCTTCGCGTTCTTGTTTGTTTCGCGGTTCATGCAAACACATGAGAGAATAGAAATCAACTTCCTCCCCCAGCCACTCCCCAGAATGAAGCAAATAAGCAACGCGGTAAATGCTACTCTTAATGTCATATTCATACACAGGCGCACCGCCGAAGTATTCGGAAAAGAAATCCCCGCGTGTTTGATAGGGGTGCATTTCGTCCGCATGCTTTGGCAGTCCGCATATTGCATTGCTTGCGCGTATGCCTATTTTTGTGATTGTTCCAGATTTTGCACGATGGATAGAGGGGTGGAATAGAATCTTTAATCTCTCGTTTTGCTCGTAATACTTTGCATTGATTTCTTGTGCTAAATCCATGTAATGTTTCAAACACGAATACCGAGATATTAGCACTTGCAATACTTCATTATTTGTCACTTCTTTTGGCAGTCTTAACGAAGAACGAAAACGCACCTTTTGAAGATTACAACTTATGGAGGAACAAGAGGGAATAGTGATATTATTATGAGAGGAAGAAGATTTTTGATAATCGCTAACCGTTATGTTGTATTGCACAGCAAGTTCTTGCAGCATAGATGCAACGCACCTATTGACAATATAGGCTTTGCACTTGTTTTTCTTCTTCCCTTTACCATAGAAATAGTTATTCTCGGTACAACACAACAAATCTATTTTAATCCCCAGCTTTATTAAGTTGCTTACCGACTTAGGACAACCACATATTTTCCGAAGTAATGGAGCGGTGCAAGAAATAAACAGCTCATTGTAATATGATTCTCCTATGTGGGGTTCTATGATTTCCGTGAATCGGCACAAATGTGCCACATGCACCCTCCATTGACGACCTAACAAAGCGATAATGTCTTCACTCTTTGTGACATTATTACGGAAAGACGCTTGTGTAAATGTGCGTCCAGTTTCAATAGTTCTTTTTTTGTTACACGCCGTCGCACGATAAAACTCATGCGACAGCACCGCCAGCAGTTCACTTTCGTAGTCCATACAATATAAGTTTATGTATGTTCTACGAAAATGTATGCACTAATCTACGCCACTACGCAGCCATAAGCTCGGCAAGTTTTTCCTTGGTCATGTTGAGTTTGTGCAACACAGCGTCAAGGGTAAGATTCGCGTTCTCTTCGCCCTTGATAATGCTCTCCAAATAGAGCATAGCTTCTTCGGTCGCCGCCTTATAATCTACGCAGAAGCGATTGTAATGTCGTTCGTCCACCGTTCCACCCGAATGACCCGTAATATAGTTTACCAAATCGCCCGCAAAGTGTTCAGATTTAAGGTGCGTGATACAGCTTCGTCTAAACGCATGCGGCGTATGCGAACGGCGTGTATAGCGCCCCACGTCCACGACACGATAGTCTACCGGTGCCTCAATATGCTCGCAATAATAATCCAAAGTTGTGCGGAGCGTGCTCTCGCTCAGAGCGAACAAACGCCCGTTTCTTCGTTTAGGCAGGCTCGCCAACAAATCCCGAATAAAATCCGTGAGATAGATGTAGGTTATTGCACCCGTTGTCTCTTCCGTTTTTGAGTGCGTCACCGAAATATATTTGTGCTCATGGTTGATGTTGCCGCGCGTTAAGTGCAGAATGTCATGTCTACGCCAGCCCGTCAGAAACAAAAGCGCAAATGCTTCATAACGATTGTCCTCATTATGCTCTTTGAGCCATGCGAAAAAGTTATGCAGCCACGGCTTACTAAATGCGCTATACCGCATAACCTTCTTTTTGGACGCTACACTCTTGACGAAATCGGGCTTTACATTCTCCCAAACATTCGCTACAGGCTCCGCATTATTTTCGTTCAAATGTTCGTTCAAAATGCGCCATGCAGAGCGCATAATGCGGACATAAGTTCGGATGCTACTAATAGAATGTGACTTGTAGCAACGCACGAAATCACGCGCATGAGATTCGCGGAAATCATACAACGACAAGGTGGGGTATTTTTTTGCAATAAATGATGATAACTCATTGACGACACGGCGTGCATTAGCCAGCGACTTCGGCTTTTCAGAGCGGCAAGGATTCTTTGCTACGACATTCGCAAGGATGCGGTAGAGATTATACTTGTCATGTACTACGCCATTTTTCGGGTTGAGCTTTTGGTTTGAAAGTTTGCGCTTGGATTCATGCTCCAGTCGCTTTTGTTCTTCTCGCAACTCTTTTTCACGCCTCTCAATAAGCGTCTTATGTCCGCGTGCCGTAGTAATCTTAACGCCGCTCGGCGTGTAGGTGTAATACGTTTTAGACTTCCAAATATTCTTGCCTTGCTTTGCCGTCTCCTCATAATCAATGTACGTGACGCGGAACTTTCCATTCTCTATATGCTTAACCGCCATAATGTGATTTATTCTTAATTTCTTTCTATAGAAAGTATAATGCAAAATTCAACACTTGTCAAGTTGACGCGTGCAAAAAGTTTGATATTTTTTGCATTACAATATAGTAATTTAAACAAAAACAAAACCCGCAAAAACCGAGATTTTATGCGGGTAGATATATTAATATTTTACAACGGCGCGAATTCGGGACATATAGGTAGTAAGTTGGTCCGCGCCGCGTAACGAGTTGATACTCAACGCGGCGCGGATTTTATTGTAACGAAAAACAACATTGTATTACAACGCATTTTCGGCTTCTCGCGCACCCATTTTCGGCGATTTTAAGACCGCTTTTCCGTTGATATTTTTTCTCGTGTTGCGTGTTCTAGGAGAGTTCTTTTAGAACTTTTGTGTCACAGCTTTTCCCGCCATTTTTCAAAAATCGCGCTTCGGCGGGCGGTGTTAGTGTGTCGGACACCCTAACGGGTAGACACACCCCGCACAAGGCACGAGGAAGCCCGTAAACGCGCCCGCGCTCCCTTGTCGGCGTGTCCCGCACCCTAACGGTTAGCCCGCGCTCACGGGGGCGTGAGAGCCACCATGCGGCAAAAGAGAAACGCCCCGCCGACCGAAGCCAACGGAGCGCAACTCTTAACTTTTGGGGTGAGGTTTAGTGACGGCGGCGGCGAGCGCAAAGACCCGCGAGAGCCATGAGAGAGAGGGTCGCCGTGGCGGGTTCGGGGGTGGCGGCACCAGAAATCTTGCCGACAAGGGCGAGTTGCTTCGTGCCGCTAATAGCCACGAGCGCGATTTGATTGTCTCCTGTGATGTGAGACATAGCACCAGCCATGTCGGATTCCGAGAAGTAACCCATATAGTCCACCGTTGCGGTGCCGAGCGTGATGCTACCGCTTTCCGTCAACCCTTCAAACGAGGTGTTAGAGGGAGGAGCGTAGAATGCTCCGGTCCCGCCGCTTGCGAGCGTGACACTTGTGATGTCTGCCGAAGTGAGTGCAGTCGCCCAGTGGATTTTTGCGTCAGAGTCGCCCGTGATGGCAAGGGAACCGGAGCCCTGCCAAACCTCCATGTCCAACGTATTGCTCACCGATAAGGTGTTTTCAGCAACAAAGCTCAAAGTCGCAGATGCTGCTTTATATGCCTGCCAGCTTGTTAAGGTCACGGTTTGGTCCACATTGAACACAATGTCGCTTCCTTCCCCGTAAACCCCGTAGCCAAAATCTTCACCTACGTAGTCGCTCGCGTCGTATGTTTTTGTTTCCGCGAACGCCGTGCCGCAAAGGGCGAGAGCCGCGACTGCAAAAAGTGTCTTTTTCATAAGTTCTTTAAAGTTAAAGAGTTAGATGATTTTAATATTGAGTCGCAAACCATTGAAACTCAACAGGTTGCATTTTACTAATCGGGGGGGGTAGTCAAGGATTTTCTTTGTCATTTTGGCACATTTTTCGCGCCGCTAAATTGGGGCGTCGAGATGTACATTGTACTTACAAACCGCCCATTTGTCAGGCAGTCGCCATTTATTCCGCGTTTCCGTATGGAGGCGTACCATAGAAAAGCCCGCTGTCTCGGGTGAGGCAGCGGGCGGAAAACCTAGGCTCAAACGGTCGGGTGGTTAGGGAACGGCCACCCAGATGTGGGAGTCCTGGTTGAAGGGGGGCGCCTGGAGGTCGGCGTTGCCCTGCCACAGACCCTTATCCTTCTTGAGCATCTTCACCAGCTCGGGCACATCGGGCATGGAGAAGTTGGTGCGGAAGATTTCGATGTCCTTCTGGCTCTTCTTTTCCATGTCCTGAATCAGGAGCACGAAACCGAAGGCGCCGCCGGGAACTTCCGAAACCAGAATCTCGATGGGGCAGACTTCGCCTTCCTTCACATCGAAGGTGGCACCGGCCGTCAGACCGCCGAGGGACGTGTTCCAGTCCTTGGTCTCCTTGAAGGGCATCTGCTCGTAGCCCTTGTGAATCTTGTCCTTGCCGGACTTGATGTTGGCCCAGTATTCCTGACCGTTGGGGGTGTTCACGGCACCGATGGTACCGCACTTGCCGGGGGCCTTGTCATCATACATGGAGGGAAGGCACCAGCCGGCCTCCAAGACCATCTTGCCCTTGAAGCGCACGCAGATGAGGTCATCACCCGTACCGACAAAGCGGAAGGTGCCCTTCTTGGGAGCTTTCACCTTGCCGCGGTACACGGCCAGCCAGGCGGAGGGTTTGCACACATCCGCGCACTGGTAAGCGGTGGGAGCGTAGGAAGCCGCGCACTGGGGCAGGTAGAAGTTGGAGGCGTAGAGCTTGGTGGGGGACTGGTAGTATTTGGCCAGCGTGGAGGCGCTCCAAGTCTTGGTGAAGTCGTGCAGCACCTTGTGAATCTTGTCCTTGGTTTGCGCCGTGATACCGGTGGGGGCCTTGCCCTTGGTGAGCTTCAGGTCGTAGAAGGTACCCTCAAGAGCGGAGCCGCCGGCTGCGCCGCCCATGCCGCCGCCTTCCTCACCGAGGGAGTCGCCGAGGCCGGCATCCAGGCCCATGCCGATGTCGATGCTCATGCCGTCATCGGTGGCATCGTCCATGGGGACATCCACCTGAGCCATGGCAACAGGAGCGGCACCCGTGGCCACAATCACGGAGGGAGACACCGTGTTGGACGGGGTGGCGGCCTTGGAGGAGAGCTGCTGCGTGGTGGGGACGGCACGCGCGGGCAGGTCTTCTGCGGGCGGCGTGTAGCCGATGAACTCGGCCTCCTGCTCAATGGCAATGAGGACGACGGTGAAGTACAGGATGGCACCGCCGAAAAGAATCAGCGCCGCCATGGCCGCAAGGGAGGTGAACTTGCTGCGGAAGGCGTCCTTGCGCAGCTGCTCCTCTGCCTCTTCGCTCATCTGGATGTGTAAAGCCATAGGAAGAATGTTTGGTTTCGGTTGCTCTACACTATGCAGGAAGCCCGCCGCCAAGTCCAGCAAAAAGAGCGGCAAAAGCGTTACAAGTGTGTTACACGGGCGAAACGGGGGATGGCCGGCGCGATAAATGAGCAGTTTGTCGAGTTCTTGCGCGGCAAGGCCGCGCGGAATTTAAGGCGC
>JAKSOV010000034.1 GCA_024405415.1 Akkermansia sp.
AATAGTACCTAGTACATAGTACCTAGTAAATCCCGACAAATTCTCATTTGTCGAATTGGTCCATGATTGGGCTTGAAAAAAAATCCTGCGGGTATAGAATCACGGCATGCAGGATACCTCTCTCTATCGTGCCTGGGCGGAAGTGGACACCGCCGCCATGCGTCACAATCTGGCTTTGGTGCGCCGTGTGCTCCCCTCGCACAAGCAGATGGCCATCATCAAGGCAGAAGCCTACGGCCACGGTATCACCGGTGTTGCCAAGGCGCTGGATAACGAGGAAATCGAGTTCTTCGGTGTCGCCACCCCGTCGGAAGCGCAGAAGGTGAGTGATGCAGGCTGCAGCACCTGCCCCTTCATCCTCGGCCCCTGTTTCCCCGCCGAACGAGAGATGATTGTCCAAAACGGCTGGCGCGCCGCACTTTCGAGCATCGAAGAGGCTGAGCATTTCAACTCCCTGGGCCGCCTGTACGGCAAGAAAGTGAACCTGCATATCAGCGTCGACACGGGCATGGGCCGCGCCGGTCTGCTGCCGGGCAATGTCCCCATTCTGGCGGATAAGCTCGCCTCCTACGACCACCTCAATATCGAGGGTGTCTTCTCCCACCTCTCCGCCGCGGCGGATGACATCTCCTTCACCCACCGCCAGATTCGCAGCTACGAGCAATCCGTCGCCGTGCTGCGCGAGCGGATGGATCTGCCCTACCGCCACCTGTGCAGCTCCTCAGGCGTGTTCAACTACAACGCCCCGAGCACCAACATGGTGCGCCTCGGCCGCATTCTCTACGGCTACTCGCCCATGCCCTCCCCGCACAACCGCGAGCTGCAGCCCACCCTCACGCTCTACAGCCGCGTGACCCTCCTGCGCACCCTGCCCGACAACCACGGTGTTTCCTACAACCACACCTATGTCACCACCGGCCCCACCAAGGTGGCCACCATCGGCATCGGGTTCGGCGACGGCTACCTGCACTACCTGTCCAACACGGGCGCGCGCGTCTACCTCAACGGCTCCTACTGCCCCGTGCTCGGCCGCGTTACCATGGACCAGATCATGGTGGACGTCTCGCACATGGATAAGGTGCAGCCCGGCGATATTGCAGAAATTCTCGGCCCGAATGTGCCGTGGGAGGAGCTGACAGCCCGTGCCAAGACGATTCCCAGCAACGTCATCACCAGCATCACCGGGCGCGTTCCCCGCGTGTACAAAGGATGATGGGGGATGTAAAAATCAAGATGTAAGGCGGCTGACGCCGCGAAATAAAAAAACGGTCTGACGCCATGCGTCAGACCGTTTTTCTGTTCCTTACCGGGAGCCCGTCAGCGACGACGACGGCGGGCGGCCATGGCGGCTAGAGCCAGCAGACTGAGCGTAGCCGTAGCGGGCTCCGGCGTCTGTAGGGAGATGGTGATGTAGGTGCCGTTCTCATCATGCGTGGCGGAGAGCAGTTCCATCTCGCGGATGGTGGCCCATTCCCCGGCCTGCAGCGTAATGCAGGGTGTGATATCTCCCTCCATCATCCACGTCAGGTCCGTAAGCACGATGGTAAAGAGCGTTGCCGGAGGCGTAAGCTGCGGCAGCATGCTGTCGAGGTCGAGCACCAGCGTGGCGCCCTCCAACATGCACACGCCCGACAGCTGCTCGCTGTAGAGGACAACGGGGGTCTCCTGACTCCCTTCGGCCAAAGTCATCAGCTGCGCGGGGTTCGCAGCCAATTCCACATGGCTGACCCCGGCCACAGAAACCTCGCTGCCCAGCACCGCCGCCTGACGGCTCAGCACGAGATTCTGCAAGGTGGTATCCGAGGCATAGACGATGCCGCTCGTCACATCAAGGGTGGATTTGCCGCTCAGGGTCGTGTTCTCCACCGTATAGGTCGGCTGAGAGCTGAGTGTCACGGCGGCATCGGTCGCTGTCAGGCCGCTGATGCGGTCGGTCTGCACGCTGCCGCCCGTCAGGGTGGTCTTGCCGTTCTCCTCAGCCGCTGCAATGCGCACGGAGTCGCCCACCTCTACCTCCGCACCGTCCTGCACATGGAGGGAGCCGACACCGAGCTTGAGCGAATCGACCCCGAAACCCGCGCCTTTCACCGTCAGGGCGGAGGCCGCGCCGGCCAGCTTGTTCACGGAGACATCCACCGCACCGAGTTTCACGGCGCGGTCTGCCGTGATGGTGGCTGTGGCACCGGAGGAGAGGGAAACGCCCTTCATCTCGACAACGCCCGCGCCGACATTGATGTCAGCATTGGTCACCACGGAAACATTGTTCTTGCTGCCCACATTCACGAGGCGGCTCAGCTCCAGCTCACCCGTAAAGTCCTCCAGCGACTCAATGGTGATTTTGGACGTGGTGGCCCATTGAGAGTCGGAAGCGCCCTGCAGCGTCAGCTTGCCGGAGCCCGTCACCTGCCCCACCTTCAGCGCGGAATAATAGGTCGTCTTAATCGCCAGATCATCATTCAGCGTCAGGGTGTCGATGTTGATGCGGTGACTCGCATTATCCTTGCTGCCGGTGCTGGAAATATCCAAGGCAGACGCGGCCGCTGTCGTCAAGGCGTGCAGCGATGTCATTCCCTGAGCGCCGTAGCTCAACGTGCCGCCATCGAGCGTTACACCGCTCAGCGAGCTTGTATCTGCCGCGACATCATTGGCGGTGGTGCCCAGTTTCAGCGTCTTGCCGGACAGCACCTCAATCGTGCCGCCGAAGTTCACCTTATTGCCGTTGGCAATGGTGGCATCCGTAGCAAGGCGGATGGTGCCCGTACCCGTGCTGTCCTTCAGAATGCTATCCACCGACAGCGCGTTATTGGCCTTATCCGTCACCAACAGCGTGCCGTTTTCATTCACATGGAAGGCGCTTGCCTCTGCCGTGTGCTCGGTAGCGCCGCTGCCGCCGACGGTAACGGTGCCCGTGTTGGCGTAATAAACCTTATCCCCTGCCAGCTGAATGGCCGTGGTGGAATCACCCTCCGTGTGGCTGATGGTGGGTATCAGACCGCCGTAGGCATAGGTACTGGTTCCTTCCAACACATAGTTGCCGCTGATGCCGATGGAGGCACCCACCTGCACGGCCTCACCACGGAAGCCGTTGGCGCCCGCAGCATACCCGCCGACCTCGCTGCCGGAGCCGTACACGGAGCCGAGCGTTTCCACATGGCTGTTATCCACGTTCACCACGGCATCGCGGAAGGTGATGGTACCGCTCTCGACATGCAGGTCACCGTTCAGGTTCACCGTGCCGCCGATGGTCAGGTCGCCCGTGGTCGTGACATTGCCGAAGGTGACGTTGCCGCTCACGGTGGCGGTGCCGAGCGAATGAATCGCCCCTTCCGCCATGTTGAGAGAAGCGCCGTCCCCCGTGGTCATGCTGCCGCCGTCTCGAAGCGAGAAACTGCCGCGCAGCTCCATGTCGGCCTGCGCCGCCACCGTCACCCCGTTGAGGCTGTTGGCAGCATTGTTCAACACCACGGTGCCCGTGGAGCCGGCATCGCCGAGCACCAGCGTCGCGTTGTCCGCCAGCTTGGACTCCACGACGAGCGTGCCGCCCGCACCGCCGAGCTTCCACTGCCCGTTCTGCGCGGCCAGCGATGTTTCGGCGGAGCCATAGGCAACGGTTTTGCCCTCCATCGCGCCGATAACCAAGCCTTGGTGGGCGCTCAAATCAAAGTTCTCCGCATGATCGGCGGTCAGCGCCAGCACACCCTGCGAGTCGACGTGCACGGACGCGAGGATATCCGCGCTGCTCTTGCTCTCAAACTCCTTGGCAGCCAGCGCGGCACCGGAATGAATCTCCCACGTGCCCCGGCCCAGCGAATGCTCTCCCGTGGACACGAGCACGCCGCGCGTCACCTCATTGGCACCGCTCATCGTGTTGTCGCCGCCGAGCATCACGTGTACGCTCCCGGCATCCACCGTCACCTTACCTTCGCCGCTGATGGCACCGTTGTAGGCAAAATTCTTATCTGCATCCTCGGAGATTTGCACGGCCATGGTGCCGCCCTGCAGCTTCACATCACCCTTGTGACCGTAGAATGCAGCGTACTTATCGGTATCCTCAAGCACCTGCCCGCCTTCCACATACTCCTGTGCGTGCTGCACACCCTCGTGCATGATGTAGGTGCCGCCCTGCTCCACCGTGACATCGCCCGTCAAACGGGCGTGAGAGCCGAGCTCAAAGGTGCCGTTTTCCTTCACCGTGACGGGCATCGCGGCATCCGCATAGTGCCAATCATCTGCATTGGTGTAGGCATCCTTCTTGCCGGGCGAGACAGTACCCGAGGCATGCTGCGTATGCGTGCCGGCCAAGGTCACATCACCGCCGCTCACCACCAGGCCGCTGCCTTCGTGGTGCGTCAGGTCGGTGTGTATGCCGTTCAACTCCCAAGATGTGCCGTTGAAGTCCACCGTCAGCGCTCCGGCCCCGGCATCGGAGAAAGAGCCGAGGAAGTTCTTGCCGCCGTCCGTCACGCTGAGCTTGACGGCTGCTTCCGCATTGTTCGTGATGAGAGCCTCCTGCGTGAGCGCGTGGATGGAGAAACCGTCCGCCTCCACAGCGGCGCTGTTGTTCCACTCCATCGAGTTACCGTTGAAGTCCAGCACGGCGCCGCCGTTGCCGAACGTGAAGTCGCGGGCAATCTGGCCGATGTCATCAATCACCACCGTGGAGCCCATGTTGGCCAGCACGTTGTAGGCCGCAAAGCCGCCCTCGCGTTTGAGTTCTGTCTTGCCGGGCCCGCCCACATTGAGCAACACCCAGTTGTTGCCTTCGCCCTCGATGGAGAGTGTACCCTCGCCAACCTTGCGCCACTCGCGCACATAATCCTGAGCGTTGGTGAACTGCAGGTGCAGCGTCACATCCTTGTCTACAATGTAGCCGGAGGTCAGCAGCTGAGAGGACGTAGCATATCGGTAGGGAGACAGGACGAAATCCGCCGTTTCCACGCCATCCTGCTTCGAGAATTGAGTGTAACCGAGTCCCGTATCCACAAGGCTGGTAAACTCAATGGTATACGTCTCACTATCGGCCGCTGCGAAGCAATTGTTGCGGGAGGCGTACAACTCGCTCCACGTGCGCGCCGTCTTGGATGTTGCCTCGCTCTGCTCCGCCATGTTCATATACTCCGTGCCGTAATGGTACCAGTTGTCCGTATCCATCACGTCATTGAGCTTAGCCCACGTGTAGGGCTTGCCGGAGGAGAACTCCAAACGGTTGACCACCATGCCCGTGTCATCACCGAATCGGTTGGTCGTCAAATCATACAGGCGAGAGCCGTAAACGGTCGTATCGTATTTCACGCCATCAATGGTCACCGAGCTTGTCTTGCCGTTGGCGACCATATCCGTCACGCGCAGGCTGTGGCGGCCGGCTGTCGTGTTTAACACATTGTCAAAAGCTTTCAGGTTGTCCGTAGCACCGGGGTCGAAAATCGCCTTGGAGTATGTTGTGTGACCGCCCGTCGCCTCCAGCGAATTGACGGAGGAGTAGGAGCCGATATAAGCATACTGATTGGCCGCAGCATCCCAAATAAAGAGGGGACTGCCGGAGTCACCGTCCTGCGGCTGATAGGGCAGCGGAGCCGTGGGAGAGAGCGCGGGGTCGCCCATGGACACCGCCACACCCACAACATAGGCCGTGTTGCCCAGCTCGTTGCCGCCCAGCTCCGTGGCGCCGCCCGAGATGAAAGTGCCGGGATTGGCCTGCCACCAATTAGCCTCGGCCACGGCATTGTACACATACTGGCGTCCGGCACCGCTGTGATACACCGTCTGCCCCTCCAAGGTTGCGCGGGAGGTGTCGCCGCTGTACACGGCGGCGGGTGCGGCATCCGTCACCAGCTTGTTAAGGCGGGTAATTTTGACATCCATCGTGGAATTGCTGCGAATCTCCATGGCGGAATTGCGGTACTCAATGCCCTGATAGCGAATCTCATTGCCCGCACCCACCACGGTAGCTGCGCTGAAGGAGGGCGTAAACGTGCCGTTATGCTGCGCCGTGATATAGGCGTTCGGGGCAATCAGGTTGCCCGCGCCGAGACCGCCGCCGCCCTGCACCACGGAGGAGAAATCCGGCATGCCGTTCGGCAGGGTGTTGGAGGCCGTGCCGTCCGTGTAAGTGATAGCCACGCCGCCCTCCTGCTCGCGAATGTAGCTGAGCAAGCCGTTCACATTCCCGCCCGTCACATAGCGGCCCATATTCTGGCCGAAGTCCGCATAGGTCAGCAGCGAGGCATGCTGCGTTTTCATCACCGAGGCAGAGGCAACGGACACACATACAGCCGCAGCCATCAGGAATGTCAGGCGGCGAAAGAGGGAGAGAGGAAGGTGCAGTTTCATGGAGAAAGGAGAGGAAGTACGCTTACTTTTATTCTACTCCCTACTCCGCCGGAGTCAAATGAATAACACGGCATTTTGCAGTTATTCTCCTATCAGGGCATATTTTATATTGAAGAGCGGAGGGATGCGGACCGTCTCTCCTTGCAAACACCCTATTTCACGATGAAGAATATCACCCGATACACATATGAGAATACGGACTTTCAGGGCTGGCGCGTGAGCATCCAACGCTGCGGGCGCATCATCACCCGCTATTTCTCCGACCTGCAATACGGCTCGGAGGAGGCCTCCCAAAAGGAAGCAGTGGCTTACCGCGACCGCATCTTCGCCGCTATGAGCAGCCGCCGAGACGACCTGCCGCAATTCATGGACGAGGAGCTGGAGCGCGTGCAGCTTCTTCTGCGGGAAAAGGAGGCCGGGTTCAGCTTTCGGTGACAACCTGCGTGTAGAGCAGCTCCTTGAGTTCCGCGTTGTCGTAATAGTTTACATCCTCCAGACGGGAGAGCTGCGCAGCCATGCGCTGGAGCAGCTCCACAAGGGGTTGCTTGGCACCGTCTGTATTGCTGATGTACTCCCACAGGGCGGCATCTTCGGCCCCGAAAAGCTCATCCTGCGCCTTCTGGCACTTGCGGAGAGGGGAGACAGCCTTCGCGGCGTCCTCGGGGCTGCGAACGCCCTCCATCAGCTCCACCTGCGTCTGCAGGGCTGCACGCAGTTTGGCGCAGGTTTCCTCGGGACTGTCCGCAGCCAAAGCTGCAGGAGCCACACAAGCGGCAAACAGGAGCGCCGAAGCGGCAAACAGAGAAGAAGAATGCGTCATGGGGCTATTCTAACGGCAAAATTGTTATCTGTCAAGTTCCGGGTCCGAGGCTCAATCGACCAGAGCATCCAGCGCACGCAGTCGCAAAGAACCTCCGTAATCGAAATCACGAAGGCGGGCTCGTTGCTCCTGCACCGCATTGTAGGCGGCATTTGCCTCCTTGAGATATGCTAAACAAAGGGGCGACAACTGACTTTGCGTCTGCTTCAGCCACATGAGGGTGCGAGCCGTCGTCAGGATGCGCTGCACCGTCGGGCGTGCGGCGTAAGCGGCAGCCTCCGCGCTCTCTGCGTCCTGTGCAGCGGCGTAAGCGACGGACAGCTCGGCATAGCAGCGCTTCAACTCCACCAAATCGGCAAGAACTTCTCCCTCCGTCGGGGCCTGAAGCGGCAGCGTGTTGAACGCATCCGACAGCGGCAGGAAAGCGGCCAGTTCCGGGACCTGCTCCGGGGGTATATCGACACTCTCAGCCAACAGGCGCACCCCGAGCTGATCCACACGCCACGCCAGCAAGAGCGTATTTAAAGACTCATTCCAGGCATACGCCTCGCGACGGGAAAGCGGAGTCTCCGCAAAGCGCTGCAACAGGTCAACCAGCATCTCGGGGGCCTCCGCCGTGCGGGCCAGCCCGGCGCTCTGAGCCTCGACATCGGCATTACTGCGGTGCCCGGCAGCGCGAATCAACACCCAACGCAGCAGCAAGGTCTCCTTGATGGCAGCCTGCGTACGGGCAAACTCCAAGGCAGGCAGCGCCGCGACCTCCTCCTCTGTCGGCGGGAGCGGGGCCCCCTGCTCCGCCAGCGTGGCGTAAGGCTCCTGCCACAGCAGGGCTCGCTGAGCGGACGTCAGCGGCAGCAGGTCCGCCGCCGCTGGCAACAAAGCAAGAGCCGCCGCTGTCAGCACACGGTACATGGTCTCAGGCAGCGAAAGAGCCCATGTAGAACTTCTTCTTGCCGCGGCGGATGATGATCACCTCGCCCTCCAGCGCCATGGCGGGCGTCACCTCGAAGGCGGGGTCCTTCACCACCTCACCATTGAGGGAAATCGCACCGTTGCCGATGAACTCGCGGGCCTCGCGCTTGGAGGCGCACACCTTGGCGTTCACCAGCACGTCGGCCAGCGGACCGGGAGTGAGCGTC
Organism: Akkermansia sp.; assembly: GCA_024405415.1. Taxonomy (GTDB): domain Bacteria; phylum Verrucomicrobiota; class Verrucomicrobiia; order Verrucomicrobiales; family Akkermansiaceae; genus Akkermansia. The sequence goes on from JAKSOV010000034.1 coordinate 8,290, forward strand.
ACCTGCGGCACATTCTTCATGCCGGCCTTGATATCGCGGAGAGAAAGAGCCTTGAAATCGCCGGCGAAGAGCTTTTCACTGATATCCACGGCATGAGCGAACTCCTCCTCGCCGTGCAGGTCGGTGATAATGGCCTTGGCGAGTGCCTTCTGGGCGAGGCGCTGCTCGGGGTGCTCGTTATGCTGCGCTTCAATCGCCATAATCTCCTCGGGAGTGAGGAAGGTGAGGCGCTTGAGATAGGAGATGACGCAGGCGTCATCCGTGTTGAGAAGGAACTGATAGAGCTCGTAGGAGGAGGTCTTGTTCTTATCGAGCCACAGGGCATTGCCCTCGCTCTTGCCGAACTTGTTGCCCTGCGCATCCGTCACCAGCGGCATGGTGAGGGCGAACACCTCGTCGCCCGTCGTCTTGCGGATAAGCTCGATACCCGTGGTGATGTTGCCCCACTGGTCGCTGCCCGCCACCTGGAGGTCCACCCCGCGCGTCTCGTGGAGGTGCTTGAAGTCGATGGCCTGAATGAGCATGTAGGAGAACTCGGCATAGGAGATACCGCTCTCCATCTGGCGGCGCACGTGGTCCTTGGTGAGCATGTAGCCGACATTGATGTACTTGCCGTAGTCGCGGAAGAAATCAATGACATTCATGCCGTTGATCCAGTCGTAATTATTGACGACCTCGAAGCCGAAAATCTTCTCCACCTGCGCCTTGAGGGCCTCATAGTTGCGGAACACCTCCTCCTTCTGCTTGAGCTCGCGCTCCACGGTGCCGCGAGGGTCGCCGATGAGGCCCGTGGCCAGGCCCACCAGCAGGATGGGATGGTGCCCCGCCTTCTTCAGGCGCTTGGTGATGAGGAAGCTGGAATAATGGCCGAGGTGCAGACTGTCCGCGGTGGGGTCCGTTCCGATATAGAAGGTCATCCCGCCCTTGTTCAGCTTCTCCGCCAGTTCGGGGCTGGAAACCTGATTCACCAGCCCGCGCCATTCCAGTTCTTCGTAGAAAGTCATAAGAGTGAGGTGTTTTTTCTCGCGCGGCATTGTATCATGCGTGCGCGGCCGTGTCAAACAGTTGTCCGCGCCGCCGCACGCTTTCGCTCAATCAACAGCAGGCTGACAATGAGCATCAGCGGGAAGGCTGAGGCGGCAAAAAGTCCCGCTTTCAGATCGCCGTCCGCCATATCCGACACGTAGCCGACAAGCGTCGGGCTGAGAGTGCCGCCCAGGTCACCCGCCAAGGCAAGGAAGGCGAACATCGCCGTGCCGCCGAGGGGGCATTTCTGCGAAGCGAGGCTGAGCGTGCCCGGCCACATGATGCCCACGGCAAAGCCGCAGAGCGCACAACCCGCCAAGCCCATAACGGGTAGAGGAGAGAGGGAGGCCGCAAAATAGCAGAGACTGCACAGGATGCCCGAGTAGAGCATCGTCTTGCCGAGGTTGAGCCGCGCGCTCATCTTGCCGTAGAGCAAGCGAGACAGGCCCATGAAGGCGGCAAAGAGGCAGGGGCCGGCCAAATCGCCGACCGTCTTCGAGACACCCAGCGCGGATTCCGTGAAGGCGGAGGCCCATTGCGCCATCGTCACCTCCGAAGCGCCGGAGCAGACCATGAGCAGGATGAGCAGCCAGAAAAGCGGCAGGCGCAGCAATTTCAGCGCCGAGTTGCCGTTCATGTCCATGGGCAGGCGCTCGATGGGGCAGGTCAGGAAGTTGAAGGTGTTGAGGAAGGGAATGAGCGCCCAGAAGCACGCCAGCCATTTCCAATGCTCCACGCCGAAGACGGCGAAGAAGGCCGTGGAGCCGAGGATGACAGCCACCGCACCCCAGCAGTAGAAGGAGTGCAGCAGACTCATCACGCCGTCCTTGTTCTTGAAGGGACAGGCCTCCACAATGGGGCTGACGAGCACCTCGATGAGTCCGCTGCCGACGGCGTAGAGCACCACCGCCACGAGAATGCCCCAGAACGGCACGGGCAGCAGCTCCGGCAGCACAACCATCAGGATGAGGCCGAGGGCGGAAACAACCTGTGAGATGACCACGCAGGTACGGTAGCCGATGACATCGGCATACTTGGTGGCAGCGAGGTCAATGAGAATCTGCGCCAAATAGAACGTAAAGGGAATGAGCGCGATTTCCTCCAACGAGACCTTGTAAAAATCTCTGAAGGTCAGGAACAGCAGCGGGGCAAAGTTGGCGGTGATAGACTGGGTGACAAAGCCCAGATAACAGGCTATCAGGGTGTGGTTATAGTTCTTCTCCTGCGAGGGCATGGCTGACAATAAGCGTTATTCCACAATCCCGAGCGGCGCGGTGTTTTTCCAGTCGCCGCGGGTGAAGTCGGGGAAAAGTTGCGGAGCGCCGCCTTCATGCACGGATTTCTCCGACAGCGGTGAAACGGCGGACCAGAGAGCGCCTTCATACACATTCTGGTCCAGCGGCTCGCCACGGTGCAGGCCGTCGATAGCACGGGCGAGCACGATGTAGTTCATGCCGTCGCGGTGGCTGTCGCTCTGCTCGGCAATAGCACCGAGACGTTTTCTCAGCGGGTGCTCGTGTTGCGCGTAGAGAGATTCAGCATCGAGACTCCACTCACTGCCGTCATTCACCCCTGCCCCGGCTATGCGGGTGGGGAAGCCGGCGAGCGTGCCCGCCGTGCCTTGGATGAGATTTTTTCGATTGTAGGGGCGCGGGCTGGTCTCATCCCACTGCACCACAATGGTGCGCCCCTTGCGGGTTTTGATGAGGGTGGTATTGATATCGCCGCAGCGGAAGTTCATGCCGTTGAGCGGATGTTCGGCCTCAAGATGCTCCTCCGCGTAGGCGGCGCGGCCCACGGCAGGAGAGCTGAAAGAAACCAAACGGTCAAACATATCCTCCCCGCGGGCGATACTCATGTACTGAGCCACGGGGCCGAGGCCGTGCGTGGGATACAGATTGCCGTTGCGAGCGGCAAAATGCGCGGCGCGCCAGTCTGCCTCACTCTGCATTTGGTGGCGGAGGTCGTGGATGTAAGCGGCCTCAGCGTGCAACAACTCGCCGAGAAGGCCTCGGCGCACCATGTTGAGGAACATCAACTCATCGCGTCCGTAGCAGCAGTTCTCCAGCATCATGCAATGCTTCTGAGTGCGCTCGGCGGTGTCCACCACACGCCACAGCTCCTCCAGAGTGGTGCCCAACGGCACCTCCACAAGGGCGTGCGCGCCATGTTCCATCGCGGCAATCGCCATCGGGGCGTGCGTCTCCCACGAGGTGCTGATGATGACGACATCGGGCTTCAGTTCCGTGAGCATGCGCTCGTACCCCTCCTCCCCGCAGAAGAGTTGCAGGGAGTCCGCCACGCAAATAGCAGCGGCCTGTTGCAAGGCGTCGAGCCGCAGGTCGCAGAGCCCCACAACCTCTGCATGCGGGATGAGTTTCAGCTGCTCCAGCTGCACGCTGCTGCGCTCCCCCAAGCCGACGAGCGCCACGCGTACCGTCTCCAACGCAGGGGCGCGGAACCCGCCGAGGTACGCGGAACCCCCGGGGCGCGGAGCCTGAGCATCCGTGCGCCCGGGGGCGATATTTTGCGCATGTATGCGCGCAGCTACGCTGTCAGAATCAAGATGCATCATCCTGCGAGAGCTGCGCGCATGAAACCGTTACTTCACCACGGGAAGCGGGGCCGTGTGCGTCCAGTCGCCGCGGGTGAAATCGGGGAACACCTGGGGAGCGCCGCCCTCGTTCACCGACTTCTCGGAGAGGGGGGTGACGGCGGACCACAGAGCGCCTTCGTACACGTTCTGGTCCATGGGTTCGCCGTTATGAAGGCATTCGATGACGCGGTAGAGCATGATGTAGTCCATGCCGCCGTGGCCGCCGTGCTCCTCAGCCAGCTCGCCGAGGCGCTTGTAGAGCGGGTGATCCCACTTAGCGTACATGTCGGCCTCAGCCTTCTCACCCTCATACCACTGGTGGAAGCCATCGCCCTCGGCAATCTCGGCGCCGCCGGGCTGACCGGGCTCCCCTTCCTTCTTGGGCTTGGGGCTGACCTTGGTGCCGGCAATGCGGGTCGGGAAACCGGCCAGCGTACCTTCCGTGCCCTGAATCAGGTTCTTGCGGTCGTAGGGGCGGGGGCTGGTCTCATCCCACTGCACCATGATGGTGCGGCCCTTCTTGGTCTTGATGAGGGAGGTGCTGATATCGCCGCACTTGAACTCCAGCTGGTTCCACTTGTGGTCTGCGGGGAAGTTCTTTTTCGCGTAGTCGGCGCGGCCGAGCGCGGGGCTGCTGAAGGAGACAAGGCGGTCGAAGGTATCCTCACCACGGGCGATGTTCATGTACTGAGCCACGGGGCCGAGGCCGTGCGTGGGGTACAGATTGCCGTTGCGGGCGGCGTAGTGATAGGTGCGCCAGGAGCCGCAACCGCGCTCCACGCTGTGCATCTGCTCCTTGAGGGGGTGGATGTAGGCAGCCTCGCCGTGCAACAGCTCGCCGATAAGGCCCTGGCGAACCATGTTGAGGAACATCAGCTCATCGCGGCCGTAGTTCACGTTCTCCAGCATCATGCAGTGCTTCTGCGTGCGCTCGGAGGTATCCACGAGCTTCCACAGGTCTTCGAGAGTGGAGGCCATCGGCACCTCGATGAAGGCGTGGGCACCGTGCTCCATGGCGGCCACGGCGATGGGGGCATGCGTCTCCCAATAGGTGCTGATGATGACGGCATCGGGCTTCACTTCCTCGAGCATCTTGATGTAGGCCTCGGGGGAGCCGCTGTATTCCACGGGACGCTTGCCCGTCTCCTTCTGCACATAATCGGCAGCGCGCTTGGTGAAATCGGCATGAAGATCACACACAGCCACCACTTCGCAGTTCGGCACAGCCGTCATCTGCATTGTCTGGGGCAGACCTCGCTCACCGAGGCCGATCATCGCCACGCGCACATTCTCAATCTTAGGCGCGCGGAAGTCACCCATGTAAATGGAACCCTCGGGGCGCGGGGTGACGGCGGCGGTATCCACGGGGGCAATATTCTTGGCATGAGTGGCCTCAGCAGCCGTGATGTCCACGGCAGGAGCCACCATCGGCAACGCTGCACAAAGCAGTAAGAGCAAAGTCTTTTTCATATCTTTGTTGTTATGTAGTATTTGGCGTTGTCTCGGGCAGAACTCTACCCGAATGAACGGGTAGAGGATACAGGAACGCCCGCCGTCTGTCAAGGAGATAAAACGGCGGGCGAATTAAAGCTTTGTATGTCAATCCTTATCGGCGGCGCGTGCCGAAAATGGTCTTGCGCTGCACCTGCTGAGCCTTCTTAGCCTCATCCAAGGCATGAATGCGGGCCAGAGCGGCGTCGATGTTCTCGCAGATGTTCTCCATATGCAGCTCAGAGAGGAAGGGCGAGTCCTTGCGGATAACCTGCATGGGCTGCGGCTGCACACCGCAGAGCAGCAGGGTTACGCCGTTCTCATGACAGTACTCCAAAAAGTCCTCCAGCACATGCAGGCCGGTGGCATCCAGCGCGGGCACGAGGCGGAGACGCAGCAGTACATACTCGATATCGTGTTCCAGCGTGCGGAACACCATGTCCTTAAACTGCTCCACGGCACCGAAGAAGAAGGGGCCCTGCACATCAAAGATTTCCACGTTATCCGGCACTTGGCGCAGGTAGCGTGAGCGTTCGGGGAGCTCCTCGGGGTCATTGCCCTCAATTTCATTCGTAATATCCGCCACGTTGGAAATCTGCGCCATGCGGCCGATGAAGAGCAGCGCCGCCATCACCACGCCGACCTCCACGGCGACCACAAGGTCAATCACAACGGTGAGCAGAAAGGTGGTGCAGAGCACCAGCGCATCCTGACGGGGGCCGTGCAGCAGATGCGCAAAGGTTTCGACCTCCGCCATGTTGTAACACACGATGACAAGAATGCCCGCGAGCGCAGCCAACGGCACCATAGTGGCATATTCCCCCGCCAGCAGCAGGATGAGCAGCAGGGTGACGGCATGAATGAGGCCGGAGACAGGGGTTTTGGCACCGCTGCGAATGTTGGTGGCCGTGCGGGCAATGGCGCCCGTGGCGGGCAGACCGCCGAAGAGCGCGGAGCAGATATTGCCGATACCCTGCCCGATGAGCTCCGTGTTCGGGTGGTGGCGGGAGCCGGTCATACCATCCGCCACGCTGGCACTCAGCAGGGACTCAATGGCGGCAAGCAGCGCAATCACAAAGGCGGGCTGAATCAGCTTAGGGAGGTGGCTCCACTCAAACTCGGGCAGTGTCGGCATGGGCAGACCGTGCGGCAGCTCACCGAAGCGAGAGCCGATGGTTTCCACGGGCAGAGAGAAGACCTGGCAAATCACCGTGGTGATGAGCATGCCCACCAGCATGTGCGGGGCACGAGGGAAGAGGCGGTTGGTAAGCAGGATGAGGGCAATCGTCAGCAACGTGACACCCACCGCCCAGGGATTCACCGTATCGATATGGGCGAAATAGCACTGCCACTTGGCAAAGAAGTCAGCCGGCACGTTCCCTGCAATCTGCAGGCCGAGGATATCCTTCACCTGTGTACAGAAAATCGTCACGGCGATACCGGAGGTAAAGCCCGTGGTCACGGGGTACGGGATAAACTTGATAAGCGAGCCCATGCGGAAAACGCCGAAGAGCACGAGAAAAAGACCGGCCAACAACGTGCAGAGCACCAAACCGCTCACGCCGAAAGAACCGACGACACTCGCAATGAGCACAACGAAGGCACCCGTGGGGCCGCCGATTTGGAACTTGCTGCCGCCGAATAGCGAAATCATGAAGCCCGCAACCACCGCTGTCACCAACCCTACGGAGGGGGTAATGGCCTGACTGCCAACGGCGATTGCAAAAGCCATAGCGAGCGGCAAAGCCACCACGCCGACGGTAAGCCCCGCGCCGAGATCTTTCAGGAAAGTGGCGCGATTATACGAGCGGAGAGACTTGATAAGTGCGGGTGCGTGCATCGAAGCGGGGACTATACTCTCCGCCTGCCCCTCTGTAAAGAAAAAAACGACCGAGATATCATCATCTCTTGCTTGACATTTTTGTACAAAATAGGCAGAATAATGCCCAACATGGCACGTTTCGCCCCCGCCACTCCCAAGTTTTACGCGCGCGCGCTCATAGCGCTCGCATTGAGCTGTACGGCAGCTTACGCACAGCACGAAGCTCTCGTCCCCCTTCCGGAACAGCTCTACAGCGCAGAAAGTGATACCTCTAACCCTGTGCTGGATCTGAGGGATAAGACCCTCTCCGCCACAAGCTCGCTGGCGACGGGTATTCCCGACTCGCTCACCGTTGACAACAACGGCGGCAGCATCAGCTACGACAGCGAGGCTCGCACCATCACCTACGACGGTAACAATGCCCCCGTTACCCTCCGCACGGATGAAGGCACCACCATGCAGGCCAGCCGCCTCACGGCAGACTTGGCAAAGGGTATTGCCCAATTGGACGGGCCGACGGATATCTACAACGGCGATGTGTTCGTCCGTTGCGCTGAGGGCGGTTCCTATGACATGAACAACAAGGTGGCCCGCATGGGGGGGCTGCGCGCCAAAGTGGGCGGCATCATCATCCGCGGCTCGGGGATTGAATACCACACGGATGCCGCGGGGACTCCCTACATTGTCATCTACGATGCCTACGTCACCACAGAAGATGTAGAGCAGCCCTCCGTATGGGTCGGCACAGGCACGCTGACCATCTACCCCGGAGACTATGGCTCAGTCTCACGCCTCAGTATTGCCGGCAAGGAAAGCGAAATGACCGTTCCCCTGCTCGGTTGGGTGCAATTCTCCCACTCCCTCAACCCGCGCGAGGGCTACATGCCTAATTTCGGCGGCAAATCCGCTTGGGGCACCTACCTGCTCAACAGCTACGGATTCCTGCTGGGCAACAAGCGTGTCGAACACGGCATGCCCACGGCAGACTACCTCGTCACCACCCATCTGGATTTCCGCTCCCGACGCGGTGCAGCAGTCGGTCTGGATGCAGAGGACATTCATTTAGCCCGCCGCTATAAGGAAATGACGGGCTTACAGGCCTATTCGTTGGCTGACTCGGCCCCCATGATTAACCCCGTGGAAGGCGATCGCAGGCCCACGCGCCACAACCGCTACCGCATCGCCCTGCAAACGGAGTTTGATGCGACCCCGGCAGCGGATACCAAGGGCAAATGGCAGCTGTCCGCCAACATCAATGCCGTCTCTGACCGCTACGTACTGCGCGATTTTTTTGAGAAGATGGCCCGAGAGGACGCCAAGCCGGATAACACCGTGCGCCTGACACGCACGGACAAGGACTCCGAAGCCATGCTCCTCACCCGCTTTGCGCCGAACAACTACTACACGACGGATGAACGCGCGCAAGCGACATACTACCGCGTGCGTAAGACGCTCGGTAACACAGGCATCGCCTATGAGACCACCAACTCCGCCACCCTTATGCGCCAATCGCTCTCGGTGGAGGACCGGCTCAAGTATACCGATGCCCTGGCCCAAACCCACGACGGCGAACTGAAAGAATACTATTCCCGCCTGCTCAACACCCACGGCTACGCCCGCGTCAACACCACGCACGAGCTTACCACGGGCATCAAACTCCTGCCCTTCCTCAACATCACGCCCAAGGCGGGCGGCGGCTACAGCGGTTACTACGATGTCGGCGGCATCGGCTCGGACAATCGCTTTATGGGCTACCTCGGCTGTGATTTCGACATGAAATTCCACCGCCGGTACGAGGGCTTCTCCTACAGTCGTTTCGGGTTGCGAGGGCTGACGCACGTGGTGCATCCCTACGTTTCCTTCTCTCAGGCGACGATTTCTTCCTCTAACGAGCTAGTCCCCAAGGTGGATTACTGGTCCAGCACGATGGGCACGAGCACGCTGGCCCCCATGCCCTTGGATTTCTGCGGTTTCACCGGCATCGACGGTTGGGGCAGTTGGACGATTATGCGACTCGGCGTGCAAAACGTGCTTAACAGCAGCGTGGAGAATGAGCGAGTTCGTCTCGTGGACTGGAACGTGTTTATCGACGCCAATGTTGATAATCCCAACACAGACAGCCGCTATTCCGATCTCTACTCCTTCCTGAGCTTCAATCCATCGGAGCGTCTTCGTTTCGCGCTGGATTCCCAAACACCCACCATCCGCAACGGCTACGGCTTCTATCAATACAACGCATCCGTCACCTACATGCCCTTCTCTTGGCTTGAAGGTCGCGCAGGGTACCGCAGCATTCAGGACCACCCTGTGCTGGAGGACGCCAGCCAGCTCTACCTGCAAAGCATCCTCCGCTTGGATGAGCGCTACACCTTCAGCGGGCGCTGGTACTTCGACATGAATGAGAACCGAATTCCCATTCAGGAATACTCCGTGTTCCGCAATTGCGGAGCATGGTACGTGGGTGCCACTCTCTTCCTGAGAGACAACGGCGGCAAGAAGGAGGAAGGCCTCGGCTTTTCCTTCACCCTCGGCGAGACCGGCACGGCGCTGCCCATCAAGTTCCTGTGATGAATGATTCCGGCAACAGACTCTCCGAGCTAATGGGCGATAGCCTGGAGCTGCGCGTACTCTCCGGCATTTCCCGCGCGCTGGTCGGCCAACGAGAAGTGGCCGACCTTCTGGAGCATATCCTGCAAGTGTTGGAGCAAAACCTCGGTTTCTCACAGGGGGCGCTCTGCCTGCTCCACAATGAGGAGCTCGTCATCGAGGCCTCCTACGGCCTCTCGGAGGCAGAGAAAGCCCGCGGCACCTACCGCCTGGGCGAAGGCATCACGGGCGAGGTCGGCCGCAGCGGAGAACCGGCCGTCATCCGTGACACCTCACGCAGCCGCACCTTCCTCAACCGCACGGGAGCGCTACACGGCGACATGAGCGAATCCTTCCTCTGCGTACCCATTCTGCATTCGGGCGAGATTATCGGCACTCTTTCTCTCTCCTTCCCCGTGCAACGGCAGGCCGTGCTGGACAAGCTGCTGAACCTCGTCATCGTCATCGCCAACATTCTGGCCACCGCCGTGGCCGACCTGCGCGCCCAGGTCAGTGAACGCCAACTGCTGGAACGCGAAAATGACCGCATGCGCTATGAGTTGGGCGAAAAGGGCTTTGAAAATATCATCGGCCACTCCTCCGCCATGCGCTCCGTCTATCTCGAGATGGCGAAAGTGGCTCGTTCCTCAGCCAATGTGCTGCTGTTGGGAGAATCCGGCACAGGTAAAGAGCTGCTGGCCCAGTCTATCCACTACGCCTCGGACCGCCGTGACGGCCCCTTTGTCGCGGTCAACTGTGCCGCCCTGCCCGAGGGGCTCATCGAATCCGAACTCTTCGGCCACGAGAAGGGCGCTTTCACAGGCGCCATCAAACAGCGCATCGGCCGTTTCGAGGAGGCCTCCACCGGCACCCTCTTCCTCGATGAAATAGGCGACATCCCCGTGCAGACGCAGGTGAAACTGCTGCGCGTGCTGCAGGAAAAGGTGTTTGAGCGCGTCGGATCACAGCAACCCATCCGCACCAACGCGCGCATCATCGCCGCCACCTCCCGCGACCTCGAAAAGATGAAGGACGAAGGCTCCTTCCGCGAAGATCTGTACTACCGCCTCGCCGTGCTGCCCATCGCCGTGCCGCCGCTGCGCTCGCGCAAGGCAGACATCATCTCTCTGGCGGACTTCTTCCTCGCAAAATACAACAAGCAATACGGCAAGCAGGTGCTGCGACTCTCCACCCCCGCCATTGACATGCTCATGAGCTACCACTGGCCGGGCAACGTGCGCGAGCTGGAAAACATGATTGAACGTGCTGTCATCATGTCCAACAGCGCAGTCATCAACGCCATTGATCTGCCGCCTTCCCTCCAGACTGCGCAGGCCACGGGCACCGAGAGCATTCTTGCACCGGGCAGCAGTCTCAGCGCCCCCGAGACCGGCGCGGGGCTGGAGACGCTGACAGCAGCCTTCGAGCGAGAGCTGATTACAGCAGCGCTCAAACGCACGCACGGCAACGCCTCCGCTGCCTCCCGAGAACTCTCCACCACCATCCGCAAACTCAACTACCGCATCCGCCAACTGCATATCGACCCGGCCCAGTATCGCTGAGCTGAACACACGCTCTTTTCCGCTCTAACAAATTTAGTCTTGCCATTTGCGCTTATTTGGCGCAGTATGGCGTTACCCGATAATCCCTCTCATTTCACCCTGTTGCTCCATGTCCGCGCCCTACACTAAAATCGGTCTCATCCAAAACTCCCCGCTGCCGGGAGATTTTTCCGCCAACCTCCGTGCCATCGTTCAAGGCTACCGCGAGTGCCTGGACCACGGGGCGGAAATCGTCCTCGCCCCCGCCGATGCTCTCTGCGGCATTGCTCCGCGCGATTTGAGCAAGCGGGCCAGCTTCCTGCAACAAATGCGCGCCGCTTTCAATGCCCTCTCCCATGAGCTGGGCAGCGCGCCCCTGCTCACCTGCGGCTATTCCTCCCCCATCAGCGAGGAGGACCTGTGGGACGGCCTGCTGGGCGAGGAAGAAAACGACCCCGAACAGCCCGCGCCGGATCTCTGCATCGTACCCTTCCTGGTGGAGAAAGATACCGTCAGCGAGTTGGACGACGGCGAGGTCAATTTTATTGATGAACATACGGTTTTCGTCTGCATCGGGGAGGAAGAGATGCTGCCCGATACCGAGCCTTGTGACCTCATGGTGCATTTCGGCACCGAACCGTGGCACACCAATGCTCCCGTTCAGGATGCGGAGGCGCGCTCATGGGAGGGCCGAACGAACGGCACCCCCGTTGCCTGCCTGCGTCCCTACGGTGTAGCGGGCAGCTCCGTTTACGGCGGCGGCTCTTCTCTGCACGATGCAGAGGGCAATCTGGCCCTGCGTCTGCCGCTCTTCCGCAGCGGCGCTGCCGTGGCGGATTTGCGCCACCCCAAGCCCGTGCCTGCGCTACCCACACCCGAGACTCAGATGCGCAACGCGCTGGAGCTCGGCATACGCGACACCGTGCGCCACCACGGCTACGGCGGCGTCTGTCTGCCGCTGGACCACCCCAACTCCACCCTGCTTGCCGCGCTGGCCGTTTCGGCGCTCGGCTCGTCCAATGTCTGCGGTATCACCTTCTCTCACAACACAGCCGCAGCAAAAGCACTCGGTATCGACGTGCTCGAATGGACACAGGGCGACATGCCCACCACAGCGGCGGAAGTCGCCGGCATCGACGAGGACTCCTTCCGGCAAGCCCTGACGGCGCGCATCCGTGCGGCCATGATGCAGACCTACGCCGAAAGCCGCGGCCTGATGCTGCTCAGCCCGATTGACCGACACGCGGCCCTCACGGGCGATTTCACGCTCTACGGCGACACCTGCGGCCACCTCGCCCCCCTCGGCAATCTGTATCAGGTGGATATCTACCTGCTCTCCTGTCAGTTCCGCGAGGAGCACAGCGAGCTGTTCGGTGCGCTGGCCCAGCCCGCAGACTCCACACAGGACCGCATCCTACACGAGCTGGCCGATCTCAACATCGGCGCCGCCGACCTGTTGGCGAAACAGGGTATTCTCTTCAAGGAGAACGATGTGCGCTTCCTCCAACGCCGCCTCATCTCCACGGCGCTCCGCCGACAGCAGCTGCCCACAGTGCTGCATGTGGATCCGCTGCAGGAACGGCTCTCCCTGCCGACCAACCATCGGCTCAATGATTGATGTACAAAGTACAAAGTACAATGTACAAATCTTTTGAATAGAGTGCGGCTTCGCCGCAAGGTTATAGAAAACGGTCTGATGCAAGCATCAGACCGTTTTTGCAATCCGGCGGCGACAGCCGCCTAGCTTCCTGATTTGTACATTGTACTTCGTACATAAAAAAGTTTGCCCGATGAACTTGCATTCATCGGGCAAAAATTGTTTCGGCTGAAGCCGAAGAGACTTAGGCGATGGAATCGCCGAGCTTCTTCATAGCCTCGGCAGCGCGGTTGGAGTAACCCCATTCGTTGTCGTACCAGCCGCACACCTTCACCATGTTGCCGCCCACCACATAGGTGAAGCCGGA
>JAKSOV010000035.1 GCA_024405415.1 Akkermansia sp.
ACTCTATTCAAAAATAGTACATAGTACCTAGTACATAGTAAATCTACAAATCCCCTTTTGTCGAGATGTTAGCATTCGTGTGCCCCGGCATCATTGCTCGTTCTGCTCTTTCTGTTGCAGAAACCTTTGAAATTCTGCCTCAACGCGTTTGTCCTCGCGTTGGTAGACGGTATCGGCAAGTTCGCGGAAGCGGAGTGCGTTTACGGTCAGGAGGCGCCAATTACCTTGGTGCCGGTAGTTGATTTGTGCTGCTGCATCGCGGAAACGGCGGATGTCGTTCAACTCGGTCTCCTGACGGAAGCGGTCGGCAAAGGCGAGACTGTTTTCCGTGTCGAAGCGAGTGGGACGGTGGAAATCCGCAGTCTCGAATTTCCAATGCGGGTGGGAGTCGAGGAAAAGCAGGTTCAGGTCGCCCGCCAGCGAGCTCGGCGGTTGGATGTTGGCGGTGACGAAGAGTAGGACGAGCGCTGCGCAGCCGATGCGCAGGTGGCGCAGGAACTGCCCGCCGCGGATGTAGCTGAGCAGCAGTGCAATACCTACCAAGCCGCCGAGCATCAGCTCGACTGCCGTCAGGCGGTCGCAGGTGAAGCCGTAGTCCTCAATCTGGAACGCGAGGCGCAGGAACACGCTGACCGCCAGCAGGGCGGTTTGGAGCACCAGCAGGTGCGCCAGACCGCGGGCGACAAGGCTGCGGCGGGCGTTGCCGCCATTGCGGAACAGGAAAACCAGCAGCCCTGCCGCTAATACCGAAGCCCAGATGATAGAGTCCGCGCCTTGGTGCAGGTAGGCTGTCTGCGAGATGCCCTCGGGAATGCGGCGGAACCAGAGGAACAGGATGTCCGTGCTCGTGGCGATGGCGAAGGCCGCGTTGATGCCGGCCAGCGCAAAACTCGGCAAGTGCGGCAGTATCGGCCTGCCCGCGGGCACGTCCATGCGCTCGGGGCGCACGGCGGCAGGGCGGCGGGCCGCGGTGAAGAAGCCGAAGACCGCGATGCCGACCGCCCACACAAAGGCATGCACCCAGACAGTTGCGTCCAGATGCAGGAAGTCGAGCACCTTGTTCCAATGCTCACAAATCAGCTCGAAAGCGCGGTGGACGACGGGGTTGCCCTCGGCAAAGATAGCCAGGAAGCCGAAAAACAGCACCAACGACACAGCAAGGCAGACGACAAGCGGCAGGAAGGTGCCGCTGAACGCCTTGGCTTTGGAGGCCGAGGGCCGACGCGCCAGCCAGAAGCTCCACCACGAGCGCCCCTTGGGCTGCGCCTCCCCGCTTACCCGCGGGAGATGAACGAGCATCAGACAGATGGCGGGCACAAGCAGCCAGCAGAGCACGCTGCCGCTGAATGCTTGTGCCGCCGCGCTCAACAGAGAGAAAAGAACCAGAAACACCTGCTCCCCGCGCGAAAAATCCTTGCGCAGCAGCAGGAGGGCCGCCACAAAGAGCAGGGTGCCGAGTGACGTGCCGAATCCGATGAGGCAGCCGCCCTCACACAGCGCGGGGCAGAAGTAGTCGGCAGCGGCCGCTACGAGCAGCAGCACGAGGAAGGGGATGCCGCGATTCAGCCGCCACCAGGACGGGTCGCATGCGTTTTTTTCAGTAGGAACAGGGGGAATAGAGTCGTTGTGGTTGTCCATGTCTGTTAAGTGAGAGTGCTCAGGCGCTTACTGCGTTCAAAAAACGTGTTATGCCCTCTTTCGGCGCATGCAGAGGAGGGCGAGCAGGGCGCAGAGAACGACTGCCCAATCGCCCAGCAGGGCGTAGAGTGTCAGCCCTGCCTCGCGGTCCACGGGGAGCACGGCGTAGCTGTAGCCCGCGGTGTGCGGGTCGCCGTCCGCCTTGGTGAGTTCGTCGATGACGGCGCCGTTGGGGGCGATGGCGCAGGTGAGGCCCATGTTGGCCGCGCGCACCATGGGGCGGCGCAGCTCGATGCAGCGGAAGGCGGCATTGCGCGCCTGTTGCTCTCCGCAGACGGACCGGCGAAACCAGCCGTCATTCGTCACGTTGACAATGACCTGCGGCCCCTTGCGCACAAACTTGGCCACCAAATCGCCCACGGAATCCTCGTAGCAGACGGCGGGGATGACGCCCACCGTCTCCCCTGTGCCGGGGACGGGCGCTGCCAGTGGCTCCGAGCCTTCGCCGGGGTGAATCCCCTCGCCTACCTGCGTGCCCGTCATTTCAGAATAGATTTTGCCGATCCATTCAATATGCTCCACAAAAGGTACATACTCGCCGAAGGGCATGAGGTGTTGCTTGGAGACCGTGGTGATGCTTGCCATGTCGCCCGGCACCATGAGCAGGGAGTTTTTCATGCCCGCGTACGTGGCCATGCCCTGCGCATCCTCGCGCAGCAGTACTTCGTCGCCGCCTGTGAAGAGCACGAAGGGTTGCCCGCCCATGGCCTGCACCTGTTCGCGCACCATCGGTAGGGCCTGTTCCCCGAACATCATCGTGGGGTTAAAGGGATCGCACAGCAGCTCGCCTGTGTCTGCATGGCGGAAAAGCGGGCAGCCCAGGGCGCTCTCGGGCCAAATGACCCAAAGCGGCAGCTGCTGAGTCAGCCCCACATCCTCGCGTTGCAGGGCTCGCTGCACCGTCTCTCGTTGCACCTCGTCAAAAGCTTGCTTGGTAGCGCGGAGGTAGAGGCCGTAAAGCTCGGGGTAATCGGAGCCCTCGCTGATGCGCTCGTTCTGGTCAAGATTGATTTGCACCGCCGCTACGGGCAGGGGCAGCACGTTCTTGCGGCGCAGCATGGCATCCGCCGCGTAGCGCGCCGAGAGGAACAGCCCGCCTGCAAACAGGCAGAAGAGAAGAATCACCGTGCCGTAGAAATCCCACGGGCGGCTTGCGGAGCCGAAGCGGCGGAACTGAATCCACGTGCGGCGCATGGCGCACCACAGCACCACCGCCGTGGCCACGGGGATGAATGAGAGAGCAGCCGTGCCCACGAACTCCGCCCATTGCACCATGGACAGCCCGCCGTAGAGCGCCATGCCGAGGCTGTTCCAGCTGTAGCCCAGCGTGCCGTGGGCTCGCAGCCACTCCGTGCAGACCCAGAGCGCGCCGCAGCCCACCGCCGCGCGCAGCCCCGAGAGCAGGGCGGCCTTTGCCCACGCCGCAGCCTCGGCCTTGGTGTGCACGCATTCGGGCAGAGGCTCTAGGTTCGGGCGCAGCAGTGTGTTGGCTATGCCCGCCCACAGCGCAGGGTAGAGGGAGAAGAAGGCCATGAGCGGCAGGAAGGCAATGCCGCAGAACACCGCAGAGGGGATGAAGAACACATGCCCCACCTCTGTAATCCACGCATTGGTGGCGGTGAACATGCCCATGCCCCACAGCCAGCCGTAGCCGAAGCCGCGCTTGAAGCCGCGCGGCCCGAGCCAGAGCAGGGAGAGCAGCGGCAGCAGCGCGAGCCACACCAAGTTGCCGCAGTCCACGGGCGGGAAAGCCAGTGAGGTGAGCGCTCCGGAGACGAGGCAAATCAGGCGCAGCCCCCAGCGGCGAAGGGCAGGGTGAGCCGAGAGAAATGCGGTCATGAGCGGTGGACGGGTGAGGGGTTATTCCGCCGTTTTTTGCTCGCGAGGCTCAATGGAGATCGTGCCGAGGTGGTGCAGCGTACGCTCCTCGTTGGTGCGGTAGCGCAGACGCACGGTCCAAAGGGGCGTCTCCGTCAGCAGTTGTTGGAGCAGCAGTCCGTCTTCGTTATCAAAGCCCACCTCGATACGGCAGGTGGCGTTGTCGCCTTCAGCGCGAATCCAGGCAGCCTCCTGCTTGTTGAACTGCCCCTCGCGGTAGGGCAGGTGAACGGGGTCCCCCACCTGGCGGCCGAACTCATCGTGGAAGCTCAGCACCAGCAGACCGCTGCCCTTGCAGTCGCCGAGCTTCACATTGGCGATGGGGTAGAGCGTGGAGCGGAGAGCCATGCGGTCATCCCCCTTGCCGGACTTCCACCAACCGTTCAGGCGCTCCACCACGACACCTTCCCCCGCCCAAGGCAGGGGCGAGCTGACGTAAACTCGATTCTCGGTGGAGCGGATTTGGGAGAACGCCCACAGCACACAGCCGAGGAGCGCTATGCCCAGCACCCCGGCCAGAGCGGCCCAGAAGCGGCGGAAAAGGCGACGGCGGGAACGGCGCTTCTGCTGTTCCGCGGTAGGCTCAGTGTGTTCTTGCTGCTGCATGCCCGTATTGTGACGCGAAAAAAGCCGCGTGGCAATAAAAAAGGATTGCATTTTGCCAAAAATAAGCCGAGAATGATGCAGGGCAAACAACCCCCATACACGAAAATGGCCGATATCGACGAAAAAAACGAAAAGAATGTTCCGGGCAAGTTCTATGTTGACTCCAACTGCATCGACTGCGACCTTTGCCGCGAATCCGCCCCTGATTTCTTCGGTCGCGACGACGACGAAGGCCTTTCCATTGTCATCAAGCAGCCTGTGACCGACGAGGAAGTTGCTCAGGTCACGGAAGCGATGGAAGGCTGCCCCGTGCAGGCCATCGGCGACGATGGTGAGTAAAGACCCCCCTTTACATTCCTAAACAGAGGCCCGAGAGTTTTTCCGCAGAAAGGCTCTCGGGCTGTCCTGTCTCCCGCCGCCATGCCCCGCCCCCGCCGCAAAAAGGACGAGAAAGCTGAGATGCCCCGCCCCGAGGTGGTGCAGCCCCGCGCGCCGCGGCGCTTTGTCATGCAGCGCATGGCGGACGGCGTTTCCGAACGCACCGTGCGTTGGCGATCCCGCCGTGAAGGCGAGCGCGACCAAGCTATGGCGGATTTCTTCGGCTCCGGGCCGGATTTGCCCGTAGCCGCCAACATGCGCACGGCGGAATCCCTGTTGGGCGAGGTGTTGGCCTCCATGCAGCTGGAGGAAGAGACTCTCTCCGCCGAGCTGTTGGCTGAGGCCTGGCAGAAGGCTGTCGGCCCCGCCCTTGCCGCGCTCTCTCAACTCGTGAGCGTGGCGAACAAATCCGCCTGCATCCGCGTGGCTCACCCCGCCGCGCGCTATGAGCTGACGCGCCTCCGCTCCCGCGCCATCGTCGCCCTCAACCAAGCCCTCGGTGAGGGTAGCGTTCGAACGCTTAGGATTATCTCCTGATGTGCTGTTTGTCCGGCTTTGTGAGGCCGTGACAGGGTATAAAAACGGTAAGATGGAGGTTTCCGACCGTTTTTTTGGTTTCTCAGTTCGGCAGGAGGCGGACGACGCGGTCGGCGCGGGGAAGGGTGATGGTGACGGTGGTGCCGACGCCCTCCTTGGAGGCGAAGCCGAGGGTGCCGCCGTGGTCTTTGATGATGCGGCGGACGATGAGCAGGCCGAGTCCGTGGCCTTTCTTCTTGGTGGTGCGGAAGGGCTCGTACATGTTGCCCATCACCTCGTGCGAGATGCCCGTGCCTGTGTCGCTGATGAGGATGCGTACATCCGTGTCATTGAAATCCGTACGGATGAGAATGCCGCCTTCCGCCCCGGGAATGGATTGGTAGGCGTTGCGGATGAGGTTGTAGAAGACTTGGAAGAGACTGCCGCCGTCGGCATTGAGCACGGGGAGCTTGTCGTGCAGCTCCAGATGCAGGGCCACGCCGCGCGCGGCAATCTCGGGGTCGAGCACATCCAACACCTGCTGAATGAGCGGGTTGAGCTGCACCTCCTCGCGCTTGAGGGCGGTGGGGCGCATGCTCTGGAGGAAATTTTTGAGCAGGGTGTCCAAGCGGCGGCTTTCGCCCAAGGCGCTTTCCAGCAGCGGCTCCAGCGCTGCGCGGTCGCTTTCGGGCAGGCGGCGCAGCTTGCGCTGCAAGAGCTGGAGATTGAGGCCCAGAGAGTTGAGGGGGTTGCCGATTTCGTGCGCCACGGCGCCGGCCATGAAGCTCAGCAGGTTCATCTGCTCCGCCTCGGCGTTCTCCTCGTTGCGGGTGCGCTTTTCCGTGTCGTCCTGAACGAGGAGCAGGTATTCCTCTCCGTCCGCCACGGGGCTCATGAGGAAATTGTAGTGCCTCGGTTCGGGGTAGTTTACCTGAATGTCGCGGGTGATGGCGATGCCGCTGCCGCGCAGCTCATCCCAGGAAATCGTGTGCCCTGCCAGTTCCTCAAAGGGCATGGTGAGCAGCTCTCGCAGGGGCTTGCCGTAGATGCTCGCAGCGGCGCGGTTGGCCATGCGGGCTTTGCCTTCGCGGTCAAAGAGCACCAGCCCGTCGCGCAGGGTGTCGAATACGTCTTGGAGCAGGCCTTTGTCAGCTGCCATGCGCAGGAAAACCTGACGCAGCTCGGCGGTGTCGAGCGTGTCGAGTCGGTTGACGATTTTATCGAGCGTTTGCGGGTTCATAGCGTAAGCTCCAGTCGGCGGAAAGAGGCGGGCACGGCGGCACGGAAGACCCCGCGGTCATCGAAGTTGCCCTCACAGGGGGTGCCGTCTGCGGTGAGCTCGGGCGTGGCGTTCGGCGGCAGGGCGTGCAGGGCGAGGGTGACGGTGCCGTGTGCAGGCGGGCGGTTGCCCGTGCGCTCGTCCGTGAGGCTGAGACGGCGCAGCTCCGAGCGGTAGGTGAAGCGGTGCAGCAGATAGTCGCCGTTGCGGTATTCCGTGCCGTCGCCTGCGTCCTCGTAGAGGAAGCTTTGCGCCTCTGTCTCAGGTGCCCACCACAGCTCATAGGTGTAGGGCTCGCGGGGTAGGGTGTCCGTGTGAAGGGCCTTGGGCCAGCGGGGGATGACGTGGCCGCCGCGCACAAAGACGGGGATGTGTGACATCGGCGTGGGGGTCCACACTTCCTCGCCTGCGGCGGGGACGGGGGCATCCGTACGGAAGTCGTACCACGTGCCTTCGGGCATGTAGAGAAAACGGCCTTCGCCGCCGTCGTGCTGCGGGTGGTGGACGGGGACGATGTAGAGCGCATCGCCGAGGAAGAACTCGCTGCTGCGCCAGTACATGTCCGTGTTTTCGGGGTACATGAGCGCGAGCGAACGGATAGCGGGCAGACCCTCCGCATGGTAGCGGTAGAACTGCGTGTAGATGTAGGGCAGTAATTCGTAGCGCTCCTCGACGGCGCGGCGAACGGCAGCCTCCGTCTCCGCGCCGAAGCACCACGGCTCCTGCCCGCCGAACTCGCCGTTGCTGTGGTTGCGGAAGAAGAGGTGGAAGGCGGCCATTTGCATCCAGCGGCAGAACAGCTCGGGCGTGGGGTGGCCGAGGAACCCGCCCGTATCCGCGCCGCAGAAGGAGACGCCGCTGGTCGAGAGCCGCTGCACCATGAGGTTGGCCATCTTGAGGTTCTCCCAGTCGGAGGCGTTGTCGCCCGTCCACGTGGCGGCTTGCCTCTGCAGCCCGGCAAAGCCGCTGCGGGAGAGCACGAAGGGGCGGCGCGTGGGCGCAAAGCGCTCCATACCCTTGTAGGTGGCCTGTGCCATGCACTGGCCGTAGACATTGTGCGCCTTGAGGTGGGAGCAGGAGAAGCCGTCAAAGGCGTGGCGCGTATCATCGGGGAAGGTCTTGTCGGGGAAGATGACCGGCTCATTCATGTCCGTCCAGATGCCGCGCACGCCGTACTCTGCTACCTGTCGGCGGAAGAGCCCCGCCCACCACTCGCGCGTGGTCGGCGAGGTGAAGTCGGGGAAGGTGCAGTTGCCCGGCCAGACCTGCCCCTGCAGCAGCGCGCCGTCGTGGCGGCGGCAGAACACGTTGAGCTCAAAGCCGCTGCGCCACACGTAGTTGTCGGGGTTAATTTTGATGCCGGGGTCGATGATGCACACCACTTTGAAGCCCTGCTCGCCGAGGTGCGCAATCATGCCGGGCGGGTCGGGAAAGGCCTCGCGGTCCCACGTGAGCGCCTGATAGTGCTTCATGTGGTGGATGTCGAGGTGGATGGCGTCGCAGGGGATGCCGCGGCGGCGCATCTCCCCCGCCAGGCGGGTGACCTCGCCCTCGTTGCGGTAGCTCCACTTGCTTTGGTGGTAGCCCAGCGCCCAGAGCGGCGGCATGGGCGGCAGCCCTGTCAGGCGGGTGTAGGTGGCCACGGTGTCCAGCGCATCCGTGCCGAGGATGAAGTAGTAGTCCATCACGCCGCCGTCTGCACCGAAGAGAAGGCGGTCTTTCCGCTGCGCTCCGAAATCGAAGTAGGAGCGCATGGTGTTGTCGAAGAAGATGCCGTATTGCCGCCCTTCGTTGAGGCAGAGGAAGAAGGGGATGCTCTTGTAGAGCGGGTCGCTCTTGGGGGTGAATTTGTAGTGGTCGGAGCCCCACATCTCCCAGCGGCGTCCGCGCAGGTTCAGCTCACCGGGTTTGTCGCCGAGGCCGAAGAAGTGCGCCTGCTCCGGCATGTGCTTGAGCACCCACACGAGGTCGTCCCCCGTACGCTCGGAGCGGCGGTGGCCCATGCCCTCGGCATCTGCGCAGAGGCAGTAGCCCGTGGCGCGGTCGTAGAACTCCAACCCGCCGTCCGCTTTGCGGATGCGCACGCGGATGCGCTCCGTGCAGACGATGAGGGCCTCCGCCGTGGCGGATTCCGTCAGCGGCGTGGGGCGCGGGGTGTAATCGGGCGAGACTCCATAGGTCGGAATGCGCTCGAACACCGCCGTCGTCACATAGCGACAACGAACCACACCCGCCTCCGGGAAGGAGAGGCGGAGTAAGCGTTGCTCAGACAGCTGCAACTCCAGCGTCGTGGGGTCCACCCACTCGCTGTGCAGAATGCCTGTTTGCGCCTCCGGCGTGTTCACGGCAGAAATCAATCGCTCACCCGCGGCGGTCCGGACCGCCGATGTCATTTAGCCCGGGGGCCACTGCATCGAGCGCCCGCCGATGATGTGGATGTGCAGGTGCGGCACTGTCTGGCCCGCATCCGCACCCGTGTTCATTACCGTGCGGAAACCGCCCTCGGCGAGGCCCTCGGCGCGGGCGATGTCGCCTACTTTGAGCATCAGGTGTGCCAGCAGCGCGGCATCCTCCGCCGTGGCGGCGGCAATGTCGGGAATCGGCTTGCGGGGCACCAGCAGCACATGCACGGGGGCCGTGGGCGCTACATCGCGGAAGGCCACGCAAAGCTCATCCTCGTACACCATGGCGGCGGGGATTTCCTTGTCAGCTATTTTCTGGAAAAGTGTCTTCTCCATACAGGTTTCTTTTACCACACATGCCTCGCTCTTACAACAAAAAACCGCGATGAAGATGGACTCACCGCGGTCGTTTGTTTGCCTTTCGTCCTTGCCTTTACTTCCACAGGTAGGATTGTCGGCTGTCTTTCAGGACACCGTCGCAGTACAGCTCCATGCGCCAGCTGAGGATATCGCCCTTTTCTGCGCGCTCGGGGCCGTTGAAAAAGAGCTTCTCGCGGCGCTCCCCACGGCTTCTGCGAGCCTCGCGGTGCTCAATGACGCGCTCCTGCACCTCCGGCCCGGTCTTGGCCTGCGTGTATTTCATGACGATGCGCACGGGCTTCTGCGGCTCGGCATCATACCAGCGCAGGAAGTAGTAGTCGCCCAACATGTGGGCGCGCTCTGTCTGCCCGTTTGCTTCGCAGAGAATGTACTGCGCATTGGCGCGCAGCGGCGCGCTCTGCCACTCGAATGCGGGCGGTTTCGTGTCCTTGAGCGGCAGGTCCGCTATGGAGGTAATGCACGTTCCCTGCTGTTGCTGGCAAGCGCTCAGCAGCAAGGACGCGAGGCAAAGAGGAATCCAAGGACGAAGCATACGTTTGCAGTATAACGGACAGCGTGCGTGACGTCAAGAAGGCAGCTGTAGCAGACTCAATGTTTCCATTTGCCTGCGCCCTCGGGCAGACGGCCGTCACCCACGGGTTGATAGCGCGTGGACTCCGTATTGCCCCACATCGGCACCTGTGTGGCCTTCTGCCAGTAGGCGCTCATGCTCTGGCCCGTGTAGCAGCCGTAGCTGATGCAGTAGGCATCGGGCTTGAAGAGGGCGGGCGTGAGGTGTTTCTCGATGTCTTTCTCGTGCATCCACTGCACGCTCGCGCCGATGATTTCGTTGCTGTAGTCCAGCATGAACGCATGCGGGTTGGAGTGGCCGAAATAGTAAAAACCGTCCATCGGTTCTCTTTTGCCGCAGGCGGCAATGGCTTTCCACGCCTCCTCGGCGGAATCCACCCAAATGAGTTTCACACCGTATTTGGCCGCCGTGTCTTTAATCTTGGGGATGAATTCGGTCTTGTTCTCCTTGCTGCGGGTCAGGTAGGCGGGGCGGTAGACAATCCACGTGATGGCTGTCTGCGGGTCCTTCTGTTGCAGCAGGGACATTTGGATGGTCGAGGCGCGCACGAAGTTGGCCCACCAGTTGTCATGAGCCGCCGGGCCGCGGTAGTTCTCCCAAGAGCGCAGCGCCACGCCGCCCGTGAGAATCACATTCCCCGCGGTCGCAACGGGTGTCATGGTCGCTATCAGACAAAACAGGAGGCTCAACAGGCGTTTCATCACGCCGCCGAGCATACCCCCGCGGCCCCGCGCTGTCAAGCTCGCAGCAAGACTGCGCCGCCGCGTGTTTTGCTGTTGCATTTTCCCTTCGAGGTCTGCTAGAATGCCGCAATCTCATTCTCCAGCCATGCGCCCCGTCATCTACCAGCTCTTTGTTCGCCACTTTTCCAATGACAACACGGGCGGTATTCCATGGGGCAGCAAGGAGGAGAACGGTTGCGGTACTTTCAACGGTATCAATGACGCTGCGTTGCAGGCCTTGGCGGACATGGGGGTGACGCACGTGTGGCTCACGGGCGTGCTGCGCCATGCGACGCAGACAGATTATAGCGCCTACGGTCTCCCCGCGAATCCCGCCTGTGTGGTGAAGGGCAGGGCGGGCAGTCCGTATGCCGTGACGGATTATTTTGACCTCGACCCTGACTTGGCGGAGAACCCCGCTGAGCGTCGTGCGGAGTTCGAGGCGCTGCTGCGCCGATGCCGCCGCCGCGGGTTGACGCCGATGATGGATTTTATCCCCAATCACGTCTCGCGCAGCTATGCCTCCCGCATCCGCCCCGAGTATTCCTTCGGCGCGACGGATGACACGCGGAGCTTCTTTTCCTACAACAACTCCTTCTATTACTTATCCCCCCACGACAGCGACTGCGAGATGCAGCTGCCCGATGGGGTGTTTGATCCGGAGCGCGGCTGTGGTCGCGTGACGGGCAACAACGCGGCCACGTGGACGCCCGCTGCGCATGACTGGTATGAGACGGTGAAGCTCAACTACGGCTGTGACTACACCCACGGGCCTCACGCTGCTGCGGCCTTGCCCGGCATCGGCGCACGGGAGGAAGCCGTGCCCCGCACATGGCTGCTGATGGATGCCGTGTTGGCGTGGTGGCAGGAGATGGGGGTGGGCGGGTTCCGCTGCGATATGGCGCACATGGTGCCGCCCGCCTTCTGGCGCTGGGCCATTGCCCGCGCCCGACTGAGGGATGAGAACACGCTCTTCCTCGCCGAGGCCTACAATGATTATATGTCCCTTTGCGGCGGGGATGTGCATCGCGAGCTGTTGGCCGCGGGCTTCAACGGCATTTACGACAGCCCTGCCTATGACACCCTTCGCGGCATTATCGGCGGCACCCGCTGGGCGAACGACCTCGACCGCCACGATCACTCGGAATCCCAAAATTTTTACCACGGCGTGCGCTATCTCGAAAATCACGATGAGCAGAGACTGCCGAAGTGGAACGGACAGAGCGCGCCCTATGCGGCGCTTTGTGCGGCGCAGTTTGCCGCTACGGCGGGGCCTGTGCTCGTGTACAACGGGCAGGAGGTCGGTGAGGCGGCGGAGGGCGCGGGCGGTTACGGCGGCGACAACGGCCGCACGTCCATCTTCGACTACACCTCGCTGCCCAGGCTGCAACATTGGCGCAACGGCGGTGCCTGTGACGGGGCTGCTATGACGGCGGAGGAACGTTCGCTGCGCGATTTTACCGCCGCTTTTTTGCCGCTGCTGCAACATCCCGCGCTTGCCAACGGCACCTTCTACGGGTTGAACTGGGCCAACCGCGCTACGGTCGGTTTCGGCCGTGAGGCGGACGACAGCATCGGCGGGCACCGTCTTTTCGCTTTCCTGCGCCACGCACGCAAGGCGCGCGCAACGGTGCTGGTGCTCTGCAATCTCTCCGAGACGGAGGATTATGCCACCGCACTTCACATACCTCTTCACGCTCAGGAGTGGGCGGGGAAAAAGCCCGTTCCGGCCAAGGAGTTCTCGTTCGTGAACCTGCTGCACCCCGAGGGTGCACCGCTCTGCGCTACCTCTGAGCAGCTGGCGAGCACGGGGCTGCCGCTCACCATCCCCGCGGGTGAGTCACTGGTGTTGGAGTGGAACTGAGGAAAAAACTGCCCTTCCGCCCGCGGGTGAGCGCGGTTTGTGGTTGACTTCCTGCGCCGATATTGCTATAAAATCCGCACACGTTATGCTTCAGGAGTATTTTTCAGCCCTCATTCAGTTTATCGCCGGCTTCGGTTTTGCCGGTCTGATTATCGTGCTCAGCGTTCTCTTCGGCCGCCGCGCCAAGACGCGCCGCTCCATGGAAATCCCCTACGAATGCGGTAACGTGCCCGAGGGTGACGGCAGCCCCGCCTTCTGGAACGTCAAGTTCTACCTCGTGGCCATGCTCTTCCTCGTGTTCGACCTCGAGGTGGTGTTCCTTTATCCCTGGGCGCTCGGTTTCAAGGATTTTGTCCTGCAGAACGGTGAGGCCTTCGGCGCCATGACCGCCTTCATCGCCATCCTCATGGTGGCCTACCTCTACGCTGTGGGCAAGGGTGTCATCGTGTGGCACAAGAACCCCGCTCCCCGCGACTGATACGGAGGTTGAGAGAAAACTTTCCGCCCTGTTGGGGATGCGTCTCCGACAGGGCTTTTTTTGAGCCTGTAAGCTAATTCCTACTTCGCTGATATGAAAACAACCGCCGCCCAACGTCAAGACTTTCTGAAGCGCACGCTGCACGAGCGTATCCTCATCCTCGACGGCGGGCAGGGCACGATGGTCCAAAAACTTGGGCTTACCGAAGAGGATTACCGCGGCACCTACTTCGCCGACCGCGAGCGCTACCCCCGCGACCTCAAGAACAACAACGACATTCTGGCGTTGAGCCGCCCGCAGGTCTTCAAGGATATTGTGTCCGCCTATTTTGCCGCGGGTTCGGACATCGCCACCGCGCCGACCTTCTCCTCCACCTGCATCGGGCAGCATGAGTTCTTCCATATTGTTCCCCCCGGCCCGCACGACCAAGAGTATTACGAAGGCGTGCTGGCGGACGAGGACCTGAAAACGCTGGTGCGTGAGATGAACCTCGCCTCCGTGCGCGTGGCCCGCGAGGCCGCGGAGGAAGCGGAAGCTGCGTACGACCGCCCCTGTCTGGTGGGCGGCTCCATCGGCCCTATGGCGGTGACCGCCTCCATCTCCCCCGATGTGAACGACCCCGGTCACCGCGCCGTGACCTTCGACCAGCTCCGCCGCGCCTACCGCGAGCAGGTCATCGCCCTGACGGACGGCGGGGTGGACCTGCTGATGCTGGAGACGATTTTTGACACGTTGAATGCCAAGGCCTGTCTCTACGCCATCGAGGAGCTGCGCGAGGAACGTGCGCTGCCCCCGCTGCTCATCAGCTTCACCATCACGGACAAGGCGGGGCGCACCCTCTCGGGGCAGACGGTCGAAGCCTTCTGGAACTCCGTGCGCCATGTGCGCCCGCTGGCCATCAGCATCAACTGTGCGTTGGGGGCAGACCTCATGCTGCCCTTCGCTCGTGAGCTCTCCGCGCTGGCGGACTGCGCCGTGGCACTCTATCCCAACGCTGGCTTGCCCGACCCGCTCAGCCCCACGGGCTACGAGCACACCGCCGCCCACATGGCGGGCATCCTGCGCGGCTATGCGGAGGAAGGGCTGTTGAACATGGTGGGCGGCTGCTGCGGCACCACGCCCGAGTACATCGCCGCCATCCGCGAGGCTGTTTCTCCCTTCGCTCCGCGCCCCATCCCCGCCCCTGTGCAGGATGGTCTGCTGCGCCTCTCGGGCTTGGAAGCCCTGAACCACGACCGCACGAAAGAGAGTATCCTCTTCATCGGCGAACGCTGCAACGTGGCGGGCTCTCCCAAGTTTGCCAAGCTCATCCGCGAGGGGAAGTACGAGGAAGCGGTGGAGATTGCTCGCGCGCAGGTGCAGAAAGGCGCGAAGGTGCTCGATTTCTGTTTCGATGAGGGTATGATTGACGGCCCCGCCGCCATGACCCGTTTCCTGAACCTCGTTGCCGCGGAGCCCGATATCGCCCGCGTGCCTTTCATGATTGACTCCTCCAAGTGGGAGGTCATCGAAGCGGGTCTGCGCTGCCTGCAGGGCAAGGGCATCGTGAACTCCATCTCGCTGAAGAACGGCGAGGAGGAATTCCTGCGCGAAGCCCGCATCATCCGCCGCTACGGTGCCGCCGTGGTGGTGATGGGCTTCGATGAGAACGGTCAGGCCTGCGGGCGCGAGGACCGCATCGCCATCGCCGACCGCGCCTACCGCCTGCTCACGGAACAGGTCGGCTTCCCCGAGGAGGACATCATCTTTGACCCCAACGTGCTGACCGTCGGCACGGGCATTGCGGAGCACGCCAACCATGCGCTGCACTTCTTCCAAGCGGCGGCGGAGATTCACCGCATGCACCCGCTCTGCCACATCTCGGGCGGCATTTCGAACGTCTCCTTCTCTTTCCGCGGCATTAACCCCGTGCGCGAGGCCATGCATTCCGCCTTCCTGCACCATGCCTCGCAGGGCGGGCTGGATATCTGCATCGTGAACGCCGCGCTGATGATGGACTACGACAGCATCCCCGCCCACCGTCGCAAGCTGGTGGAGGATGTGCTGCTCAACTCCTGTGAGGATGCCACCGAGTGCCTGATTGCCTACGCGCAGGAAATCGCCGAGGCCAAGGCCGCGCTCAAGGCCGCGACGGCGGCGGGCGGTGCGGCACCTGCTCCCGCGAAGAAAGCGGCGGCGGACTGGCGCAAGGGGAGTGTCGCCGAACGCCTTGCCTACGCGCTGGTGAACGGCGTGACGGAGTTCATCGAGGCCGATACCAAGGAGGCACTGGAGAGCTGCGGTTCCCCCCTTGCCGTGATTGAGGGGCCCCTCATGGACGGCATGAAGCAGGTGGGCGAGCTCTTCGGCGCAGGTAAAATGTTCCTGCCGCAGGTGGTGAAGAGCGCGCGCGTGATGAAACAGAGCGTGGCGGTGCTCACCCCGCTGCTCGCCGAACAGAGCGGCGCGGGCTCGAGCGCGGGCACCGTGGTGCTCGCCACCGTGAAGGGTGATGTGCACGACATCGGCAAAAACATTGTCGGCGTGGTGCTGGCCTGCAACGGCTACCGCGTGGTGGATTTGGGCGTGATGGTGCCTTGCGAGGATATTATAGAGGCCGTTCGACGCGAGAACGCGGACGTGGTGGCGCTGTCAGGGCTCATTACCCCCTCGCTGGAGGAAATGGGCAAGGTGGCCGCCGCGCTGGAGGCGGAGGGGCTGCGCGTCCCCCTGCTGGTGGGCGGTGCCACGACGGGCGAGCTGCACACGGCGCTGAAACTCGCGCCGCTCTACCCGAGCGGGGTGGTGATGCGCACGGCGGATGCCTCCACGGTTGTTCCCGCGGTTGCCTCCCTCATCGGCGCGGATAAAGAAAAAAATATCGCCGCGTTCAAGGCGGAGCAGCAGCGTCAGCGCGAGGCCTTTGCCGAGCGCAACACGCCGCTCTTCTCGCTGGAGGAAGCGCGCGCCAAGGCTCCCGTGCACGATTGGGCGGCCTCCCCGCAGCCTGTGCCGAGCCGTACCGGTATCTTCACGGCGGGCGTGCCCTGCGGCTGCGCTTGCCACCACTCGCAGCCGGATTACCCGCTGACGTGGGAACAGCTCGTCGAGCGCGCCGACTGGAGCATTCTCCTGCGCTTCTTTGAGATGCAGGACGTGTGGAACCCCCTCCGCAACGCGCCGCATGAGAACGCACCCGCCGACAAGGTGAAGCTGGCGACCGAGCTGATGGCCGATGCCCGCGCCCTGCTGGAGCGTGGCGCGAAGGAAGAACGGCTGCAAGCCCGCGCCGTATTCGGTATCTGGCCCGCACACAGCGCGGGAGATGACATCGTGGTCGAGGGCGGCACCGTGCTCCACAGCATGCGCCAGCAGAAGCAGAGCGACAAGCCCCGCTACGCGCTCGCCGACTTCGTGGCGCCGCAGGGGCAGGGCGGCTATGTGGGCGCGCTGCAACTCTCCGTCACGGGCGGGGATGCGTGGGCGGAGGAATTCGCCGCCGCGAACGACACCTACAACTCCCTGCTCATCGGCGCGGCATGCAGCATGCTGGCGGAATCCCTTGCCGAGTGCACGAACGACATCGTGAACGAGCTCTGGCACGCGGAGGGCAGCTCCTGCATCCGCCCCGCCTGCGGCTACCCCAGCCAGCCCGACCACGCGGAGAAGCGCATCGTCTTCGACCTCCTCAACGCCACGGAACGCACGGGCGCCACGCTCACGGAGTCGTTCATGATGAAGCCGACCTCCTCCGTCTGCGCGCTGCTCTTCAACCACCCGAACGCCCGCTACATCACCGTCGGCCCTATCGGCGACGACCAGCGCGCTGACTACGCCGCGAGATGCGCGAAGCGCGCATAGTGTAGGCAGTGGCAGCAGCTTCAACAAAAACGGTCTGACGCTCAGCGTCAGACCGTTTTCTTTATCTTGCGGCGTCAGCCGCACATTATTTAAATGATTTGTACATCGTACATTGTACTTTGTACATCAATAGTGCCCGCCGTGGGGGCCGGTCATCCACTTCCACGCCGTTTCGACGATGTGGTGGGCGTCCTGATACTTGGGCACCCAACCGAGGATTTCCTTGGCCTTGCGGGCGTCGGCAATCAGGCGGGGCGGGTCGCCTTCGCGGCGGTCGCCGTAGGTCACAGGGGCTTTCATGCCCGTCACCTTTTCGGCGGCATCGATGATTTCCTTCACGGAAAGGCCCTTGCCCGTACCGAGGTTGAACCAGTTGGTGTCGCCGCCCTTCATGAGGTAGTCCAGCGCGCGCAGGTGAGCATCAGCGAGGTCATCCACGTGGATGTAGTCGCGGATGCAGGTGCCGTCGGGGGTGTCGTAGTCCGTGCCGAACACCGTGATGCCGGGGCGCTCGCCCTTGATGGCTTGCAGAATGACGGGGATGAGGTGGGATTCCGGCTCGTGGTCCTCGCCGATAAGGCCGTCTTCGGAGGAGCCGGAGGCGTTGAAGTAGCGCAGGAACACGCTCTTGAGACCGTAGGCTCGCTCGCAGTCCTTGCAAACCTTCTCCAACATGAACTTGGAGCCGCCGTAGGGGTTGATGGGGTCCTGCTTCTCCGTCTCGGGAATCGGCACCTGAGTGGGCACACCGTAGGTGGCGCAGGTGGAGGAGAACACGAACTTCTTGCAGCCGCCCAGCAGCATGGCCTTCAGCAGCGTGAGGGGCTTGGCGATGTTGTTTTCGTAGTACTTCAGCGGGTCGGTGACGGACTCGCCCACCTGAATGAAAGCGGCGAAATGCACCACCGCATCAAAGTGACCGTTGACAAGCAGGGGGTACACCACGGTAGCATCACCGAGGTCGCCCTTCACGAGCGTCACTTCCTTGTCGACAATGGCGCCGGGGTGGCCGTACACCATGCTGTCGAGCACCGTCACATCGTGCCCGGCCTTGACCAGCTGGCGCACCGTGTGAGAACCGATATAACCGGCACCGCCGGTAACGAGTACTTTCATGTGTGTTGTGTTAGGTTAAAATGAGAGAAGGGGATTACAGCATGGAAGCGAGCAGGGCTTCCAGCTTGCGGATGTCGGCGGAGAACTTGCGGATGCCCTCGGCGGTCTTTTCCGTGGCCATGGCGTCCTCGTTGAAGAGGAATCGGAAGTTCTTTTCGTCCGCGGGGATGCGCTCGATGTCGCTCGCCTTGGCGGCTTCGACGGAGAGACAGGGGGTAACGGGCTGTTCCGTGGCGGCGAGCTCACCCAGCAGGTTGGGGGAGATGGTCAGCAGGTCACAGCCTGCCAGCGCAAGGATTTCGCCCGTGTTGCGGAAGGACGCACCCATAATCTGCACGCCGTAGCCGAACTTCTTGTAGTAGTTGTAGATGGTGCGCACGGAGATGACACCGGGGTCGGTCTCGGCGGTGTAGCTCTCGCCCGTGGCCTTCTTGTACCAGTCCAGAATGCGGCCCACGAAGGGGGAGATGAGGCGCACGCCCGCTTCCGCACAGGCTACGGCCTGCACGAGGCTGAAGAGCAGCGTGAGGTTGCAGTGGATGCCTTCCTGCTCCAGCTGTTTGGCGGCCTGAATGCCCTCCCACGTGGAGGCAATCTTGATGAGCACGCGCTCGCGGGGGATGCCGGCGGCTTCATAGAGAGCCATAATCTCACGCGCCTTCTGTACCGTGGCCTCCGTGTCGAAGGAGAGGCGGGCGTCCACCTCGGAGGACACGCGGCCGGGCACGCGCTTGAGAATCTCCAGACCGAAGGCGACAATCACCTTGTCCATGAGTGCGCCGATGTGCTCAGCGGGGGCGGGGTCCGTGGCCTTGAAGTCCGCCACGACGGCATCGATGATGCTCTTGTATTCGGGCTTGGTGGCGGCGGCGAGGATGAGGGAGGGGTTGGTGGTCGCGTCCTGCGGCGCAAACTCTTCCATCTGGCGGAAATCGCCCGTGTCTGCGACAACGGTCGTATACTGTTTCAATTGGTCAAGCTGAGAGGTCATAGTCTTGGAGCTTGCGGAGAGTCTAGCAGAAACGCGTCGGCAAGGCAAATTCTAATTGCAGTCCGAGGGCATGGTGATAAAAAAAGCCGTCATTTTAGGGAAAAATAGAATATTAGGGTGGACTAACTCGTGGCGCAGGGTGTATGATGCGGAGCGAGGAAATTTCGGACTGCCCCGGTGGGTGGGCGGAATGACTCTAACGCCAACATTCTTTTACTACTATGCAGTACACAACAGAAGTTGAACACATGTGTTGCGTCAAGAAGGGCTGCAATCACGGCCCCGCCCCCATCCCCCAGGAGGGTGCTTGGACGCAGGCCACCAAGATTGAGGACATCTCCGGTCTCACCCACGGTGTGGGCTGGTGCGCTCCCCAGCAGGGTGCTTGCAAGCTGACGCTCAACGTCAAGCAGGGTGTCATTCAGGAGGCTCTCGTCGAGACCATCGGCTGCTCCGGCATGACGCACTCCGCCGCCATGGCTTCCGAAATCCTTCCCGGCAAGACCATCCTCGAGGCTCTCAACACTGACCTCGTGTGCGATGCCATCAACACCGCTATGCGCGAACTCTTCCTCCAGATCGTCTACGGTCGCACCCAGAGCGCCTACTCCGAGGGCGGTCTGCCCATCGGTGCCGGTTTGGAAGACCTCGGCAAGGGCCTGCGCTCCCAGACGGGCACGCTGTACGGCACGCTCGCCAAGGGTTCCCGCTACCTCGAGCTCGCTGAGGGTTACATCACCAAGCTCGCTCTCGACGAGAACGGCGAAATCACGGGTTACCAGTACGTCAAGATGGGCCCGATGATGGAAGAAATCAAGAAGGGCACGGACGCCAACGAGGCTGTCAAGAAGTTCACCGGCACCTACGGTCGCTTCGACGGCGCTGCCAAGTACATCGACCCCCGCCACGAGTAAAGAACCCTTAACCAGAAAGACAATTACTATGCCTCTTTTCGAATCCTATTCCCGTCGCATCGACCAGATTCTCCCAGTCCTTGCCAAGTACGGCATCAACTCCTGCGAGGAAGCCGAGCAGGTCTGCCTTGAGAAGGGTATCGACGTGCGTGCCATCGTGCGCGGCATCCAGAACATCGCCTTCGAGAACGCCGGCTGGGCCTACACCGTGGGCGCCGCCATCGCCATCAAGAAGGGCTGCACGAAGGCCGCTGACGCCGCCGAGGCCATCGGCGAGGGTCTGCAGAGCTTCTGCATCCCCGGCTCCGTGGCCGACGACCGCAAGGTGGGTCTGGGCCACGGCAATCTGGCCGCCATGCTTCTGCGCGAGGAGACGGAGTGCTTCTGCTTCCTCGCCGGTCACGAGTCCTTCGCCGCCGCTGAAGGCGCTATCGGCATCGCCCGCTCCGCCAACAAGGTGCGCCAGAAGCCGCTTCGCGTCATCCTGAACGGCCTCGGCAAGGACGCCGCCTACATCATCTCCCGCATCAACGGCTTCACCTACTGCCAGACCAAGTTCGACTACACGACGGGCAAGGTCGAGGTGGTCAAGAAGACCGCTTTCTCCGACGGCGAGCGTTCCAAGGTGAACTGCTACGGCGCCGACGACGTGCGCGAAGGTGTGGCCATCATGTGGCACGAGGGCGTGGACGTGTCCATCACGGGCAACTCCACCAACCCCACCCGCTTCCAGCACCCCGTTGCCGGTACGTACAAGAAGGAGTGCGTGCTCGCCGGTAAGAAGTACTTCTCCGTTGCCTCCGGCGGCGGCACGGGCCGTACCCTGCACCCCGATAACATGGCTGCGGGTCCCGCCTCCTACGGCTTCACCGACACGCTGGGCCGCATGCACAGCGATGCTCAGTTCGCCGGTTCCTCCTCCGTGCCCGCTCACGTGGAAATGATGGGTCTCATCGGCATGGGCAACAACCCCATGGTCGGTGCCACCGTTTCCGTGGCCGTGGCCGTGGAAGAAGCCATGAACAAGTAAGTTCACGCTTCACCGACACCTCTTTCGCCCGCTCGACCCCGTGTCGAGCGGGCGAACTTTTTTTGCAGACATACCGACAAATGAGAATTT
>JAKSOV010000036.1 GCA_024405415.1 Akkermansia sp.
AGAACGGGTTTCCCATCCTTGCGGCGACAGCCGCACTCTATTCAAAAATAGTACGTAGTACCTAGTACATAGTAAATCTACAAATCCTCATTTGTCTGCTTACAGCGCAATCGGTTTGCCCGGCTCGGGGATGAGGACGCGTGATTGCGGCAGGGCTGCGGCAATGCTGTCGCGCATCCATGCGGCGGCATCGGGGTCGCCGTGGACGACGAGCACCGTCTCAGGCTTCAGCTTGGCGGCGTAGTCTACCAGAGCCTCGCGTGTGGCGTGCCCCGAGAAATCGAAGCTCTCCACGCGGCAATTGAGCGGATATTGCTGACCGCCGCGGCGGGAGAGCTTGACCTGCTCGCCGGGGGCGGTGGCTTTCACGGCTCCGGCGGGGGATTCGGGGTCGCTGTAGCCGACAAAGAGAATGGCATCCTTGGGGTGGGTGATGATTTGCTCTGCCAGCTTGTGGGAGACGGTGTGCTCGCTCATCATGCCGCTGGAGACGAGGTAGATGTTGCCGGGCGAGGCGACGAGCGGTTCGCGCCCCTGCTTGGGCAGCCCGTGCGTCTCCACGCTCTCGCGGAGACGGTAGCCGGGGTTGAGGCGCGGCGTGCTGTCGGCCAGTTTGTCGAACACGGCGGTGATTTTGGAGGACAGCCCGCCGAAGTACACGGGCACATCGGGGATGAGGCCCTTCTTCTTGAACTTGCCGATTTCGCAGAGCAGCCCTTGGCTCTTGCCCAGAGCAAAGACGGGGATGAGCACGGCACCGCCCCCCTCCAGCACCTCGCGGATGGTGTCGGCAAAGCGGCGCAGCTCCTTGGCGCGGGTGTAGTCCGCCGCGCGCTCGGTCACGCCGTGGGTGCTTTCGAGAATAAGGATGTCCACCCCGCTCTCGGGGAAGTCCGCGCCGGCGATGAGTGTCTGGTTCTCAAACTGCACGTCGCCCGTGTAAAAGACGGTCTTGCCGCTTGCGGATTCCAGTTGCACGCCGCAGGAGCCGAGAATGTGGCCGGCGTCAAAAAGAGTGGCCAGTACCTGCCCGTTGCGGCCTGTGCGAAAGGGGCTGTTGTAGGGGCGGGGCATCCAGTTGCGCGCGGCATGCTCCAGCTCGCCGTGGGTGAAGAAGGGGTACTCGACAATGCCCTCCTGCGTGCGTTTGGCGGTCATGACGTTGACGGAGTTGTGCAGCATGGCGTCGCCGATGGCGGCGGTGCCCTCCGTCATGATGACCTCGGCCGCGGGGTACTTATCTTGGAGCACGGGCAGGGTGCCGATGTGGTCGAGGTGGGAGTGGGTGATGAAAATGCAGTCCGGATCGGCAGCGCCGATGAGGGAGAAATCCGGGGCGGCCTCGGCACCCTCCTTCTTGGGGTGCATGCCGGAGTCGAGCACGATGCGCGAGCCGTCTATATCCAACAGGTAGCAGTTGGAGCCGATTTCCACCGAGCGCGAGAGATTGGTAAAGGTAATCATGCTTCTTGTCTGTGGCAAGTGTGGCGCAAATGCCCTGTCGTGTCAAGGCACCACTCTGTCTTGCAAAGGGGGTATTACGGCGGGCGCATATTACGGCGGGCGCATTGCTTTCTGCTTGCTCTGTAAGCGTCTGCCTGATAGAATCCCCGTTAACCTGTCATATGGATTCTTCCCTGCTGTCGTTCCGCATAGATTGGCGTTGGTCCCCGCTGTTGGTTGCAGCGTCGGCGGCCTTCGTCGCTTGCGCGTTCCCCGACCGGATGCCGCTTGAGTGGGGGTATGAGAACTCCTTGATTGAGAATATCCAGCTGGGGGTGATGCTATTCGGCGTCGCCCTCTGCGCAACGGCGAAGAATCGCCGCAGTTTTTACCGGTTTGCCGCTTTTGTTGTGCTGCTGTGCCTGTTGCGCGAGGTGAGCTTCGGTCGCACCGTTTTCTTCCCGGTAGAGGGGCAGACGGATACTTTTCGCAAGTGGAAGGAAATTCCCTGCGGTTGGCTGGCTCATTGGGGTATCGCTGCCTATATAGCAGGTTTGACTGTTTTTTTCGTTTCCCGCCGCTTATGGAAATCTCTGTGGGAGATTGTGCGGGCTAAGTCCTTTCCTGTGTGGGGCTTTTTGCTCATGCTTGCCGGGGCTCTGTTGAACACGGTGGAGGAAGCGGTTTTCCATGATTACGTGGCCGAAGAAATCGGCGAATTAGGCATGTACCTCGCCTTTGTCTACCTTTTGGCGGTTTACACCCGCCGCCCTGAATACACAAACCCTAACCCTGAAAAATAACGATGTTTATCTTCATTGTTCCTCAGAACCACTGCGCTATTGTCGAGATGTTCGGCAAGCCCTGCTCCGTGAAGGAGAGCGGCCTTGCCTTTCGCATCCCCTTCCTCCAGAATGTCCGCCGCGTAAGCCGCGCGTGGGGGCAGCTGAGCAACAAGAACGGCTGCTACATCGAGCTGACGGAACAGCTCCTTGATACGCAGCCCCGCTCCTGCATCACCAAGGACAACGCCACCATGCAGGTCAACTGCATTATCCGCTGGCGCATTGCCGACGCCGTAAAGGCTGTGTATGAGGTGGAGAACCTGCACAAGTCGCTGGTGGAGCTGGTGCTCAACGAGCTGCGCTCGCTCATCGGCAGCCGCAATTTGGATGAAATCCTTTCCGCCCGTTCCGAAATTTCGGAGAAGGTGTCCGTGGTGGTGGCCGCCACAGCCGCTCGTTGGGGCGTGAATATCACCTCCATCGAAATCAAGGAGCTGACGACCGATGCCGAGACCAAGGAGGCCATGATGCGCCAGATGGAGGCCGAGCGCGTGAGCCGCTCCATCGCGTTGAAGGCCGAGGGCGAAAGCACCGCCCGCGTGCGTCTCGCCGAGTCCGAGCGCCAAGCCGCCGTGCTGAAGGCACAGGGCGAGGCGGAGGCCATGCGTCTGCGCGCCGAGGCCGAGGCGGACTACGTGGCCAAGCTGGCCCCCATCATCGGGGCGGAGGCCGCCGCCAAGGTGCTCATGAATCGTCAGGCGTTGGAGGGCTATGCCACCATCAGCTCCAACCCTGCCTCCACCGTCTACCTGCCCAACACCGTGTCGGGCGTGGTGGATTTGAAAAAGTAAGCCGCTTATGTCCGCCTCCTTTGCCCTTCTGCTCGCGTGGAGCAACGGTGAGTTCCTGCATTGGATGCTCGCCGTGGCGCTCACGCTGTTGGTGTTGGATATCTTCGTGAATACGGAGCTGATGTCCTGGGCCTCACTCGTCATTTTTGCCGCGTGGGGCACATGGGAGCTGGGGCTGCCGCTGCAATGGTCGGCGCTCGTGTTCCTCGGCTTCCTGCTGCTGGGCTTCGCGCTGTATTTCGCCTTGTGGAACCGCTGCGTGCGCCCGCTTTTCATGATATGGCTCACCCGCAAAGCTCCGCGAGAGGCCTGCGCGCAGGATATCGGCGGAGTCGGTACCGTCGTGGGGCAGGGCGAGCAGCTCTGCGTGCGCCGTGAGGACCGCCTCTTCCCCGTTGCAGAGGTGTGCCGCGAAGGCCTGAATGAGGGCGACCGCGTGCGCATCACCGCCATGGACGGAGCCACCGTCCGTGTGGAAAAGGTGTAAGGATGCATAGGCGCGGGTAACCGCTGCGCGATAAAGGGGGATTTGTAGATTTACTAGGTACTAGGTACTATGTACTATTTTTGAATAGAGTGCGGCTGTCGCCGCAAGGATGGGAAACCCGTTCTGACGCTTGCGTCAGAACGGGTTCGTTATCTCGCGGCGGCAGCCGCCGAACTTGATAAATAGTACCTAGTACATAGTACCTAGTAAATCCCGACAAATCCTCATTTGTCGCGTTTTCGCCGCAGGCTTTCGGCTTGCGGCGGGCGTTTTTTTATGCTAGAGTCAGCTCTATGAAGATGCGCAACATGATGCTGGCTGCGGCTTTGGTGCTGCCTCTGCTGGCTCAGGAACAGGCTCCCGAATCCGCCCCCGCAGAAACTCCCGCAGCGGAGACCTCCGCCCCGAGCGCGGCGGAGGCCTTGGCGGCAGCGCTGGAGCAGATGGCGGCGGAGAATGCGGACGACTTTTACCCCGCTGTGGCCGCGGTTTTGGATGCCGGTGCCACGGAAGAGGATTTTCCCGTGCTGATGCGCGAGGCTGCGAAAAACGGGTCGCCCGCGGCGCAGTTGTGGAGGGCGCACCATAATCTCGAGTTGCTGG
The DNA here is from genome assembly GCA_024405415.1 of Akkermansia sp. Lineage (GTDB taxonomy): Bacteria > Verrucomicrobiota > Verrucomicrobiia > Verrucomicrobiales > Akkermansiaceae > Akkermansia. The sequence goes on from JAKSOV010000036.1 coordinate 4,170, forward strand.
TGGTGAAGGGCGGGGATGCCGTGGATGCCGATGAGGCTGTGCGCGCCTCGAAAGCTTTGGCAGAGGCTGCTAAGAAGGGCTATGTGCCCGCGCTCATGGAGCAGAGCCGCATGGCGGGGGCCGGTATCGGCCGCCAACCCAATGAGAAAGAGGCGCTGCGCCTGTTGGCTGAGGCCTGCAAGGGCGGAAGTGTGCGAGCTCGCGCGGCCTATCTGTTAGTGAGCGGGCGCCTGAATGCGGGCGACTGGACGGTGCCCGAGGTGGCCTCGGAGCTGGAAAAGCAGAATTTTTATCTGGAGGAGATGATTGCCTCCTACTACGGTGATGATGCCGCGCAGGCCCGCGAGTGGTACGAACGCGCCGCTGCGCACGGCAGCCCCCACGCCGCCTATGTGCTCTCCCAGGCCTTTGAGGATGCCATCCCCGAGGACCGCGCCGCAGCCTATTTGCGACAGGCTGCGGACGCGCACATGCCCGAGGCTCTGGCTGCCATAGCCATGCTGGAGCTGGGTGGGGACGGACAGATTGTGCCCGTGGACAAGACCAAGGGTATGCGCCACCTGCAAGAGTCTCTGCTGCTGGGCTATCAGCCCGTGGCGGTGACGCTCGCCTCCCGCTACATGGAGGAGGGCGACAAGTATTCTCCCGAGCGTATCCTGTCTCTCTACAAGAATGCGGCGGAGCTGGGCGACGGCCGCGCCATGGTGGCCTATGCCTATTGCGTGGCGACGGGCCGCGGCTGTGAGCCGAATCCCGAGGCCGGTCGCGCGATGCTTAAGTCTCTCGCCTTCAACGGTATGCCCTATGCTTCCATGGCCTTGGCGGATATGGAGTTCAACGGCGTGGGCGCGGAGCCCGATGTGCGCGCGGCGGTGAATGCGCTGGGCGAAGCCGCTTCCGCCGGTCTGCCGCAGTGCTACACCCTCATGGCTGCGCTCACGGCTATGGGCACGGAAAAGACCCCCGGCGATGCCCGCCGCGCGGAGTCCTTTCTCCGCATGGCGGAGGAGAACCGCGAGAACGCACCGCGCGAGATATATCAAGAGCTGCTGAAGGAAAAGCAGTGGCATTTCCTGCCGCCCGCGCAATGATGCGCTTCGGACCGCAACTCGGGCTTGCAAACGCGGTCAAGGGCGTGTACAATGCCCGCGAACAATGAGCACGATGAAAGACCGCTTATTCGAGGAAATCCTGCAGGCGCGGCAGCGAGTGTATGCCGTGGGTAATCCTACGCCGCTGCAGGAGCTGCGACTGCCCGATGTGGATGCCGTCGTCTTTGCCAAGCGCGAGGACCTCGGCCCCATCAAGGCCTACAAATGGCGCGGCGCGTATAACTGCATGGCGAAGCTCAGCGATGAGCAGCGCGCGGGCGGTGTCGTGGCGGCGAGCGCGGGCAACCACGGTCAGGGCGTGGCTCTGGCGGCGGCGCGTCTCGGCTGCAAGGCGCACATCTTCATGCCCCGCTCCACCCCCGAGGTGAAGCAGAACGCCGTCCGCATGCACGGCGGCGAACAGGTCGAAATTGTGCTCACGGGCGATTCCTACGATGCCGCCTCTGCCGCAGCGCATGAGTTTGCGGATGCCAACGGGTTGACCTTCGTGCACCCCTATGACGACCTCGCTACCATGGGCGGGCAGGGGACGCTGGCGGACGAAGTGGTGATGAGCGGTAAGGGCCCCTTCGACCGCGTGTATCTGCAAATCGGCGGCGGCGGTCTGGCCTCGGGCTGCGCCTGCTGGTTCAAGAAGTTTTGGCCGGGTTGCAAGTGCATCGGCGTGGAGGGCGTGAATCAGGCCTCCATGAAGCTCGCCGTCGAGAGCGGCGAGCGCGGGGTGCTGCCCTATGTCGATGTGTTCTGCGACGGCACTGCCGTGCGTCAGGCGGGTGAAAACACCTATCAGCTGTGCCGCGAGCTGCTGGACGGCTTTGTGACCGTCACGAACGATGAGGTCTGCAAGGCCATCCGTTCGCTTTGGAACAGCATCCGCGTGGTGACGGAGCCCTCCGGCGCCATGGGGCTTGCCGCTTTCCTGAAGGACTGGGAAGCGGGCGAAGTGAAGCCCGGCGAAAAGTGCCTCGTCGTGCTCTCCGGCGCGAACATGGATTTCGCCCAAATGGGCGTGGTGGCGGCGCGTGCGGGCGTGGGGCAGAGCAAGCGCAAGCAGCGCTACCTGCAAATCCCCATGGAGACCAAGCGCGGGCAAATCCTCAAGTATTTGGAAAACATCCCTGCGGGGGTGCTGCTTACGGATGTGCAGTACGGCCGCGTGGGCGGCGATATCCAGTACCCCGTGTTCGGCGTGCTCGGCACCAACGAGCAGTTCGCGGAAATTGAGCGGCGCCTTGCCGCCCAGGGGCTGAAGTCGGTGGATGTGTCCGAGGATGAAGATGTGGCCTTCCGCATGATTTCCTACGACCGCGAGCACCTGAGCCATCCCGTGTTCTTCGTCATCGAGTTCCCCGAGCGCCCCGGTGCGTTCTCAGAGTTCATGCGTGCCATGGGTGAGTATGCGAACCTCTGCTACTTCAACTATCAGTACTCGGGCGAATCCGTCGGTCGCGCGCTGGTGGGCCTGGAGTTCGCCACCCGTGAGGACCGCGATGCCTGCCGCGCGCTGGCGGAGTCTCTCAAGGGCAAGGCTATCCAGAGCATTCATGAGCTATCGACCAAGGTGCGCCACCGCGTGCTGGACCGCATGAGCCCGCCCGAAAAATGCTGATTCTCGCTTCCCAATCCCCGCGTCGCCGCGACCTCCTGCAACGCGAGGGGGTGGAGTTTGTCGTCGAGGTGCTCCCCACGGAGGAGCTGGATGACCCCACCCTGCCGCCCGAGGAGCTTTGCGCGCTGAACGCCGCAGCCAAGGCGGCTGCCGTCGCCGCGCAGCATCCGCAGGACACCGTGGTCGGCGCGGATACGCTGGTGTTTATCGATGGGCACCCGCTCGGCAAACCTGCGGATGAGGCGGATGCCGTCCGCATGCTCACGGAGCTGCAGGGCCGCACTCACTGCGTCTGCACGGCGGTGGCGGTCTTCATGCCCGGCGGTGAACGCCGCGATTTCGCCGTGAAAAGCTATGTGACTTTCCGCCGCATGGATGCCGCCGCGATTGAGAACTATCTGCGCGAGGTTTATGTGCTCGACAAGGCGGGTGCCTACGCTATGCAGGAGAAGAGTGAGCTCATCGTGGAGAGGGTGGAGGGCGATGTGGACAATGTCATCGGCTTGCCCGTGAAACAGCTCATCGACGTGCTCAACGCCTAAGCCGCCGCCATGAGACGACTTGCCGCCCTCTTCCTGTTGTGCTGTCATGTGGCGTTTGCGGCGATTCCCGCGCCGAGGGCAGGGGAGAACACGCCCAAGTATGAGTGGCGCGGGATGCACCTCGATGTGTCGCGGCACTTTTTTGAACCCGCCGTGGTGCGGGAGTTCATTGACCGCATGGCGGCGCTGAAGCTCAATCGCCTGCACCTGCACCTGACAGACGGTCCCGGTTGGCGCGTGGAGATAAAGAGCTATCCCCGCCTGACGGAAGTGGGCGCGTGGCGCAAGGATTTGGAGAAAGAAAACTGGGACTGGCCCGAGATTCGGCTCGGCAAGGATTTTCCCAAGGTGGAGGGCGGTTTCTACACGCAGCAGGAGCTGCGCGCTCTGGTGGCCTACGCCCGCGAGCGCGGCGTCATGATTGTGCCCGAGGTGGACCTGCCCGGGCATTCCTATGCTGCGCTGGTTGCCTACCCCGAGTTGGCTCGTGCCGACTTCGCCGAGATGGGGCTGCGCGGCGGCGATGTAATGGACACCGAAAATCCGCAGACGCTCGCCTTTGCCAAGACTGTCCTCCGTGAGCTGATGGATATATTCCCGCCCGACACCCCGCTGCACCTCGGCGGTGATGAGGTGATGGCCGAATATGCCTCGCCCGAGCAGCAGCGCATGTGGATGCAGGAACTCGTGGATTTTGTCCGTGCCCACGGACGCGAGGCCATCACATGGGATGACGCCGCTATGAATGGCGTGACGGGACAGGTGGTCATGGTCTGGCAACCCGCCCACATGGACGCCATGCTCCGCTCGGGTGCCCCTCTCATCCTCTGCCCTTGTTCACACTTCTACTTCGATTACCGCCAACGCCCCGAAGACAAGGGCATGGGCGACGCCGTCATCTCCCTCGAAAAAGTCTTTTCCTATCGCATCCCCGAGGGGAATATCCGCGGCATTCAAGGCAACGTTTGGACGGAACACATCTCCACCCCCGAACAGCTCTTCTACATGGCTTTCCCCCGTGCCGCCGCTGTCGCCGAACGCGCCTGGGGCAGCGAAGAACGTCCGTTTGCCGAGTTTGAAGAGGACGTGAAAGAGGATTGATAAATCCCCCCTTTGTAGATAACAGTCGCGGGCTTGGCCCCCTCCTCACATCAGGAGGGGGAGCTGTCTCTCTCTCGCACGCTCTTCCCCCCAGAAACTTCTCGCCGTGCCGCGTTGAATGGGGGAGAGATAGCGGCTCAGCAGGAGCCGCGGGGTGGTGTGGCCCATTTCAAGCTGAAGAGCTGCCAAATTGCGGAAGTGGCTGGCGTGGTAGGTAGCGAAGGTGTGGCGGCAGATGTCAGGTTGCCAGCTGTGGAAACGTGCAGCGCGGCGCAGGGCCCGCCAGCGTTGTTCCCAGCGCGGCGGAATGCAGAGTTTTTCCCGATGTTTTTTGACAAAACCCGCCACCTTTCTCAGCGGCACCACGCGCCCGCCTCCTGTTTTGCTGGTGTTCGGGCGGATGATGAGTTCATTGCCCACGATATCTCGCCGAGGGTCAATGCGCGTTACCTCCGTGGGGCGAATACCGCAGTAGAGCATAAGTTTGAGAGAAAACTGCATTTCTTGATGCTCGGGCCGTTCGGCAGCTTGCTCCAATCGCCCGACCTCCTCCAAAGTCAGCGGTGTGATGGTCCGTTCAATAACGCGTGGCGTTTCAATGGCTAACACGGGGTTGCGGTCGCACCATTCCTGTCGGATGCCGTAATTGAAGATACTGCTGAGAATGGCTCGTCCTTTTCGGAAACTGCTGGGGCTGTTGCCGAAGGCCGTTTGCAACATTTTTCTGCAATCCGCAGGGTGCATGGAGCGCAAAGGTCTTTGCGCCATCTCTGGCACCCGCAACATGCGCCCGATAAAATGCCGTAAATCCCGCCGTGTTGTCGGCCTCCTATCCTGCCTTGCTTCCAAACTTTGCCGTGCCGCTTCTTCAAAGCTTACCGTTTGTTCGGCTTCTTGCACTGCTCTCACTCCTTCTTCCGTTACCCGCCGCAGCAGCCTCATCATTTCCGCTCTGTTCAGCCCTCCCGCGGCTGTCCCTAATCGTTCCGTTATTTCGAGCACAATGCGCGCCATGTCGCTGAGATTAAGCGGCAAATCCTGAATTAACACTTTTGCTGTACTTGTCTTCATGGTGTGTATTGGGAATGCTGATGCAAGCATTTTTTTATGTTAGTGTTAGATTTTGCAGGCAACGCACTCCGGTTGTATGATGAGGGATGCGGACACGCAAATCCAGAAAATTGGGCAAAGCTTGCAGTGTCCCCACATAAGCAATTGAATGGCAATAAATAGCTTAACGCCAGCATTCCCAATACTGTAGTCTTGCCCGTAAGGTGAGGGTGACGCAAGCCGTATTTCGTGCGGATCGGCGCACAGAAGAAATACGTTTGTTACCTGTAAGAATACCTGAAGGGGGATTCCCCGGAAAACTCGTAATTAAATTATCGACATCAACATGAAGGCGCATTTCTGCAAGTTTATAACATATATCAAGCAAAATCGGGGAAAGCTTCTTTGGCGGTTTATCTGGCTAATTGCGGTTCTTAACCTTCTCTCTTTCCTTATTTACTTTGCCTGCATCGGGCAGGCTTCCGCCACGATGGAATAACCTATATACACTTACGAATATGAGACACGAATCTATGCGATACGGATACGCGCTCGTCTATATTATCAGGACGCTTGCTTTCCTTGTACTCATCACGGGAATGGTCGTTTCCTCCGTTGCTCTGTGGGGCTATATGGTGTCGGCCGAGAAGCTGAAGACGGCCGCCATCGAGCTTGCCAATCAGGAGGAACAGAGCGGGTATGCGCTCAATCAACAGACATTTGAGGCCGCTTGCGCCGCGATCCATGCGGAACAGCAGGCGCGTCAGGAGCAGCGTCAGAGCCTGCTCCTTCCTTTGCAGGAGACCTTGGCAGAGTTGCGCGACAAGGGTGATATCATGCATGGGGAAGTCGCTCGTTACGATTCCTCCTGCGCTTCTTTTGAGCCGGTGAAGCAGACTTTGACGGCGGACTCCGTCGCCGATGTCGAGAACGTGGCTCGCGGGTTGGGCGATTTTGCCGCGTTGAAGACTTCCTACAAGAACGTGATGACAACGGCTCTGAGCTCCAACTTTGACAAGATGATAGCGCTTCTCCGTCAGAAGGCGGATGAGCTGAACAAGAAGATTGCGGATAATGAGCGCAAACTGGCAGCGTTGAAGGATAAGTACAAGCCTGTCCGCAAGGAAGTCCGCCAGTCGGTGTTTGAGGAAAAAAGCGATATCGATACGCTGTACGGCTCTATGGCGGACACATCGGTGAAGGCGCATATCCGAGATTTCCGTACCGGCATGCCGAGGCTGACGGAGCTGTCTGCGTTTACCACGGAGGAAAATGTAAACTATACGGTCAAAATCAAGGAGGCCGGCGATAAGCTGGTCCGCTGGTTGCCCTCCACTCCCCCGCCGAGCCTCGTGGTCAAGGTCAGCTACACTACCGAAGAGCCCGAATGGAGCGCGGAAGACTCCCTGCAGCGCGATTTGCTCTTGGGTGGCATTCAGCGGGCGAAGGACGGGTTGCAGGAAATCGAAGAGCAAATCACTGAGCTGGAGGCCCGCAAGGCCGAGGCTCTCGCCCACGTAGCATCGGAATGGGAGATTGAAGGCTGCGAAGCGGATGCTCTCGCTAAGCTGTCGGCTATCCGCGCTATTCAGGATATCGATGTTGATGCCGCCATCAATGAGGCTAAGCTCGCCAAGGAGAATGCCGACAAGATGGTTGCAGAAAAGGCTGTGGACGCTCGCAATGCGGCCCGCCGGACCTACATCGTCGGGGCGCTGGGCTTCCTGGTGATTCCCCCGTTCGGCCCCTTGGTCCAGACCATCGGTGCATGGTTCTCCTGGTTGCTCTTGATGATGCTGGCGGATTTTACCGCGTGCCCGCTTGTCATCGCCCTGCGCACGCAGTCTTTGGATGAAAAATAACGCCTTCCCGAATATGAAACTGACTCATAGAATCGCATGTGCCTTCTTTGCCGCAGCGCTTACCTGCATGTCTGCCGCTGCGCAGGAGGCAACCACTGACGGTGGCAGCGTGGCCCCTGCCACCCTGCCGGAGACGAGCGCCCCTGCGGCGGATATGTCATTCGAAGCGCTGGAAAAGGCAGCCGCTGCCGGTGATGCCGAAGCTCAGGCTCAATTGGCTGAATGCTATTTCACAGGACGCGGTACAGCAGCAGACCCCATGCTCGGCATTCAGCAGCTTTCCTACGCTGTCGGTCAAAACAACGCGAAGGCGCAAACTATGCTCGGGGCTTGCTATTATTCCGGTACCGGTCTGGCGGTTGACTATGTAACCGCGTTGGAGTGGTTTAACCGTGCGGCTCTTGCGGGGTACCCGCAGGCATATATGTGCCTTTATGCTGCCTATCGTGATGGGAACGGCGTTCCTGCCGATAGCAAAATTGCCCTCCAATGGTTGGAAAAAGCTGTTTCCGCCAAGCACCCCGATGCCATGTGTGAAATGGCCTTGCTTAAGTTGAAGGGCGAGTTGGGAGAGCCGGTGAATATCGAGGCCGCTCACGCCGTCCTGGAAGAGGCTCGCTCTCTCGGCAGCTCTCAGGCGGAAAAGATGCTGAAATTGCTTGATGAGGCATCCGCTAAATAATGACTTCTGAATATCAGCCATATTCAAAGAACAACCTAAACAAGACAACAGATGATGAACCTACTGAATAACAAATACATGACAGGGGCCCTTGCCGCTCTTGTGGCCGCGTTCGGCTTATCCTCCTGCGGTACCCCCATCCCCATGCAGGAAATGGTGCCTGCGAAGGTGTGCGTGCCCCGAAACGCTCGAGTCGCTATTTCCGCCTCCGGTCCGGGTGCCTCTGAAATGCAGCAGGCGACCCGCGAGGTCATCGGCGGCGATGATTATTTCACTCTTGCGTACGGCGATGCTGATTTGGGCCTCAATATTCGCACGGACCGCACCGTTACACGTAAATATTTCACGGATAACAAGGGAAAAAGCCAGTATTACGATGAAGAGAAGAGCTATGCCGGGTTCTCTCTGGTGAACTACCATAACCAGTCCGTCATTACCTCCACGGGATTGGACTACATCGGCGCCACCTTCTCGGAACGCAGATGCCGCAATGCTGCCAAGGAATTTTATGACATCATTCACCCGCATGTCGTCGATTACAAGGTCCGAGTCAGCATTGATGAAGATGAGAACCCCAACCTCATGGCGGCGGCTCAACTTTGCCAGGCCGGCAAGTGGGAGGAAGCATACGCCAAGGTTCAGGAATCCATCGCCGCTGTGCCGAATGACCCGGAGGCTTACTTCCTCAAGGCTATGATTGAGCGCGAGGATTTCAAGTTTGATGAGTCCGACGCTTCTCTGCGTCAGGCCATTCAGATGGAGAACAAGAGCAAGTACACGGAAGCTATTCAGAAGAATGCGACGCTGCGTGTGACGCAGGAACAGGCTGCTGCGCAGATGAGCTATGCCCTCTGAGAGCTCTAACAGACATTCACGATGAGAAGAGTTATCGCAGTACTGCTTTTTGCTATGGCTATCACGTCTGTGTCGGAGGCGTCTGACACGTCGCGAATGATGCAGCGTGTGCAAAAGCTGAATGCTCCGCGAGAAGCCGCTCGCAAACGCGAGGAAGCAGCACGTTTGGCCAAAGAAAAAGAGCGTTTGGCAAAAGAGGCTGCCGCGCGCAAGGCCGCGGAACAGAAACGCCTGGAGGAAGCTCGATTGGCCCAGCAGCGAGCTGCTGCTCAGAACGCTGTTCAGCGTTGGGAATTGTTTGATCCCAAACACATGCTGCAGCCGCGGCTCTTTTAATGCGTATAGGGGGGCATCCTGTATGGGGTGCCCCCCTTTTTTTATTACCTTTATTCTTGGGACGTCCGAGCGCGGATTTCAAACTTTATCAATAAGCAATCGACAATGCTAAATTGATTTCCGCCCTGCGTGGTTGCCGCTTTTGCCTTCGGCGCGTTCTTGGGCGCGCTGTTTCCAGAGGGGGATGTCGCTCTTGCGCTTGCGGCGCTGCTTTTTGGCGGCTTCGCGCTCGCGGTGGCGGGCGAGTTCGCGTTGGCGCGTGGCCGCGCTTTCTCGGGCAAGGCGCGCTTCTTCGATGCGTTTGCGGATGCGGGCTGAGTGCTCGTTGCCGGCGGCGGAGATTTCCCACGGGCCGGCGCCGCCGGATTCCGTGATGGGCAGGCAGAGCATCTGCGGGTCGATGAAGCGGATTTGGCGGTAGAGCAGGTCGCGGATGGTGGCGAGCAGCGTCTTGGGCGGGAAGAGGCCCGTGTGCCCCAGTTCGATGGTGAAGGCCACGCGGATGCGCTTGGCCTGTAGGCTCATGCGAGCCATGTCGCGTAGGCTGATGCCTTCCTCCGGCTCCTCTTCGGGAGCGCAGAGGGCCGCTGTGCGCAGCAGGAACAGGCAGTCGCGCACCTTGCGGCACAGTTTTTCCACAAGGTCGTTCACCTTGGGGCGCGCGTTGAAACGGTAGTCCTTCACCTCGATGAGCCACAGCTCCTTTTTACCGGGGTGGTAGAGCACGAAGTCCATCTCTTTGCAGCCGTTGCAGAAGTTCTGCGCGTGGTGGGCGTAGAAAGGCGAGCACTCGAAGCGGCAGACGTGGTAGCCCGCCTCGAAACGGAAGCGGTGCAGCCCCTCGATGCAGCTCGTGCCTGTGGACCATTCGTTCATGCGTCGTCCTCGTTGAGCAGGGTGTCTGCCAGGGCCAGGTAGCGGTCGGCCTGGGCGGCCTCGGCCTCCAGAATATCAAGGCCGTCGAGGCGGGAGATGGTGTCCGCGGCGCAGACCGTGCTGCCGCGCGCTCCCGCCTGCAGTCCGAAGAAACGGCGGGTGACGCTGCGGTTGTGCCTGTCGGCCAGTTGGATGGCCAGCTCGCGCAGCAGGAAGAGGCTGTGCGTGCTGAGCACGACCTGCACCCCCGCTCGGCAGAGGCCCAACATAATGCTCACCAGCAGGGGCAGGTGGGAGGCGTTGAGGTTCATTTCCGGCTCGTCCCAGAAGAGGGTGGTGCCCGCGCGGACGCTGCCGTTAGCCAGCAGCAGCCCCAGCGTACCGAGGCGCTTGTAACCCTCGGCTACGAGGGTGAGCTCCAGCGGCTGCTGCCCCGCGCATTGCAGGAAGAAACGCCCGTTGCGTCGTACGAGTCGCCCGCACAGCATGCTTTCGATTTGGTGCAGAACGTGGGCAAGGACAGGGGGCAGGGCGGGGGCAGCCTCGCTTTCCAACGCGGCGCAGAGGTCCCAGCCGGCGGCGTCCAGCAGCTCGGGGTAGCGCCGCCCTGCCTGCGTATAGCAGGGGTAGATGGAAAGCACCTCGCGCGGGGCGAGGTAAAGGGCGTTGTCCGTCAGCGTGCGGTCGGGTAGGGTGGTGATGCCCAGCCCGTCTTCCTCCCCGCCGCTATGGAAGGAAAAGACCGTCTCCGCGCTGCCGAGCGGCACCTTCTCCCCTGCGAGGGAAGCTCGCACCGAGGCGGTGCAGGGGGCGGCGGTGCGGGAGGTCAGCTCCGCAAGATCGCGCAGGGCAAAGACGCGCAGCAGGATGAGCCTCAGCCGTTTTTCCTCCGCCCATGTGACGGGCAGCTCCTTATGGCTGCCTCCATAGCCCCATTTGCAGAGCGCGTAGGCGAGCTTCATGATGTGGCTTTTGCCGCTGCCGTTGCCGCCTACCAGGATGTTGATGCCAGGCTCGAAAGACAGCGAGGCCGCGGCGGGAAACACCGTGAAGCCGTCTACCGTCAGTTTGCGAATCATCTTACCCTTTATTTACCACGCCGCCCCTTGTAAAACAAGAAGATTTAACAGCATTGAACGGTGAGGCCGCGGCAAAGGAGGATTTCTCTACACAAAAAAACGCCCGTTCGCATGGCGGACGGGCGTTTGCTCTATGAATAAGAGAGGTTGAATAAAGCTTACTTGAGCTTGGGCTTCTTGAAGGAAGGTGCCTTGTCATCCGCGGGCTTGAAATCCTTGGCGGGTAGCCACACCTGCTTGCGGCCGATGCCGAAGAGGCTGCCGCGCAGCACGAGCTTGCCGCCTTCCAGCCAAATCTGAGCGTCGTACACCTTGCCCTTCTGCGGGTCAAGGACTTCACCGCCCGTGTACTTGTCGCCGTCCTTGCTCAGCCCCCAGATAATATCGAGGCCCTTGATGGCGGGGGAGCCGGGAAGCTTGGCCGTGGCGCCGGGGTTCTGGAGCAGCTCGACCACGCGGCCGCACACCTTGCCCTGATGCTCATAAATCTGCACGATGCTCTTGGGCTCGTGAGTCTCGTCGTCAATCGTTTTCCAGAAGCCGATGACGCCCTCCGCCATGGCGGAAAGGGAGATGCTCATCATACCGAGAAGGAGAAGAACTTTTTTCATGGTTATCAGATGTTTTTAATGGTGAGAGTGTACTCTAAGTACAAAATGAAGATAACATGAAGCTAGAGTGCGGTCAAGCTTAATAGTTGCCCTGGGGTAAAATCCTTGGTCTGCGTCACGCCTTCGCTCTGAATGTGGCAAAACAGCGGCCTACGCTCTTGAAGATCAGCTGTCTTGCGTACTCAACAAAGGAGCAGAAGATAAAAATTAAAGCCGCTCCTACGGGAATATGCCACCACCCGTAATGGCTATACCGGGCAAACCATTTGGTAAAGTTGCCGAAATGCAACATCAACGCAGGGTGCGTGTGGATAAGATATACGGCAAACATTAAGGGTGCAAACCACTTTAATACATTCTGCACTAACGGAGAAGACGGTTGCATGCGGGCGCATGCCGCAAAGCACGCTATCGAAGCACATACGGTGAGTGGTGAGGTGTAGTCCAATCCGGGGAAGGGGAGCGAGAAACCTTGCGAATGTCTCAGGTATGAGTCAAGGGAGAACAGGAGACCGGCAAAGATGCTTGAGCAGAGATAAACAATAAGAAGGTATTTGGTTTTGTAAATCAGTGGATGCAGCTTGAGGTAGGCTCCGACTAAATACATAACAAGCATCCAAACTGCATTAAAACCGCCCCATACGTGTTTATTATAGAAACCGAAAATGCAGATAATAAAAAAAAGGGTAATGAGAAGTTTCTGCTTCTCCTGCTTCGAAAGAATGAGGAACCCTTTGTTAAGGTAGGGGAATAGGAAGAATGCACCGGCGTAGGCGGTGAAATACCAGTACCCGTTAGCGAACGGAATGGGAAATATTAAAGAAATAAAATAGCCCGTGCGGAGAGGGGGATCATTCAACAGGAATGATACGAGAATGCCTCCCATAAGATAAAATGCTACTTGCCCCCACAACCTCAGAAAGCTTTTCGTTTTCCAGTTGCGCTCAATGCCGAGATATCCCGTTATCATCATGAACAGGTTAACTCCGACATAGGCCAGAGACCAGAAGGTAACTGCCGCTGCTCGGTCAATTAGGGTCGGTGCATTTGCCATGCCTTTCCACCAGCCGCTGAGATGAAGTACACAAACAAAGAACATCGCCAGAATGCGTGCTATATCTATACCATATGAATGTTGGGATGTCTGCGGCATGCGTTCTTATACAGCATAGGTAGTGACGTAGCAAGCCAAAACTCAAGAGGCCGTTTCCATTTGTCTGAGATGGAAATGAAGAATAGATTATATATATAAACTCAGGGCTCGTGGCGAAACTTGTCGTGCAGGTGCGGGCGTCATTTTTTTCGGTTAGTGCCTTTGGAACGTACTGATCCTGAAAAGGAAAGCTATTAGCTGCAAGTAAAACTCGCATGAGATGGGATGTGGTGGTATAGTGAGCTTGTCGTTATGCTTGCTTTCATCCGCCGTATCATTGCTCTTTGTGTCTTGCTTGCCTTTGTGGCTCTGTGCTGCGGCTTGGTGCCGGATTCGTATGTGAGGAGCCTCTCGGGTGTGCCGCACATCCAGTTGGTGCCGGCGCTGATGTCTGCGATGAGCGGCAGTCTGTCGGCTGCCGTCGTACTGACTGTGTGGGTCTTGCTTACCGTGCTTTTCGGGCGCGTGTATTGTTCATGGGTTTGCCCGCTCGGCATCCTGCAGGATGCCGTCAATCGCTTGCTGCGGCCACATGGCATGAAGCAGGCTCGCCATACCCCCAATCATTACTTCATTCGCGCTTTTTTTGCTCTCGTGTCGTTCGGGGGACTGGCGGTCGGCAGTGCGGGGCTTTTGGGCTTTTTTGACCCCTACAGCGTTTTTTCTCGCGCTCTTGCCTCTCTGCCTTTGCTGCTGAGGGCTCCCGAAGTCGGTTCCTCCGCGAGGCTCGGTATCGCGCTCATCTCGTTCGGTATAGCTCTCCCGCTCGGGATGGCTGCGTGGCGTGGGCGTTTGTATTGCAACAGTATTTGTCCCGTAGGGGCGGTGCTTGGTCTGCTTGCTCGTTGGGCTCCCTTTGCACCGCAGATAGATGCCCGGACCTGCCGCCGATGTGCAACTTGCGTGCGGCGCTGCAAAGCCCACGCCATTGACCTCAAAATGGGCTGTATTGACCGCACTCGCTGTGTCGGCTGCTACGATTGTATTTCTTCTTGTCCGCACCAAGCAATACATCTCAGCAAGGCTACTGAAGCAAAGCCTGCGGTCGCACCGGACGCGGAGCCCGCAGACCCTACGCGTCGTGCCATGCTCGGGCTCGGTGCGATTTCCCTCGCTTCCGCTCTCGTTCCCTTGCCGGCCGCGGGGTCGGAAGAAGCGGGGGGCGGGGAGGCCTCCCTCCCCATCCTCCCGCCCGGGGCAGGGGAGAACCGTGAACGCTTTTTGAACACCTGTACAGGCTGTGGCCTCTGTATTGCTAACTGTCCGACGGGGGTACTGCGTCCTTCTCTTACCGCCCATGGTTGGGGAGGCTTCCTGAAACCTTATTTGGCTATTTCTGCGCCGCGAGGCCTCTCGGACGGGTTTTATTGCCGCTTCGACTGCAACCGCTGCACGTCGCTCTGTCCCACCGGGGCTCTCATGCCGCTGTCTCTTGCAGAAAAACAGCGGACAAGAATTGCCACGGCAAAGCATTGTGCCTCTCGTTGTATCCCGTGGCAGACAGGCTACGAATGCGGTCACTGCGTAGCCGCTTGTCCCACGGGGGCTCTTCGTCTTCGCCCCGCTTCCGTGCCGATTCGTGAGCATGCCGATGCTTGCACGGCTTGCCGTCGTTGTGTCCGCGTTTGCCCGCAGGGAGCCGTTTCTTTGCAGGTATCCCCGACGGCAGAAAACCCGGCGCAGCGTATTGCCGTTATTGATTACGCCAAATGCATCGGCTGCGGTGCGTGTGCTTCCGCTTGCCGTCATCACGTTATCCGTGTGGCTCGGGTTGAGGTGCCGGAACTGACGCCTGAGCGATGCATCGGGTGCGGTGCATGCACCGCTCATTGTCCCGCTTCGCCGAGACCGGCGATTGTTCCCGAATTTCATGAGCGGTGACAGAGGTGGTCTAACAAAAAGTGAAGGGTGCTTCCTGAGCGGGGAAATAAGTAGAAAATTGTCTCATGAGTGCGATAAAACTGTGAGCAGATATGGGAAATCTGCTGCGGAAGAGATTGTGAAAATTAGATGTAATACATCTAACAAAGCGCAATGAATGGCGCCCCTGTATGATATTCTAACAAAAGGCCGTCTCCTTCATCGGATGCGGCAATGACATAAAAATGGAATATCAGTACTATGGCTGTTTATGCAAGTAATCTAATACATGCGGAGTCTGTTCGCCCGCCTGATGGTGGGGATTGGCTGAGTTATTACACGAAGTTTCTGGAGCTGACGGGCTTCCGCGATTATGTCCGTCGCCGCTTGGGCGGTATTTGCCCCGGCTGCTGGAGAGACGGTATAGAAGTCGGTGCCGTAGTTGGCTTTCTCACGTGGAAGAATCGCCGCGCTTACATTGTTCCGCTTTGTCGTACCTGCAGTCAGCGACTTGCCTCGCCTCTCTCCTTGCCCTCGGATCTCATATGCGTGCCCTTGCCTGCTGATGCAGAGAATATCAGGCTCCTGCGTTACCCGGCACCCGCGATTGACTATCTGCGCATGCAGAATCCTCGGGAGTCGTTGAATTGGGACGGGCTCCCCGAGTGGTCTTCCGCATGCACTCACGGTAAGCAAGACAGGGCAGGCCGGTAAATGAGCCGGGCTTGATAAAACTCCATGCGCGCAGCGCTCTCCACCGGCTGTTTGCGGTAGGATCGGATAAGGGCTCGGTTCACGGAATGCGGAATTGTCGTGCGTAGGGGAGGACATAACGCGGCTGCGAGCCGCCATTAATAGAAGCTGTATACATAATCGCGCGGCAATGATGTTAAACACTTGTTAGAGTGTGATACGCTACACCCGTCGTCGCTTGACAAACTCCCCATTCATCATCACCATGAAACAGACAATCACCTATTCTCTTTTGAGCTTTGTGCTGCGAGAAGGCTGTCAGGCAGCATAGCCTCTGTTATCGCCGCGCGCATGCGCGCCGGAGTCATCCTGCCTGACTTAACCCAATCCGAGCCGTGGCGCATATGCGCCACGGCTCGCTTGTATGCTGCTTTTTGTTGATTTTTTCAGGCAAGTGGTTCGGTTTGCTTAGAGGTTTGCGTGTTTGCGGTGGGGGATATGCGCCTTTTCGGGGTGCTGATGGCGCGCCTTTCTGTTCTATGTTTTCTTTGTGTTTACAGGTGTTTACGGCGCTTTTGCAAAAAATCTTAAAATTTCTTTCAAAATACGCTTGACGTGAGCAGCGGATGAGCGTATACTCGGCGGCACCCCGCAACGGGGAGGCTCGAAAGGGCAGCTGTTCGTTAAAAATGACG
>JAKSOV010000037.1 GCA_024405415.1 Akkermansia sp.
GATTGACCTCCATCAAACCCATGATGATAAACTTTGAAACTTGATTCAACACAAAGCTCAACACAACACAAAATTGATTTGTACATTGTACTTTGTACATCGTAACTGCCACGCGGATGTCAGTTTTCTCTCTCCCTTATCCCAAGAACCGAGGGAAACGCCAAGCACATTCCAATCTAAAAGCTCCGCCAAGTGACAGTCGGATACACAGCGAACAACAAGCAACACGCTGCAATCCGGTGGTCACAGCCTGATGGCCCCACCCGGTCCCATTCCGAACCCGGAAGTGAAACATCAGCACGTCGATGGTAGTCGGACGATAGGTCCCGCGAGAGTAGATAGCCGCCGGAGCCCAACAAGCCCCGCTGAACGAAAGTTCAGCGGGGCTTTCCTTTTGCATGAGCTTGTCGCCCTGTTCCCGGCTTGTCAGGGCCCTATCGTCCTCCTCCCATACGGTTGATTCGGGCGCGCCCCACGCGCCCTCACCCCCGCTGCGCGGGGGCAATGCCTGCGGCATTGTCCAGCCGCCCTTACCTCGCTTCGCTCGCCTGCTTCGCAGGGCCGTCGGGCGTCTTGTCGGACGATAGGTCCCGCGAGAGTAGATAGCCGCCGGAGCTCATAAAGGCCGCACAGCTGACGCTGTGCGGCCTTTTCCATTTATAATTTATGATTTATAATTTATAAAGTATAAAATTCGTGCGGCTACGCCGCATGGTAGGGAACCCCGCCTGACGTGCCGTCAGTCGGGGATTTTTTGGCGTGTTGCCGCCGCCAATTTTGATGCTGGCGTGCATGGCAGCGGTTACTAGTAACCCGTTAGACTTGCAGTGTGCGCCTATTGTGAATTGTTTCTTTCGAGCAATAGCGAGACATTATTTCCAAATCACAAATCAAAAATCACAAATTTCTTATCACAAATTCCAAAAGCGTCGGGCTGTGCTTTGGGCGATGGGGGAGAGGTAGCGGCTGTGGAGGAGGCGTGGGGTGGTGTGGCCCATTTCGAGCTGGAGGGCTGCCAAATTGCGGAAGTGGCGGGCGTGGTAGGTGGCGAAGGTGTGGCGGCAGATGTCGGGGCGCCATGTGCGGAAGCGGGCGGCGCGGCGCAGGGCACGCCAGCGCTGCTCCCAATGCGGCGGGATGGTGAGGGCGTGCTTGTGGCGCCGCACGAAGGGGGCGACCTTTCTCAAGGGTACCACGCGCCCGCCTCCTGTCTTGCTGGTCGTGGGGCGGATGATAAGCTCATCCCCCACAATGTCCCTCTGAGGGTCGATGCGCGTCACCTCCGTGGGGCGGATGCCGCAGTAGAGCATGAGCTTCAGCGAGAGCTGCATGTCCCTGTGCTCGGGGCGCTCTGCGGCGCGCTCCAGTCGCTGCACTTCCTCCAAGGTCAGCGGCTCGATGGGCTTTTCGATGATGCGGGGCGTTTCGATGGCCAACACGGGGTTCCTGTCGCACCACTCCTGCCGGATGCCGTAATTGAAAATGCTGCTCAGGATGGCGCGACCTTTTCGGAAACTGCTGGGGCTGTTGCCGAAGGCAGTTTGCAATATCTTTCTGCAATCCGCGGGGCGCATGGTGCGTAAAGGCCGCTGTGCCATCTCCGGTACGCGCAACATGCGCCCGATAAAGTGTCGTAAATCTCTGCGTGTGGTCGGTCGCCTATCCTGCCTTGCTTCCAGGCTTGCTTGCGCCGCTTCTTCAAAACTCACCGTCTGCTCCGCCTCCTGCACAGCTCTCACGCCTTCTTCCGCCACCCGCCGCAGCAGACACATCATTTCCGCCCTCGTTAGCCCTTCTGCTTCCTTTCCCAATCTCTCCGTGATTTCGAGCGTAATCCGCGCTATATCGTTTATCGTCAAGGGTAATTCTTCAATGAGTTTCTTTGCCGTTCGGGTATTCATAGTGTGTATTGGGAATGCTGATGCAAGCAAAATCTATAAGGGAGGGATAGATTTTGAGCATAGTGCTTGGTGGTGTATGATGCCACATAGAGCACTTTGAGGCTACTCAATTAAGTGCTCTGCAAGAGGATTTTATCATAAAGCATTGAAGTATGAACAATATGGCATAACCAGCATTCCCAATGCATACAATGACCGCATGCCTTTTATAAGTAACGACGCTGGTATTATTAGAGGTGCTTATTATCCGCATATTGATGGCTTGCGAGCGTTTGCTGTCCTTTCTGTGTTGCTCTTTCATGCTTATCCCGTGTTCTGTCCCGGTGGTTTCATCGGCGTGGACGTGTTCTTCGTGATTTCCGGTTATTTAATCACGAAAGGGTTGCTTGCGGATTTAGACAAGGGTGAATACTCAATAGGGAAGTTTTATGTGCGCCGTATTCGGCGAATTTTGCCGGCGTATGTTGCAATGATTGCATTCACCATGCTTCTTTGCGTGGTGTGTTACTATGGCAGTCAGATAAATTTGTTCGCTAAAACGGCGTTATCCAGCGCCTTTTTCTCTACAAATCTGTTTTTTTATAAAACAAGCGGGTATTTTTCTCCTAATTCACATGATAACCCGCTTTTGAACTTGTGGTCATTGAGTGTGGAAGAGCAATTTTATATTTTCTTTCCTCTTTTACTGGCGGCTTTGTATCGATGGTTGCGTCAAGGTCTGAAGCCTATGGTATGGTGTTTGGCGATTTCCTCATTAATCGGTAGCTCTGTTTATGTCCTTTTTTTGCACCGCGATACAGCGGCTTTTTACCTTTTGCCCTCCCGCGCATGGGAATTGTTGGCCGGTTGTTTGCTGGCTATACATTGTCGTGACTCGTTCAGACTGTGGAGATGGAACGGCGCGGCTCTGATTGTTCTTGTTACTTCTTTCTTCCTGTTTTCTGAGGCGCTGCCTTTCCCCGGGATAACTGCAATTATTCCTATTGTGTGTGCTGTTTTATTGCTTGGAACCGGGCAGGCCGGTTTGGCTGCTCCTATCCTGCAGCATCCTTTGACTGTGTTTATAGGCAAAATTTCCTACTCCCTCTATTTGTTTCATTGGCCGCTGCTGGTATGTGGGCATTATGCGCTGGATGATGTTATGCCGAGTGCTTGGGTTTCCGGATTAGCTTTAGTCGGCAGTTTTGTGTGTAGTACCTTGTCGTGGCGTTATATTGAAACTCCACTCAGAAAAACACGCTGGAACCCTCATCGTTATTTCGCTTTTGCGGCTGCTGCTATATTCGGTGTCTCTTTCCTGAGCATAGGGATGCACGGACTCTATTGGTTTGAACGGCAACATCAGCGAGTTGTTGTCGAGTCTTATTGGGATGGCATTGCTCCGGATAAATCTCATTATAAAGACCCTCAGTGGGAGAAAAGTGAGAACAGAACAGACAATTCTCTTGTTGTTTTGGGTAAGGATGCCAACCCGCAGTATGTGTTGTGGGGGGATTCTCACGCCATGGCTGCGGCTCCCGGATGGCATGACTTTTCGGAACAGACCGGGATTAATGGCATTTATATTAACAGAAAGCATACCCTGTTGAAAAATACTTATTCGGGGCGCTATGGCAATAATGCTATATGGATTGAATCTGTATTAGCATGGTTGAGGGAGCATCCGGAGTTAAAAAATATCATCCTCATGAATCGCTGGGCTGTACGCGCTCAGGGCATGACAAATGAAGATGGTAAGCCCGTGCTTTATATGCGCGCCGATGGTTTTTCCGGCAGACCTGACGAAATTTTTGACCGCGGCTTGACGGAATTATGTGAAACCCTGCATCTGATGGGAAAAAATACGATTATTATTTCATCCGTTCCGGAGCAGGGCGCGGATATTCCGGCAAAGATGTTGAAGTTCGGCCTTTTTATGGATAATAATACTCGCTCGGTTCCCTATGAACAATATCAACTTCGGCAGAGAGAGGCGAAGGCAGTTTTGGGTAGGTTGGAAACAAAAGGTCTTGCTAAGATTGTTTGGGTTGACGAGGTGTTTTATCCGAACGGAGAACCAATCCTGCTTTTAGGGGATGGAAAAGTATGCTTCTATATGGATGATGATCATCTGAGTCCTAGTGGTTCTAAATATCTTTTGAAGCAGTTGCAGCATATAATTATTCCGTTGCTGCAATAATACCATCCTTTTCCTGCGTTCATTTCTTCATTTTGTTCAGGGGTGGGATGGGGCACGTTGCTAAGAATTTGCCCCCGACCCGTTGCCGGGTCGGGGGCTTCTCTCTCATCTCAACTCATGTCTTCCTTACCGGGGAAGTGGGGTTCCCTTGCTGGGGAAAGTTTTTTGTTTGTGCGCGGGGGGCCGCTCACAGGTGCTTGCCGAAGGCGAGGCGGTCGTACTGCTCGTTGGCGTAGCGGTGCTGCGGGTGGCTGGTGCGCATGTAGGCCTCGTGCAGGGGGTGCGTGGGGTCGTGCGCGATGCGGTGGGCTTCGCGGTGGTTGTCGCCGTTGCCGCTTTCGCCGCGCAGGGGGGCCTCCTGCATGAGGGCGGAGGCGGCGAGCATGAGGCGCGCGAAGTCCGGCTCGGCGCGGAGGGCGGGGTTCTCGGCGAGGTGGGCGACATCGACTCCGCAGCGCTCGCCCATGGTCTGCAGGAAGGAGGCGACGGTGTCCATGTTCTCCTCGTAGTGCTTGCCCCACTCCTGCTGGAGGGTGGCGTCCGCGGCCTCTACGGCGGCTTCTTCGGCGTGGCGGGCTTCCGCTATGTAGCGGCGGCCTTCTTCGGCATAGCGGTGGCACAGGGCCTCCATGGCGCGGGGCGGCACGCCGTATTCGTAGGCGACTTCGCCGAGGCTCTTGACGAGCGCGGGGTTCCACAGCTCATCGGGCGTTTCCTCGGGGCGAACGAGGGCGTATTCTTCGGCGGTGGAGGGCAGGCCGACGGCGCTGCGGAAGGCGGCCATGCGGCGCTCGTCACCGGCTTCGGGGTAGCCTTTAAGGCGCTCGAGGTGGGCGTAGCTCTTGGCCAGCGCCTCGGGGCGGCGGAACTTGGAGAGGGTGGCGGCGTACGGCTCCAAGTCGGCAAAGCGCTTGTACCATTCGGGGGCGAATGCGCCGTCCTCGGTCGTCAGACCCGCCGCAGGGGCGGGAGCGGTTTCGGCGGGTGTTGCGGGCGTGTCCTCGGCAGCGGGTGCAGCGGGGGCGGGGGTATCATCAGTGATATCATTCTTCGTCATCATCGTTATCGGGTCGTGTTTGTGTTGCTTCCCGGCGAGCCAGCTCCAGCCGGCGGCGGATTACCAGGAAAATTTCTCGGTGCGCATCGCGGCGCATGGCGTCCAGCGGGTCGTAGCTGCCCGCCCGCCCCTGAAAGACGGGCAGGTCGGTTTCGAAGCGGGCTTCCAGCTCGGCGAGCACTTGCTGCCCCAGCTCGGTGTCGAAGAGGGCCAGCAGGCGGGCGCGGCTTTCGCGGGCGCGTTCGGCGGCTTCGTGCGGTTTCATCGCAGGGCGGCGGGTAAGAGGTTCATGTCAGCGGGCAGGCCCGCGGGCGGGGCCTGCGGAGCTTGGGCCGCGGCCTGAGCTTGTGCGCTTGCCTGTGCGGCGGCTTGTTCGGCTGCCTGTTGGGCATGGCGCGCGGCTTCCTCCCGCCCCTGTCGCGTGGCTTGCACTTCGGCTTCGGGGCGCAGGATTTCTTCGGGCACGCCGTCGAGACGCGCGGCGAGGCGGAAGGTGCGGTCGAGGTCCACGTGGTCGGTGAGGGCGGCGTCGGCGCGGCCCATGCGCTCCAAGCGCAGCAGGGTGCGCTCGATGCCCTCGGCGCGCAGGCGGCGCAGGGCGGTGGCGATGCGGCCTTGGTAGACGACGTGCGGGGTGTCGATGACGGCCTCGCCGCTGCGGTCAAGCCGCATGGCGGAGCGCGGGGGCTTGGGGAAGCGCCCGCTGCGGAAGAGCAGGGCGAAGATGCGCTCCATCATCGGTTGGAAGTCGCAGGTAAAGAGGGTGAAGGAGGGGGAGAAGAGCATGATGCGCTCGTTCTCTCGGGCATAGACCTCGCTGGCGCTCATGGTCTGCTGCTTGCGGTTTTCCCACAGCTCGAGCATGGGGATGAAGAAGGCGCGGTTGATGGCGTCCTGCTTCTGTTTGAGGCGGTCCATGCCGATGTCGTAGCGCCCGCTGGTGGCCCACTCGCGGGGGAAGCCGAGGCTGGCGCTCTCGGGGTTGATGAGGGTGCGGCCGCCGGCGCGCAGGTCCACTTCGCCCACTTGGTTGGCCAGCTCGAGGATGCGCGGGAAGGCGGCGACTTCGCCCAGCATGTCGAGGATGCGGTTGAGGAACTGCGCCTGTTTGATGTCGGGGTAGACGAGGCGGGCGGGAGCCAGTCCGTACACGCCTTCGCCCCAGCGCAGGAAGCGCGTGACCATGTAGGGCATTTCGCGGTAGCCGCTTTCTTCCACCACGCAGTTGTCATCGAGGCTGTAGTACAGGCTCTCAAAGGGCATGTTGCGGGCGTCATCGCGCTTGCGGTTGCGCTTGTCGCGCGGGCGGACGATGTGCAGGAAGCGCAGGGTGCCGCTGTGCGGGTCGCGGCCGCTTTCCAGCAGAGCGCGGGCGCGCGGGCCGAGGGCTTTGCGGCCGAACTGGGACTCTGCCTGATGCGGGGTGAAGCGGAACTCGCGCATGTAGGTGTCCACCGTGCCTTCATCGTTCTCCGCGCAGACGAACTGCCCGCAGGGGATGTGGCGGAAGAGCAGCCGCCCGCTGCGCGCGGTGCCCGCAAAGAGGCTGCCGGTGCCGAGTCCTACGCGGTCGAGAAAGCACTCGTGCAGCTCGGTATAAAAATTGCTCAGCGCCAGCTCGCGGTTGGCGATTTCGGAGCAGCGGTTGTACCACGATTCGGCCTCGTCATCGGCCTCGGGGTTCGGGCTGCTCCACTTGAACCACAGCTCGTGGCCGGGGGTGATGTAGCTCATGTGGCCGCCCGCCAGTTTTTGGCAGGCCTCCACGGCGGTGGTGTCGCCCAGCCGCTTGGCAGCGGTGGCATCGGGCACTTGGGTGCCGTCTGTCTCCTCCTGCAGGCGGGAGGGCAGCACATATTCCCGCAGCGTGTCCCACCAGCTCTCCCACGGAGCGCGGGCGGCGCAGAGCGCGCGGTATGAGGTCAGGACGTTGTCGTTCATCAGCCGAGGGTGGAGTTGCCCTCCGCTGCCGTCTGCTTCTGCTCGCGGCGGGAGGAGAGGATGGTGGAGAGCAGCCCCTTGCGGCGGCTGTTGCTCTGCTCGTAGGCTTCGGCGGTGTCGTTGTCCGTCGTTTCGCTCACGACGGGGATGACCGTGGTGGCGGGCATGGCGGGTGCTTTTTTGAATCCCATAATCAGTTGTTGTCGGTTGTGGCTTCGTGGAAATCAGCGTGCAGGGGAGCGGCGCACAGGCGCAGCCACGGCAGGCGGTGCGGGCGGCTGTCGCGCCGCCCGCGGCGGAAGCAGCAGTAGCGCAGCGGCGGCAGGGCGGCGGCTATGCGGCGCGCCAGCGAGAGGTCGCCCGCCAGCAGGTGGATGTACCACGCATCGGGGGCTTCCTCCGCGTGGGGCAGCGCCTCCCATGTCTCGGGGCGGTCGCTGCGCACGCGCTTCATGAGCACGACCAGCTCGGGCGTCCACAGCACCCAGCCGTGCGGGTGGGCCAGCAGGGCTTCCGCATCGGCGGCGGGGGCGCGGTTGCTGTCGCGGTAGTAGCGCAGGGCCAGCTCTCGTGCATCGCGGTTCATGCCGCCACCATACGCCGCCATTCCGCGGCTGGCTAGTGTGCTCTGCGGCGTTTCAACGGGGCACGCCCGCGGAACGCGCATGCAGGTGGCAGTCCCTCGGTTGCGCCGCGCAGCCCGCTATGAGAAGGTGCAGGGGAACGCTGCGGGAGCCGCAGCGCTGCATGGACTGTATTTTTGCTATGGACACGACCGACATTCCCAAAGCGCCGATGACGGCGCTCGATATCTGCAACCTCGCGCTGAGCAAGCTGGGCGAATCCCCGCTGCCCGGCATTGACCCCAACGGCACGCTGGCCTCCCGCCTGTGCTACATGCACTATCACCCCGTGCGCCGCGAGGTGCTTTGCGCCAACCGCTGGTCGTTCGCCACGGTGTGCGCCACGCTCACCTCGCGGGAGGAAGGGGCGGCGGACGGCTCGGTGAATCTCCCGCACACGCTGCCGACGGACTGCCTGCGCGTGTTGGATGTCTCCTCCCCCGGTTGGACGCTGCGCGGCCGCAGCATTTATTGCCCCGCGGCGCAGGTGCGGGTGCGCTACATTGCGGATGCGGAGCGCGTGGAGGATTTTGACCCG
The DNA here is from genome assembly GCA_024405415.1 of Akkermansia sp. Classification (GTDB taxonomy): domain Bacteria; phylum Verrucomicrobiota; class Verrucomicrobiia; order Verrucomicrobiales; family Akkermansiaceae; genus Akkermansia. Next base: position 8,240 of record JAKSOV010000037.1, read on the forward strand.
CTCTTTATCGAGGCCTTGGCGACCCGCCTGGCGATGAAGCTCTGCATCCCCCTCATCAACAGCACGACCGCCCACCGCAGCCTGGCGGATGAGTACCAGCGGCTCGCGCTGCCGCAGGCGGCGCATTTCAATGCCGTGCAGTCTCACTCCAACGATAGCCACCCCCTCTACCGTCTGTGGAAACAGAGCATGAGCGGCGGTGAACAACTCGGTGAATAAGTGTATCAAGGAACTGACTGTCAATCCGTAACATTTTGTGAATAAAGACGATGAAAGCCATTGATTTCGTTTGCCGTTATCTCGCCCGTGCCTCGATGGACGACCTCACGCCCGTGGCCCGCCAAGTGCTGCTGGCCGTGGCGGCAGGGCTGGACAACAGCGAGGATATCGCGCGCCTGACGGGGCTGCTGCCCGGCACCTGCACCTCGCTGCTGCGCAGCTTGGCCTCGCGCAAGCAGCTGCAATGCACCAACCGCGCGGAGGGCTACTATGTGCTGGCACCCGCGGGCAAGGAGCGCGTCAAAAAACTCTTTTCTTTCTTTGCCTCCGGCTCCCATGCGTAAGAAACGCCACCTCACTATCGAAGAAAAGCGCGATTGGCTGGCCTGCGTCTTTCGCGATGAGAGCGGGGAATACTCTCAGGCCGACCGTTTCAAGGCCATGGTGGAGGACACGCGCCTCGCCATGCTGGAGCAGGAGCAGAAAGAGGCCGAACCCGCCCCCAAGGCCCCCGCCTTGGATTTGGATCTCCTCGCCCACCTGCCACCGCCCCTGACGTGAAGAATGTACGATGTACGATGTACGAAGTACGATTTTTTTTGAATAGAGTGCGGCTCCGCCGCAAGGTTAAAGAACCCTGTCTGACACTTGTGTCAGACAGGGTTTTTGAAATTTCGCGCGGGCTACGCCCGCGCCACTCTTTATAAATCGTACATCGTACATCGTACATCGTACATTGTACATTGTACATCTTTAGAATTCCAGCGGCAGCTCTGCCTGCGGGAGGAGTTGGGCCACGGGGGCGAAGCTGCGGCGGTGCTCGGGGCAGGGGCCGTGGGCGCGGAGGGCTGCGAGGTGCGCGGCGGTGCCGTAGCCCGCGTGTTTGGCAAAGCCGTAGGCGGGGTAGAGCGCATCCAGCTCCTGCATCCGGTGGTCGCGCGTTACCTTGGCGAGGATGCTTGCCGCCGCGATGCTGAGGCTGCGGGAATCCCCCTTCACGATGCTCTTGCTCGGCAGGGGGAAGTTCGGGACGGGCAGCCCGTCAATCAGGGCGAAATCCGCGGGCGGGGATGCGAGCCCATGCGCGGCGCGGGCCATGGCCAGATGTGTGGCGCGCAGGATGTTCAGCTCATCAATCTCCGCCGCCGTGGCGGAGGCGATGCTCTTTTGCACGCGCGCATCCTGCATGAGGGCGGCGAAGAGTTTTTCTCGCTTGGCGGCGGTCAGCTTTTTGGAATCCGTCAGCCCCGCCAGCTCAAAATCCGGCGGCAGGATGACGGCGGCGGCCACCACGGGACCCGCCAGCGGGCCGCGCCCGGCCTCATCAATGCCGCAGACGGCGGAGAACCCCGCGGCGCGGGCTTCGTTTTCGGCGCTCAGGTCGGGCGTGTAGTGCTTTTCGGCCTCGCGCTCCTCGTCACTTTTTCTTTTTGCCATGTCGTGCGGGGAGTTGCAGCATCAGGGTGTCGGGCAGCGGGGCGTCCGCGCCCTGTTTGTAAAGGGCTTCGATGTCGTCCAGATAGCGGCTCACGGGGGTGTCGGCGCTCTTGTCCTCGCGGCGCAGCATGCGCATGGCCTCCAGATAGGTGTCGAAGGAGCGGCGGTTTTCCTGCCCGAGGTGGGTGATTTCGTACCAGTCGAGGTAGTCGCGCCCGCGGATGGCGGCGGTGACGTAGGCTTGGCGTAGCTCTTGCAGCGGGCCGAGGCTGTTCTGCACCTCATCGGGGTCCGTGCCGTTCATGAGGTCGGCCAGCACGCGGCAGTATTCCGTGACAATCGGGCGGTATTCGGGGAAACAGAAGGCGCTCAGGCGCACGAGGCGCTCAATATTGGGCTGAACGAGCGTGCGCCAATCCTCATGCTCCAACAGCTCGTAGACATTATCGAGGTGCAGGGGGCGCGGCGTCTCCGTTTCGGGGTCGTACCAGATAATCGTGAGCGCCTCCACCAGCTGCCGCTCTGACTCCAGGGGGGTGAGGGCATCCTCCGCGCGGGGCAGGGAAAGGTCGGCCAGCTGGAGAGCCCACCACTTGTTGAGCAAATTTTTGTCCAGCCCCAGCTCGTGGAAGTGGGCGCCGATGATTTCCTGCGGCGTCCCTTCGGCGGTGGCGGCCTCGGCCAGCAGGGTTTTGAGCTGCTCGGTGCCGCCTTCACGGCTCAGCAGACTCATCATCAGCACGCCGCAGGAAACATCGTACACCTGACGGGAGGCGGCGTCCAGCTCATCGGGGTTTTCCACGCCGATAATGCTCTCGGGCGGCAACATTTCCGCACGTTCGTACAAGCCCTTGTAGACGGCGCGGTCGGCCTGTCCGCTGCGCCAGAGCATGGTTTGCACGATGCCCGTCACCAGCCAGTCGGGCAGGCTCACGGTGTCGGGATAGGCGGCGGGGTCCAGCTCGCGCAGGGCGTGCTCGTAGAGCACCATGGTGATGATGGCGCCGTCGAGGCGGGTGAGGTCTATGCCGCCGCCGGGGTAGATGCGGATTTGGAAGCTCGGCTGCCGGTCAATGATGCGGATGCGCGTGCGGATGGGGTTGGCGCGGGCGGCGTCCGTGCTGTGCCCCACGAGGCGGATGGAGATGAGAAAGCGGTGCTCTTGCGGCAGATCGAGCAGGCGCAACAGTCGGTGGTAGACGTCATCCGCATGCGTGGCGATGGCGCCCATGCGCAGGGAGTCGCCGCCGCTCACGGAGAAGAGACCGCTCTGCGAAAGCACATGATCATCCGCCTCCGGCAGCAGAATCGTGTCCCCGGCAGGCTGCGGCGCGGGCAGAGGCTCTGCGGCGGCGCGGAGCCGCTGGGCATCCTGCGCTGCCTCCTCCGCCGTGCGCGGGACGGGCGGCTCGGCCACCTGCGGTGCGTGGGCCTCGCTCGGGGCAGGTATCTCGGGCGTCGGCTCGGCGGGCGTTTCAGCCGCGGGGACAGGGGCGGGGGTGTCCGCTGCGGGGGCAGGGGCGGGTACGGGTGTCGGCTCGGCGGGCGTCTCGGTGCCGTCCGCTACGGTTTCCGCTGCGGGGATATCGCTCGGCGTAGCCGTTTCCTGCTGCTGCCCTTGGGTGGGGACGGCATCGGGTGTGTTCGGCGCATCGGGGTTGATGCTCGTGCCGTCCTCGCTTTCGATGATGGTGTCATCCCCCTGCGGCAGCGGCTCGCCGAGCACAGGCACGGCGGCGAGGGCCAACAGGGCGGGGATGGTGAAACGCAGCGACATCAGGCCAGCAGCATGAGGCTCACGGGGTCGTAGAGCAGTTTAAAGAGACGCGCGGCCACGCGGTTGGCCTCTTGCGGGGCGATGGTGGACGCGGCATAAAAGGTGTAGTCGAGCAGGAAATCGTGCAGGGACTCGCGGCCCGCGCGGATGCCGACCTTGGGTGAGCCGCCGCGCACCACAAAGGCAAAGGCGGGGCGGCGCTCCCCGGCGAGGTGAGCCGCTACTTGCTCGCGGGTGGTGCGGGCATCGCAGATGATGATGTGCGGGGTGAAGTCCGCGGGCGCGGGGGCGGCGGCGTTGGTTTCCTTCGCCAAGCGGAAGATGCTCTTTCCCGCCGCATCGGGGATGGCCACGGCATCCTGCCCGCTCTGCTCAAAGAGCAGCACGTCGATTTTGCCGGAGCTTTCCACCCACGCGGGGTAGGCATTGCAGGCCTTGACCACGGCGCGGATGATATAGTCGAAGAGCGAGTAGCGGTTCTCCAACACGCGCTCGCATTGCACGGCGATGGGCAGGCTGATGGCGCCGAGCGCCGCCATGTCCACGGAGGCATCGTACACATAGTACCCCTCTTTCTGCGGGCGGGTCGGCTTCATGGCATAGTCATTCATGGCCGTGGCCTGCCGCAGGGGCGGCGTGGTGCGCCGTGCGCGCACATCCGCCGCCATGATACGCCCCCTCGGCCCCGAGCCGCGCAGGGTGGCGGGGTCGATGCCCTGTGCTGCGCACAGGCGTTTGGCTAGGGGCGAGATGAGCATGGTTGGGGGAATTACGAATTACAAATTACAAATTTTTAGAATTCGGCTCGCTTCGCTCGCGGGAGAAGAAACTCGGTCTGACGGTCCGTCAGACCGAGTTTTTGAGGACGCGCCGCAGGCGCGCAAACTTCCCAATTTGTAATTTGCCTGCCACGGCGTAGCCGAAGGCGAAGACGGGTAAATTGTAATTTGTAATTCTTATCACGCTTCGTACTTCACCACGCCGTCGATGATGGTCTTGAGCGTGTTGTAGTCGGCATCGAGGAGGACGAGGTCGGCGGTGTAGCCGGGGGCAATCTTGCCGAGGTCGTGCAGGCCGAGGCTCTGCGCCTGGTTCCACGAGGTGGCCTTCACCAGCTCGGAGAGGGGCTTGCCCGTGATGCGGTGCACGTTGCGCAGACCGTGGGCAAAGCGCAGGGTGGAGCCGGCGAGATTGCCGCTCTCGAGGCGGGCCACGCCGTCCTTCACGATGATGGGCAGACCGCCGAGCTGGCCGGGGCCGTCGGGCATCCAGGAGCAGGCGAGGGAGTCCGTAATCATCATCATCTGGTCGATGCTCTTGTTGGTGAAGGTGAGGTTGAGCATGTCGGCGCAGAGGTGGATGGTGTCGCAGATAATCTCAATCTTGACGTCCTTGTCCAGCATGCCGCTGCCCACGAGACCGATTTCGCGGTGGTGCTGGGCGCTCATCTGGTTGCAGAAGTGTGTGAGGTGCTTGAGACCCGCGGCCTTGGCCTTGGCGAAGTCCGCATGGGAGGCGGCGGAGTGGCCGGCGGAGCAGGTGATGCCGATGGCGGTCGCCTTGTTGATGAACTCAATCGCGCCGGGCATTTCGGGAGCCAGCGTGATGTTCAGCACGGGGTAGATGTCGTTGAGCATGGACACCTCCTCGAAATCGGCGGGGCGCACGAAGGCGGGGTTCTGCGCGCCGCACTGCTTGGGGTTGATGTAGGGCCCTTCGAGGTGCACGCCGGGGGTCTTGGAGCCGTTGGGGGAGTCGCTGTATTCCTTCACCACCGTGCAGACATCGGCGAGCGTTTTGGTGCCGAGGGTCAGCGTGGTGGGCAGCCATGTGGTCACGCCCTCCTTCATCTTGCAGTCGGCGATGGTGCGGATGCTCTCAATCGTGGCATCGCAGGTGTCGCAGCCGCCCGCGCCGTGGGAGTGGATGTCGATGAAACCGGGCAGCAGCATGTTGCCGCCGGCGTCCACTGTCTTGTCGGCCTCGGCCGTTTCACCGGGCTGGAGAACGGCGATGATTTTGCTGTCCTCAATCAGAACGGAACCGCCGACAAGGTCGATGCCGGGGGAGATGATGTGCGCGTTGGTAATGAGCGTTTTCATGGTAAAATGAGAGGGCGTGATTTCCCTACGCGCCCATTTTACCGCGAAACCCGCAGCGGTGCAATCAGAAAGTATGAATGCGGCTTCCGTCTTCGCCTTCGCGCGGCTATGCCGTGACGGTGGAGCCCAGAACCACCTACACGAGACACGCCACGGGCGCTCCGTAACCACCCCGCCCGATGATAGGGTAACATGAAAATCACCCTTTTTAACGGGCGGGGTTGCGGGGGGCATAATGCCACCCGCCCTACCCCACGCCCTTACGGACGTGGCTAATGTTTGGGACGTGCCCGGGGCACTCCCCATAGAGCGCGCCATTCGGCGCGGGGGCGCCTTCAATGCGTGCGCGGCTTTGCCGCGCGGAATTTTTACATCCTCAATTCTTCTCCCCGCGGAGCATGGGGAGGAGCGTCTTGTCGTAGTACTCGATGTTGCCGCGCAGGCGCTTGGCGGACTTGGAGTCGGGGGCGGCTTCCAGCGCTTTGATGTGGTACTCGTGCATCTTGGCGTAGTCGCGGGAGAGGCCGTAGCCGTCCGCCATGGCAGAGTACACCTGCTGCGCCACCTCGGGGTGGGGCAGGTCCAACCCCGCAAGGAAGGCGGCCAGCTGCTCGTGCTGGCGGGCGATGTCCTCGGGCGCGTAGTGGCCCACAAAGGTGTCCGTCAGCGCGTAGAACGCGCGCATCTGCTCCGCATAGCGCTTGCCGCGGTCAAGGAACCCTGCATAGCCCAGCTCGTTCTGCGGGTCAAGGCGCTCAATCTCCGTGACAAGCTCGGGGTACTTGTCGCGCAGGTTCTCGCTCATCACCGCCAGCGCGGCGGCCAGCGCGCGGGCGCGCTCCATGCCCTGCAGCCCTTCGGCGGCGGCCAGCTTCTCATTGCGGGCGGTGCGCAGCTTCAGCGCCTCATCCAGCGCGGCGCGGTACTCCTCAGGCGTGCGGCGTGTGCCGACCACCGTGGCAAAAGGCTTGCCGTTGGCATCGTGCAGAATGATGGTGGGCAGACCCGTGGTGATGTGGTAGGCCTCAAACAGGCGTTCGTTGGCGTCCATCTGCTCCTTGCCCACGGCGGCCACCGCCTCGGGCAGGCGGGGGAACACGACCTCCGTCAAATGCAGCCCCTTGCCGAAGTCACCCGCGGCAAAGGACGTGTGCCCGAAAATCGTGTTGTGCAGGTGGATGCACGCGGGGCACCAATCCGTGCCCGTGAACGAGAGCATCACCACCTCATCCCCCGTGGCTGCGGCCACGGCGCTGTCGAAATCCTTATGCTGCGTCAGCGCATCCGCCGACAGGCAGCTCAGCATCAGCGCGAAAAGTATCTTTTTCATATGAAGCTTTTGCAAAAACGGCGCGGCCTAAGCCGCGCCTTGATTTGTACATTGTACTTCGTGCTTTGTACATCAGCCTTTCATGCCCGTGATGTGGCCGTCAGCGTCCACCTTGATATCGCAGGCGGAGGGCACCTTGGGCAGACCGGGCATGCGCATGATGTCGCCGCAGAGGGCCACGAGGAAGCCCGCGCCGTTGGCAATCTCGAAGTCGCGCACGGTGACCTTGAAGCCCTTGGGACGGCCCACGAGCGTGGCGTTGTCGGAGAGGGAGTTCTGCGTCTTGGCCATGCAGACGGGCAGCTTGGTGAGGCCGTTCTTCTCCATGAGGGCGAGCTTCTTCTGCGCGGCCTTGGTGAGCACCACGCCGTCGCCGCCGTAGATGCGCTTGACAATCGTGCTCATGCGCTCCTCCACGCTCATGTCGAGGTCGTACAGGTGTTCAAAGGCGGGGTAGGAGGGCTGAATGCTGTCGGCCACGAGCTGAGCCAGCTCCTTGGCGCCTTCGCCGCCCTTGCCGAACACATCGGCCACGGCGCAGTTCACGCCCATCTCGGCGCACAGCTCTTTCACCACGGCGATTTCTTCCTCCGTGTCGGTAGCGGCAAAGAGGTTGATGGCCACGGTCACGGGGCGCTTGTAGTTCTTGGCGCTCTCGATGTGGGCGGCGAGGTTCGCCACGCCGCGGCGCACGGCCTCCACGTCCGGGGTCTCAAGGCACTTCTTGTCCACACCGCCGTGCATCTTGAGGGCGCGGATGGTGGCCACGATGACGATGGCATCGGGGGCCAGACCCGCGGCACGGCACTTGATGTCGAGGAATTTTTCCGCGCCCAAATCGAAGGCAAAACCGGCTTCCGTCACGGCGTAGTCGCCGTAGGAGAGGGCCATCTTGGTGGCGATGACGGAGTTGCAGCCGTGGGCGATGTTGGCGAAGGGTCCGCCGTGCACGAAAGCGGGCACGCCCTCGAGGCTCTGCACGAGGTTGGGCTGGATGGCCTCCTTCAGGATGGCAAGCAGGGAATCGGTCACACCCAGCTCCTTGGCGTAGACGGCCTCGTCATCCGCCGTGAAGCCGATGACGATGTTGTCGATGCGGCGGCGCAGGTCATCGAGGTTCTCGGCCAGGCAGAAGCAGGCCATGATTTCGGAGGCGGGGGTGATGTTAAAACCGTCCTCGCGGCAGACACCGTTCTTGTTGAGGCCGATGGTGATGGTGCGCATGGCGCGGTCGTTCATGTCCATCACGCGCTTCCACGTCACCTTGTTCTGGTCGAGGCGGGTGGTCTTGTAGAAGAGGGCGTTGTCGATGACGGCGGCAAGCAGGTTGTTGGCGGAGGTGATGGCGGGGAAGTCGCCGTTGAAGCAGAGGTTGATGCTCTCACCGGGGGTGATGCTGGAGGCGCCGCCGCCCGTGGCACCGCCCTTGCGGCCGAACACGGGACCCATGGAAGGCTCGCGCAGCGCCAGACACACCTTCTTGCCGATAGCTTGGAGACCCTGCGCCAGACCGATGGAAACCGTCGTCTTGCCTTCGCCCGCGGGGGTGGGGGTCAGGGCGCTCACGAGGATGAGCTTGCCGTGGTCGGGCTTGAGAGCCTTGAGGCTCACCTTAGCCTTGTCAAAACCGTAGGGAATGATAAGGGATTCATCCAGCCCGAGCTTGGCTGCCATCTGTGCCGTGAAAGACGTGTTTGCCATGCCGCGCTTATAGCAGCTTTTGCGCTAAAATGCAATACTAAACGCGACTCACTCCGGCAGATACACGCAGATGTCGGGCAGGTTGCGGTAGCGCTCGGCGTGGTCCATGCCGTAGCCGAGCAGGAAGTGGTCCTCCTCCACCCGCAGGGCGGCGATGACATCGGGCACGGCGATGCGGCGGCGGGCGGGTTTATCCACGGCCACGGCGGCGGCGATGTCGGCGGCGCCCGCGGCCTTCAGCTCGGTCAGCAGGCTGTGCAAGGTGAGGCCGCTGTCCAGCACATCATCCACCACCAGCACGCGCTGCCCCTCCACAAAGGGCATGGGGGATTTCCATGTGAGGGTGCCGCGGCTCTCCGTCCCCTCGCCGTAGCTGGAGACGCGGATGGTGTCGTAGCGGTAATTGGCGGGCAGACGGCGCAGCAGGTCGGCAGCGAAGGGCAGGGCGCCGTTGAGCAGCACGAGCACCAGCACGTCCTCCTCGGCCCCGAAACGGGCGAGCACCTGCTCCGCCGCGGCATCCACGGCGGCGGCAATCTGCTCGGCGGTGAACAGCGTTTTCAACATGGCAGACGGGAAAATCAGGGGAGCTTGCGGCGGGTGACGAGGTACACCTTGTCGCCGTGGCGCACCTTCTGCGGCACGGCGATGAGCGCATGGGCGCCCTTGGGGGCGGTCTGCACGGTTTGCGTCACGCCCTGCTCATCATCATAGCGCACCTCGGGCACCACCACACGCACAATGCCCGTGGTGCAGCCCGTGATTTCAATCTTATCGCCCACGGAAACGGGTTCAGCCTCCAAGCGGATTTCCGCCACGCCTACCTGCGGGTACCAGCGCATGACGCGGCCCATGTGGCGGCGCTGCTCCAGCGCCAGACTGTTGGAGCAGCCGCTCCACGTGTCCCACTTGTCGCCGAGGTAGTAGCCGCCGTGCCAGAAATGGCGGTTGAAGACCTGCAACAGGCGCTCCTCCCACACGGGAACACGCTCGGGCGTCCACTCGCCGCGGGCGCAGCACTGCGCGGCCTCCTTGTACACCTCCGTCACGGTGGAGACATAGGCCTCCGAACGCCCGCGCCCCTCCAGCTTGAAGACGGAGACGCCCGCCTCCACCAGCTGGTCGATGACGCGGATGGTGCAGATATCCTTCGGGGACATGATGTATTGGTTGTCGATGTCCATCTCGAAGCCCGTCTCCGTGTCCGTCACGCGGTACTTGCGGCGGCAGAGCTGGTAGCACTGCCCGCGGTTGGCGGAGGCGTCGTAAGCGGCGAGGCTCATGCCGCACTTGCCCGAGATGCCGATGCAGAGCGCGCCGTGGGCAAAGATTTCGATGCGCACCTGTTTGCCGCTCGGACCGCAGATGTTCTCCTTGCGGATGCCCTCGATAATCCGGCGGATTTGGCTGAGCTTCAGCTCGCGGGCCAGCACCATCACGTCCGCATAGGCGGCGAAGAAGCGCACGGCGGCCATGTTGCACACGTTCGCCTGCACGGAAATGTGCACCTCCAGCCCGATGCGGTGAGCATAGGTGATGACGGCGAGGTCCGCTGCGATGACGGCATCGATACCCGCGGCCTTGGCGGCGGTCAGCAGCTCCTCCATGCCGGCCATCTCCTCATCATAGACAATGATATTGCAGGTCAGGTATGCCTTCGCGCCGCAAGCGTGGCAGAGACGCGCCACCTTCGGCAGGTCATCCGCCGTGAAATTGACGGTGGAGCGGGCGCGCATGTTGTAGTTGCCCACGCCGAAGTACACGCTGTCCGCCCCCGCGCGCAGCGCTGCGGCAAGCGACTCAAACGACCCCGCCGGGGCCATGATTTCTAACTCCTGCATGCCCGAGACTGTATCACAAATCGCCGCGCGGAGCAAACGAAAACGGTCTGACCCGCAGGTCAGACCGTTTTTCTTGCTCCGCGGCGAAGCCGCGCGAATTTTCAAATAGTACCTAGTAAATAGTACCTAGTAAATCTTATTTGTTGCTCCCGTGGAACTCCTGCAGGCTGCACACCTCGGGCACCTTGGTCATGGTGTGGAGGAGGGCATCCGCACAGGCGGCGGCGCTGGAGAGATCCGTGCAGTAGGGGATATTGTTGTTCACCACGGCGGCGCGGATAGCCACCTCGTCGGCGCGGGCATCGTGCGAGCCCGGGCTGTTGATAACGAATACGATTTCGCCGTTCTTGATGCGGTCTACCACATGCGGACGGCGGCCTTCGAGTACCTTGTAGGCGCGCTCACATTCGATGCCGTGCTGGAGCAGATGAATCATCGTGCCCTTCGTGGCGCAAATCTCGAAGCCCACCTTGGCAAGCTTGCGGGCGATGTCGGTGATGTAGGCCTTGTCGCGGTCGTTCACGGAGATGAAGATGAGACCCTTGCGGGGCAGGGCGTTGAAGGCGGAAATCTGGCTCTTGAGGTAGGCAATCTCCGGGTCGGCGTCGATGCCCATCACCTCGCCCGTGGAGTGCATCTCGGGCCCGAGCACCACGTCGATGCCGGGGAAGCGGTTCCACGGGAACACGGCCTCCTTCACGGTGTAGTAGGGCGGCACCACTTCCTTGGTGAAGCCCAGCTCCTTGAGCGTGAGACCGCTCATGACCTTGGCGGCGAGCTTGGCCAGCGGCACACCGATGGACTTGGACACGAAGGGCACCGTGCGGGAAGCGCGCGGGTTCACCTCGATGACGTACAGCTCTTCATCCTTGATGGCGAACTGGCAGTTCATGAGACCCTTCACGTTCAGGCGGGCGGCCAGCTCCTTGGCGGCGCGCATCATCTCCTTGTGCATGCCGACGGAGACGCGGGTGGGGGGAATCATGCAGGCGGAGTCGCCGCTGTGGATGCCCGCGGGCTCCACGTGCTGCATGATGGCGCCGACCACGCTGGTCTCGCCGTCCGCGATGACGTCCACGTCAATCTCCATGGCGTGCTCCAGGAAGCGGTCGACGAGCACGGGGCGCTCGGGGGAGGCATCCACGGCTTCGCGCATGTAGGTGCGCAGCTCCTGCTCATCGTACACAATCATCATGGCGCGGCCGCCGAGCACGAAAGAGGGGCGGACGAGCACGGGGAAGCCGATGCGGCGGGCGACCGTGACGGCTTCTTCCTCGTTGGTGGCGGTGCCGGCCTCGGCCTGCTTCAGGCCGATTTCATCCAGCAGGGCGGAGAAGTATTTGCGGTCCTCGGCCAGCTCAATGCTCTTGGGGCTGGTGCCGATGATGGGCACACCGCGCTCCTGCAGGGCGGCGGCGAGGTTCAGCGGGGTCTGACCGCCGAACTGCACGATGACGCCCGTGGGCTGCTCCTGGTCGCAGATGTTGAGCACGTCCTCCAGCGTCAGCGGCTCGAAGAAGAGTTTATCGGAGGTGTCGTAGTCCGTGGACACGGTCTCGGGGTTGGAGTTGACCATGATGGTCTCATAGCCCA
>JAKSOV010000038.1 GCA_024405415.1 Akkermansia sp.
TGATAAATAGTACCTAGTACATAGTACCTAGTAAATCCCGACAAATTCTCATTTCGGAGTCACACAACAACAAAAGCCCCGCGCAGCCGAAGCTGTGCGGGGTTTTGTTGCTTGCGGTATTCCGCTTGCCTTTATCGGGAGTAGAGCTCAACGATGAGCTGCACGTTCACGATGGGGGCAATCTCCTCCACGGAGGGGATGCGGGCCACCTTAGCGGAGAGCTTAGCGGCGTCAACCTCCAGCCAATCGGGCGTGGTGGCGTTGGCAGCGAGCTCCACGAAGCGGTTAGCGAGGGCCTGGGAACGAGCCTTGGCCGCAACGGTGACGGTGTCACCGGGCTTCACGCAGTAGGAGGGGATGTTCACCTTCTTGCCGTTCACCGTCACGTGGCCGTGCGTCACCATCTGGCGGGCAGCAGCGCGGGTGTTGGCGAAGTTGAGGCGGAAGATCACGTTGTCGAGACGGGTCTCCAGCAGCTGGAGGAGGATGTCACCCGTCACACCGCGGCGACGGCTGGCCTCTTCATAGTACTTGCGGAACTGACCCTCAAGCACGCCGTACATGAAGCGGAGCTTCTGCTTCTCGGCGAGCATGATACCGTAGTCGGACTTCTTCTTGCGACCGGCGCGGGCACCGTGCTGACCCGGGGGGAAGGGACGGCGGGCGAAAGCCTTGCTGGCACCGAAGAGCTCAACACCGAAACGGCGGCTGATCTTGGCGGTAGGACCTGTATAACGAGCCATAATGTTTCTATCAGTTAAAGGTTAATGGGATTAGGCACGACGAGCCTTGGGAGGACGGCAGCCGTTGTGGGGGATGGGGGTCACATCAGCGATGGAGGAAATCTCCAGACCGATGGCCTGCACCGCACGCACGGCGGACTCACGACCCGAACCCGGGCCCTTCACGCGAACCTCGACCTCCTTGAGGCCGTGGCCCATGGCCTGACGGCAAGCGTCCTGGCAAACGACCTGACCGGCATAGGCGGTGCTCTTGCGGCTGCCCTTGAAGTTGAGCTTACCGGCGGAGGACCAGCCGATCACGTTGCCCTTGAGGTCGGTCACGCTCACCACCGTGTTGTTGAAGGTGGAGGAGATGTGCACGATACCCGTGGTGACGTTCTTGCTGCCCTTGGCCTTGAGAATCTTGACCTTGTCGTCGTCATCGGCGAGACCGAGCTCGGCGAAGATGTCGCGGCGACCCTCGGGCTTCTTCTGCTCGGCGGGAGCGGGAGCCTCGGTAGCGGGCGTCTCAGCGACGGGAGCGACCGTTTCTTTCACTTCTTCCTGGATGGTTTCTTCAGCCATTTTCAGTTATGTGTGTTAAAAGGTTCGGGAACTTAGGACTTCTTGGCGCCGACGGTCTTCTTGCGGCCCTTGCGGGTGCGGGCATTCGTGCGGGTGCGCTGACCGCGAACGGGCAGACCCTTGCGATGACGGATGCCGCGAAGGCAGTTGATGCTGGTCAGACGCTTGAGCGCCATCTGCTTCTCACGGCGAAGGTCACCTTCGATGATGATGCCGTTGCTGGTGATAGCCTGAACAATCTTGGTGAGCTGCGCGTCGGAAAGCGTACCGGTGCGAAGGTCGGGGGAGATACCGGCCTGCTCCAGCACCTTCTTGGACGTCGAGAGACCGATGCCATAGAGATAGCAAAGGGAAGCCTCGATGCGCTTCTCGTTGGGGATTTCGATACCGAAAAGACGAGCCATAATGGTGTGTTTTCTTGAGGATTAATGAAGTGGCACCCCGCTGCAAGAGCGCGGCGACGCGCCGATTCTACCCCATTTTCTACTTTTGGCAAGCAAAATCAGCCTCATTTTTACAACTTTGGGTAAATTTGGGAAATATTGGTTTCGAGCGCACGGCAAATCCGGCAAACCCGTTTTTTTTCCTTTCCGCTTGACTTCTCGTGACAGGAGGCATAGAAAGAGAGTATCATGTTCCCGAGAACCGGAATTTTTCTTTCAGGCATCGGTCTGTTGACAGCGGGTGTGGCTCCGCTGGCGGCTCAGACCTCTTCTCCCGCTTCCGTGCCGATGGCGGCGCTGACGCCCGCAACCACGGATTACAGTCAACTGGCTAACCGCTTGACGGATATCATCGCCAAAGCCGAGACCCCCTCCGTGATGGACGCGCAGCTGTTGCACGCCGCCATGCTGCTGGATCTCATCCGCATCACAGGCCCTGAGGTGATGAACGCTTTTGCCGCAAGCTCCCCCGAGAAGGCCGCCTTCCTGCACGCTTTCTGCGTGGACACCGAGTGGCTGGAAACCTACCTCTCCGCGGGTTTGGTACCCTATCAGACCGAGGTCGGTCTGGATGTGCTCTTCCGCATCTGGCAGTCCGAAAAGGGCGATGTGAAGAACAAGCCCCTCGCCTGCGCCTGCGCCTCTGTCTGGGGCGGCGGCGAGACGTGGCAGAAGCCCAATATCCTCTCTACGGACCCCGCGCACCACAACCCCGTGTGGCGCTACAACTTCTTCCAAGAGAAAGCCGCGCAGGGCTTGTTGCACCCTAACTACAAGAACCTGAAAACATGGGAGCTGCGCTTCGTCGTCGGCATCCCGCAGCAGGACTGGGAGGACGAATCCTACACCTGGGCATTTGAGAACATCAACCTGCCGTGGGACCAATACGGCAACGCCTGCTGGGCGGGCGTGTACACCGACCCCTCCAAGTTTGGCGACAACGTGCAGAGCGGTGAATACCACTACCCCTACTCCGAGATGAGCTGGGCACAGGCCACGCACCTCAACGGCGGCGTGTGCGGCTCCCTCTCCCGTCTCGGTGTGCTGGCCTGCATGGCGCACGGCATCCCCGCCTACGCCGTGGGACAGCCGGGCCACTGCGCCTATGCCTACCGCTTGGAGCGCGGCAAGTGGCTCGGCGGTTTCGGCGGGCCCGACGGCAACATGCACAACTACATCTTCGGCAAGAGTGCCCCCACCTCCTACCGCCTGATGGAAGCCGTCTTCGGGGATGACGCCGCGATTGCCGCCGCTTACCGCGAAAGCTTCATCGCGGATGCCCTCACCGCCGCAGGTCGCACGGAGGACGCCGTCGCCGCATGGCAGCGTGCGCTCGCCCTCTCCCCCAAGCATCCCTTCTTCCGCGCCGCGCTGCACAAGCTCTTCATCGCACAGGGCATGAGCCCCGCCGATGCGTATGAGTACCTCCGCGGCGTGCTGCCGCTCTACGATAATCAGGGCATGTCCGGCGTAGAAATGGCCGCCGACCTCATGCCCCTCATCGAGAAGATGGACGACGCGCAGAAGATTGAACTCTTCATGATGATGCACCGCAACATCGCCCGCACCCTCGTGCAATGGGCGGTGAACGACCCGACCTTCACGGCACCGCAGATGGCCGCACTGTCCTCGGATGCCGTGCGCGAACAATTCCTCGGGGATGTCTTCGCGCTGCACATGTCGGAGGGCGACGGCACCGTGTTCGGCCTGCTGCTGGAATGGGCGGTCAAGGAATACGTCGATAAGGGGCAGACGGACTTCTTCGGGCGTGCCTTTGCCGCCGCTGCCGCCAAGGGCAACCCGCTGGCGGGCGGCGCGGACGAGGAGCGCGTCAAGACCATGAGCAAAGCCTACGGCAAGGCCATCGTCGCTGCCGAACAGGCCAAGTCTGTTCCCGCTTTCCGCACGCTCACGGAGAGCGCCGTGGCCGCGCTGAAGCCCGTGAACAAGGAGAAGGGTGTGATTGCCCACCCCGATGCCATCCCCGGCACGCCCGCAGCCTGCGCGCTCTTCCGCATCAGCTCGAACGACAACATCGACACGCCCGCGCTGCATGCCTCGCTCATGACCCCGCAGGGCGGCTTCTGCTGCACCAAGCGCGAAGCAAAGCCGACGCTCATCGCAGATTTGGAGAAACCCGCCACCATGACGGGCTGTATCATCCGCAAGGCCTCCTTCAACCAAGACCGCATGAAGAAAGCCACGGTCTACACCAGCGCGGACGGCGCGACATGGTTCGCCCGCGCCACCACGGACGACATGCCCGAGGAATGGGCCGTCACCTTCCCCGTCGATACCGCGGGCAAGCACGTCAAGGTGGAGTTCGATAACGGCAACAAGGCCGACTTCGCCCACATCACCCACTTCGTCATCTACACCAAATAACCCCCTTTTTCCATGAAACACACTCTTTTTCTCATGGCTCTGGCGGCTCTCGGCGCGCTGACCGCCCCCGCCGCGCTCGACCTGCCCGAGGCTCCCGCCGCGAAGCAACAGGGCAAGATTGCCGAAAAGCCCGCGCTCATCCTTTGGTATGGTGCGGACTGGCAGCCCGATGCCGCCGCCATTGAAGCTCAATGGACGGAGCTCGCCAAGGCGGGGCTGCCCGTGGTGCTCGGCAAGTACAACGATGCCCTCGGCACGCCGTGGGACACCCGCCAGCGCGCGCTGCCCGTCTCCACCTACAACGCGCCCATCGGCATTCTGCTCACGCATGACGGTCTGCTGATTGCCACCTACCCCGGCAAGGTGGTGCGCGATGCCGCTGCCACCAAGGCTGCAGTGGAAAAGACGCTCGCCATTGTGCCCGAGTTCGTGAAGCATCTGGATGCCGCGCGCGCCGCAACAGGCGTTCCTGCCGCCGAAGCCGCGGGCAAGGCGCTCGCCCTGCTCGCCCCCGCGGATGCGGAGCAGCACAGCGCGCTGAAGACCATCATCACCACGCATGACCCCGCCGATGTGACGGGCTACAAGGCCGAGTTCTGCACCGACCACCTCGCCATGTTCGCCGACATCAACCGCCTCCTGCGCGGCGGCGAGGACGGCAAGCTGGCAGGTGCCGAGCGCGATTTTGCCGCCGCACAAGCCTATGTGGAAGCTGTGCTGGCCAAGCGCACGATGTACACCGAGAAGCGCCAGCAGTGGCTCTGCGGCCTCGCCTACATCCACCGCGAGAAGTTTACCTCGTGCAAGGACGAGGCGGCGCGCGACAAGATGCTCACCTGCTACGAAGAAGTCGTCAGACTTGACCCGACCACGCAGCACGGCATCGGCGCGGCGAAGTACCATCAGTACTGGGACCCGAACTCCTACTACGTCATCAAAGACCATTTCTATGATGCCTACTGCATGACCCACAACTTCGACAAGGAGTGGCGCATGGACATCACGGACGACGTGAAGGCGGGCGCGGGCACCTACACCGTGCAGCTCATCCCCTGCGCGGACGGCCCCGTCATCACCCGCGACTACCGCTTCTTTGTGGACGGCAAGGAAGTCTCGAACAACGGCGCCCCCTCTGTCAGCACCAAGACCGCCGAGCTCACGCTGCCTGCCGTCCCCGCTGGCGCCAAGGTGGAGCTCCGCCTCATCGCCCAATGCCGGGACCACTGGATGGGGCCGAGCGGCCGCATCGAGGTGAAGAAAAAGTGATGATAGTCGCGGCAGTATCCGCGAGGTAAAAAACGACCCGGCGCATGCGTCGGGCCGTTTTTTTTCATGGGCGGGCAGCACGCGCAGCGGGGGTGTCGCCTCTTGCAGAGGTGGGCCTTTTCGACGTAGGCTTGCCGCATGTCGCGCCGCTCGCCGAAACCGTCTCCGTTTGTCACCAAGGGCATCCATATCTTCACTAATTGTGAGGGAGGTATCACCATCGGGCAGACCTTGGGAGATGATACCGAGATTCACGTTTCCCTTTCGGCAGAGGAAGCGCGCATCGTGCTCGCCAAGCTGCCGCAGATGCTCATCGAGCTGGAAGAAAGTTGACACCCAACTTCGCGCTTGAAAAACAGGGGGTGGAATGATAGGATGGGGGCGTCGGAATTCACACCCATTTTACCACCATGGACTTCAAAACCTATCTGCGCAAGCACCCCGATGAGAACGGTTATTTCGGTCGCTTCGGCGGCGCGTATCTGCCCCCCGAGCTGGAACCCGCTTTCAAGGAGATTACCGAAGCGTACAACAGCATCTGCCACTCCGCCCAGTTCATCAGCGAGCTGCGCCGCATCCGCAAGCAGTTCCAGGGCCGCCCCACGCCCGTGTACCACTGCGAGCGACTCTCCCGCCTCAACGGCGGCGCGCAGATTTACCTCAAGCGCGAGGACCTGAACCACACGGGTGCCCACAAGCTCAACCACTGCATGGGTGAGGGCCTGCTCGCCAAGTTCATGGGCAAGAAGAAGATTATCGCCGAGACGGGCGCGGGCCAGCACGGCGTGGCACTCGCCACGGCGGCGGCCTACTTCGGCCTGGAGTGCGAGGTGCACATGGGCGAGGTGGACATCGCCAAGCAGGCACCCAATGTCACCCGCATGAAGATGCTCGGCGCCAACGTCGTCTGCGTGAAGCACGGTCTGCGCACGCTCAAAGAGGCGGTCGATTCCGCCTTCGAAGCCTACCTGCGCGATTACAAGACAGCTATCTACTGCATCGGCTCCGTGGTCGGTCCGCACCCCTTCCCCATGATGGTGCGCGACTTCCAGATGGTGGTGGGCCACGAGGCCCGCGAGCAGTTTTTGGAGATGACGGGTTTCCTGCCCGAGGTGGTGTGCGCCTGCGTGGGCGGCGGCTCCAACTCCATGGGCATGTTCCCCGCCTTCCTCGATGACCCCGTGGACATCTACGGTGTGGAGCCGATGGGCCACGGCCCCAAGCTGGGCGACCACGCCGCCTCCATGAGCTTCGGCAGCGAGGGCGTGATGCACGGTTTCAACTCCATCATGCTCAAGGATGAAAACGGCGGTCCCGCCCCCGTGTATTCCGTGGCCAGCGGTCTGGACTACCCCTCTGTCGGCCCCGAGCACGCCTACCTGCGCGAAATCGGCCGCGTGAAGTACGACAGCGCAACGGATGAGGAAGCCATCGATGCCTTCTTCAAGCTCTCCCGCTACGAGGGTATCATCCCCGCGCTGGAAAGCTCCCACGCCATCGCCTTCGCCCTCCGCAAAGCGCGTGAAATGGGCAAGGGAGCCGCCATTCTCGTCAACTGCTCCGGCCGTGGCGACAAGGATGTCGACTATGTGGCTGAGCACTTCGGCTACGGCGACGACCACAAGTTCTGAAGCTGTACGGAAGCATGAAATTCTACATCGTCACCCCTTGTTACAACGCTCTGCGTTGGCTGCCGCGCGCGGTTCGCGCCGTGGCGGACCAAGCGGGGGACGGTGTGGAGGTGCACCACCACATTCAGGACGGCGGCTCCAAGGACGGCACGCCCGCTTGGCTGGAGGAGTGGCAGCGCACGCATGCCGACACCCCGGGCTACACCTTCAGCTACGAAAGCGGCAAGGATGACGGCATGTACGATGCCATCAACCGCGGCTGGGCCAAGATGCCCGAGGACGCGGATGTGACGGCGCACCTGAACTCCGATGAGCAGTATCTGCCGGGTGCTCTCCGCGGCGTGGCGGCGGCCTTTGCCGCGCACCCCGAGGCTGATATCGTGGAAACGGGCTTTTATGTGGTGGACGAGCACATGCGCTATATCTGCCACCGCCGCCCGCTGCACCCCAAGCACCACATGAGTTTCCTGCATGTGGAGATGGACACGCTGGCCACCTTCCACCGCGCGCCGTCCTTCCGCCGCCACGGCGTGCGCTTCGATGCCACCTACAAGGTGCTGGGGGACCAAGCGCTTTTCCGCGATATCATGGCGCTGCACCCGCGCGTGCACAGCGTACCCTCCCTGCTCACGGGGCTGTTCACTATCACGGGCGGCAACCTCATGAATGATGCCCGCGGGCTGGAGGAATATCAGCGCATTCTGGCCCCCGCACCGTGGTGGGTCAAGCGCTTCGCCCGCCCGTTGCTCATCCTCTCCTCCCTGCGCATGCGTTGGGAGGATGCTTGGGCACCCAAGCCGCAGGCCTATGAGGTCTATGAATCCGCAGACGGCCCCCGCTGCCTCCACCGCATCCGCCGCGCCACCATGAAGCGCACGGGCCGCACCGTGGGCGAGGAGGGTTGATAATCTTTTTTTCGACCGATGAACGAAGCCTCGCTCGACCTCTCCGTCCTGCTGATTTTCTTCACCCGCCAAGATACCTTGCGGGAGGTGTTCGCGCGCATCCGCGAGGCGCGCCCCGCCCGCCTTTTCCTCTATCAGGACGGTCCGCGCGAGGGCCGCGCCGATGACCGGGAGAACATCCTCGCCTGTCGCGAGATTGTCAGCCAAGTGGACTGGGACTGCGAGGTGCACACCCTGTATCAGGAGCGGAACTACGGGGCGGATGAATCCGGCTATCTGGCCGACACTTGGGCCTTTTCGCAGACCGACAAATGCTTGGTGCTGGAGGATGATGTGGTGCCGGAGCTGTCCTATTTCGCCTTCTGCAAGGAGATGCTTGACCGCTACGAGCACGATGAGCGCGTGATGCTCATCAGCGGCTGGAATATGGAGGAAGAAACGCCGGGAACGGAGGGGGACTATTTCTTCACCTACACGACCTTTACCATGGCGTGGGCCTCGTGGTCCCGCGTGGTGCAGGCATGGGACGCCGAGTACAGCTGGTTGCAGGATGCGGAGAAGCGGGAGCGCGTCTTCCGTCACATCCGCGAGCACCGCCTGTTGAGCAAGTGGCCTGCCTTGCTGCGCCAGCGCGCCGAGGACCCCGTAAAACATTTTGAGACGATTCTGATGTCCTGCCAGTTCCTGAATGGGGGCCTCACTATCGTTCCTACGCGCAATGCCGTGCAAAACATCGGCTTGGGAGTCGGCTCGGCCCACTACGATGATTCGCTGCAACTCATGGCGCGCGGCGACCGCCGCATTTTCATGATGAAGGCCTATGGGCCGGATATGGAGCACCTCCGCCACCCGCAGGAGGTCGTCAACTTTGAGCCGTACCGCGAGCGTGTCTACCGCATCCGCGCGTGGAACCACCCGTGGGTGCGCGTGTTCCGCACGCTGGAGGCGGCTTGCTACCAGCTGCTTTACGGGGACCGCAAGAAGGCGCTGAACGTCCTGTGGACGAAGGCGCGCAACGTCATCACGCGCCACCACACCTGATTAGACCATGAGCCGCATCGTCATTGCAGATTTTAACACCCACTGCCGACAGGGCGTCTGCCTCGGCCACAGCATTGCCGTGGCCGAGAACTATTTGCAGATGTTTGACAGCGCGGTGGCCGCGGGCGGCCCGGTGTATGCCAAACGCTTCTCCCGCGCGGAGATTCTGCCCCGCCAGTCCGATGACAGCCACGGTACCTTGGTCAACAAATGGATTGGCCTCTGCAACCTGCGCACGCTCTTCCGCCGCTGTCGGGAGGATATTCTCATCATGCAGAGCATCTCGGTGGCAACGGCCTTCTTCGGCATGGCCCTGTGGCGCCCCCGTGTCCGCAAGCTGTTCATGATTCAGTACAACACGCAGGCGCTCAACTCCCCCCTCAAGCGCCTGTTGTACCGCATGGCAGCCCCCTTTATTGACGGCATCATCTGCCCCACGGAGGACATCGGCAAGGCCTACGGCCGCCCCTACTGCGTGGTGCCGGACTACATCTGTATGCCGAAGCAAAGCGATGAGCGTGTGCCCTATGCGCAGAAGAGCTATGACTTCTGCATGGTGGGCCTTATCTGCCGCGACAAAGGCGTGGTGGAGGCCGCCCGCGCGCTGGGCGGCACGCCCTACCGCGTGCTTGTTGCGGGCCGCCCCGACACTCCCGAGATTGAGGCCGAACTGCGCACCATTGCCGCCTCCTGCACCAACATCGAGCTGAAGCTGCAGTACCTCAGCGAGGAGGAATATAGTGCCTCCATCCGTTCCTCTCGCTACTGCATACTCAACTACTCGGGCGCCTATTCCGAACACAGCAGCGGCGTGGTCTTCGATATCCTTTTCAGCGGCGTGCCCGTAGTCGGCCGCGCGTGCGAGTCCCTGCGCTTTATCGGAGAGACAGAGACGGGTGCGCTGTTCACCGACATCAGCGAGATGCAGCCCGAAGCCCTGTTGCAGCCCGAGGTGTATGAGCGCTACCTCGGGCACATTGAGCGCTACAAAACCTCCCACCGTGCGCACCGCGAGCGCTTGGCGCGCTTCCTGACGGTGGGAGAGGAGAGCTGATTCCTTCAGCCGCGATTCAAGTACAGGCGCTCATAACCCGCGCGCATGGCTGCAAAGGAGTAGTGCTCGCGCACATAGGCCTGCGCCCGCGCCACCAACGCAGCGCGTTCCTCCGCGCTGCGGGGGGCGGTCAGCAAACGGACGTAGGTGTCCGTATCATTCTCCTCGGCCATGAGCGGCCAGTCCGGCGGCAGCGTCTCCTCCAGCCCGGGGCAGCGGTTGGCCAGCACGGGCACACCCGCTAAGGTAGACTCCAGCGAGAAGAGCACCAGACCCTCAAACTCCGAGGGCATAAAAACATAATCCACCCCACCCAGACGGGAAGCCAAGGAGGGCATACGGTCGTAGAGGCGCACCGTGGGCAGCCCGCCCAGCTCGCGCTCCGCCTCCTCGCGCAAGGAACCCGTGCCGATGATATGGAAGACGATGTCCTTGCGCTCGGCCAGTTGTTTCACGGTGCGGATGAGGGTTGCAATCCCCTTTTGCGGCTCCATGCGACCCGCAAAGAGGATATTGCGCGCGCCTTCTACCAGACCGGGGAAAGGTGTCTGCGGCAGCTCCTGCACGCCGTTGGGAATCACGGGCGCGGATGCACCGTAGTCGCGCCGATAGGACTCCGCCGTGCCGCGGCCGATGGCGACATTGGCGTGCTTGCGCTGAAAAAAGGCTTCCACGCGCTTGCCGATGCGCTTCCACCCCGTCCACAGCTCGGTGTTGTGGATGGTGCGGACGTAGCGCGTGCGAGGGAAAATCCACCCGAAGAGCCTGTACCAGAGGTACAGGCTCAAATCCGGCACCTCCGTGTGCGTGTGAATCACATCCGCTCGGTGGCGCAGCATCAGCCCCAGAAAGCGCAGCGGGAAGAGCAGGATGCCGAGCTTGGAATGTGCGATGCAAGAGCGGTGAACCTGCACCCCGGCTTCATGCAGCTCCGCCAGCAGGGTGTCGGTGACGGCATCCCGCCCGCGCAGCACCTCGACCACATGGTATTCCGCCTCGGCCGAGCCGGACGTGGCGATATTGATTGCCACACGCTCCGCGCCTCCCATCGCCAGGTGGGAGATGATGTGGAACACCTTGACGGCCATGGCGCGAAAGGGAGCTTACATCGTCATGCCGCCATCCACCACCAGCACCTGACCGGTGATGTAGCGTGCCTCGTCCGAGGCGAGGAAGAGCGCGGCGTTGGCGATATCCTCGGGCTTGCCCATGTCCGCCAGCGGGATGCGGGAAAGAAGGACCTCCTTCGCCTTCTCAGGGATGGCGTCCGTCATCTCCGTAGCGATGAAGCCCGGGGCGATGGCGTTGACCGTCACCTTGCGGCTGGCAATTTCCTGCGCCATGGACTTGGTGAAGCCGATGACGCCCGCCTTGGAGGCACTGTAATTGGCCTGACCGAGGTTACCGCTCATGCCCACGATGGAGCTCATGTTGATGATGCGGCCCGCGGGGCTCTTCATCAGCGTGCGCTGGAAGGCCTTCACGAAGAGGAAAACGCTCTTGAGGTTGGTGGAGATAACGGCGTCCCAATCCGCCTCCTTCATGCGCATGAGCAGGCCGTCCTTGGTGATGCCGGCGTTGTTCACAAGGATGTCGATGGCGGGGTACTCGGCCAGAATCTCCTTGGCGACAGCCTCCACGGCGGCGGCATCCGCCACATCGCAGGGGAAAGCCTTGCAGCTGCCGGGGAACTCGGCGTTGATGGCCTCTGCCGCGCCGCCGCAAGAGGCGGGGTTGCGGGAGATGAGGATGACGCGCGCACCCTCCGCGGCGAAGCGGTGGGCAATGGCCTGACCGATGCCGCGCCCGGCACCCGTCACAACGGCGGTTTTACCTTCAAGTCTGTTCATACAGTGGGATATTGTATCAGATAAATCGACAATAACAAGGGAGAAAAATCAGCGCATCGCGCGCAGCACACGCTGCGCCACCTGTTGCCACGTGGGGTAGCTCGGGCGGTTCGGCATCTCGGCCATATCGTAGGCTCGGTTCATGGTGGCGATGAAGGAGGCCTCGTCCTCGTTGTCAAACAGCAGCTCGGCGGGGATGTTCTCGCGGATAGGCGGCAGAGAGGAGGCCACACAGGGCACGCCCGCGCGCAGACACTCCACGGGGGGCATGCCGAAGCCCTCGTAAGCAGAGAAATAAGTGGCCGCGCGGCAATCCTGCGTCAGAATGCGTATCATCTCCGCCTCCGGCAGACGACCGTAGGAGATCCAGCGCTCATCCGGCAGCGACACACCATCGGGCAACCCGCCGAGCACATGCACGCGGATGTTTTCCGCATCCTCCCGCTGCGCGAGCCATGCGGCCATGTAGCGCACGCCCAGCGAGGTAAGCTTGTGCGGGTAGGGAGAGGCATAAAAGAGAATATCGCGGCCCGTGCGCGCGGCAAATGGCGCGGCGGGGCTGTCAAAGCCGATACCCACCACCTGCGTATGCGCCGCAGGCACATAGCTCAGGTATCGTGAGCGGTTGAAGTTGGTGGAAGTGAGTACCAGATCGGAAATCTTCAGTGCGTGCAGCAGCGAGCTCTTAAAGTACAGGTGCTGATAGCGCGGCAGGAGGTTGGCCGTGGCACCGTCCAAGCGGGCGTAGTACTCCCAGTTGACATCATGCACATAGCAGGCGAGCTTCGTCTTGCCGAGGCGCGGGAAGTAGGGGGGAACACCCTTGGGCAGGATGGCCCAATCCGGCTTCAGGCGGCGGATGGCGCGAGGAAGACCGATTTGGTCCCACCACAGGCGCCCGAAGCGGCGCGGCACGGCCTTGTCAGCCAAATGCACCTTGACATGCGCGGGCAGCCCCCCAAAGAGCGGGGCCACCTCGCGATTAGCGAGGATATGCAACTCGCGGATGCCCTCACAGGCGGCAAGCCCATGCGCCAAACCGACGGAGACATTGAAAATGCCCACCGATTTGGTCGCCGTAAAGCTCTGGTCTGTCAGGGAAATGAGAACCTTCATGGTCTGTGACCTGCGTGGGGAAAGTATAGCCTACTCGGCGCGGCAGGTCAAGCACCGCTCGCGTCCGTTTTAGATTGACCTGCGCGGGTCGAGAGATTACACTGGGGGAGATGTCGCGGCCCTGCACCATTCTGTTGGTTCACAATCACTACCAAATCCCCGGTGGTGAGGATGCGGTCGTGACCAATGAGCGCCGTTTGTTGGAGGCGCACGGGCACCGCGTGGTGCCGTATTTCCGCCACAATGATGAGCTGAAGGCCTTTTCGCCGATGCGCAAGCTGCTTTTTGCGGCAGAGTCCCTGTTCAGCCTGCGTACCTACCGCGACATCAAGCGCCTCATCCGCGCGGAGAAGATTGACATCGTGCACGTGCACAACACCTTGGCCATGGTGACCCCCGCGGTGTACTACGCGGCGCGTGCCTGCGGCGTGCCCGTGGTGCAGACGGTGCATAACTTCCGCATGCTGTGCCCCGCGGGCAGCTTTTTCCGCGAGGGGCGTGTGTGCGAGGACTGCCTGCACGGCGGGATGCGCTGCGCGGTGCGGCGCGCCTGCTACCACGAGAGCCGTCTGCAGACGCTGCTCTGTGTGCTCAACAGCCACCTGCACCGCCACATCTACAAGCACCTGCACTTCATTTTCCTCACAGAGTTCAATCGCGACAAGCATTTCCTGTGGAACCGCGCGGGCAAAGCACCCGTCTTTGAGCCGACGCGCGTGCATATCAAACCGAACTTTGTGTTTTCTGCCCCCGCCGCAGCGGAGAGGCCGCGTGAAAAGCGTTTTGTTTACGCGGGCCGTCTGGAGCCTATCAAGGGTGTGCTGCGCCTCTTAGAGGCATGGAAGCTGCTGGGTGAGAACGCGCCTGAGCTGCTGCTCTGCGGCACGGGACCGCTCGAGGAGGAGTGCCGCGCCGTCATCGAGGAGGGCGGGCTGACGCAGGTGAAGATGCTCGGCTTTGTGCCCAACGAGCAGCTGCGGCAGCTGTTGGCCACCTCGGCGGCCTTCATCCTGCCCTCGCAGGTGTATGAGGGATTCCCCATGACGGTGACGGAAGCCTATGCCGCAGGCACGCCTGTGCTCGGCTCTGCCCACGGCAATGTCGGCTCTCTGGTGCGCCGCTGCGGCGGCATGACCTTCCGCCACGATGATGCGGCGGACATCGCTGCCACCATCCGCCGTTTTCTGCAGGAGGGCGCCGCCGTCAACCATGCCGCAACCCTACAAATGACCTCCGCCGAGGAAAACTACAAGATGCTGGCCGAGATTTATGAGAAGGCCATGGGTGACAAATGAGAATTTGTCGGGATTTACTAGGTACTATGTACTAGGTACTATTTATCAAGTTCGGCGGCTGCCGCCGCGAGATAACGAACCCGTTCTGACGCAAGCGTCAGAACGGGTTTCCCATCCTTGCGGCGACAGCCGCACTCTATTCAAAAATAGTACATAGTACCTAGTACCTAGTAAATCTACAAATCCCCATTTGCGGGGATTCAATTCAGTTGCCACACCTCCGTCAGCTCCTGCGGCAGGGCGGTGAGGAAGCGGCTGGGGGGGCAGTATTGCACATCGTAGCTGCGGCCGTTGTAGCGAGGGAAGGAGAGGTAGAGCTGGTCCTGCGCGCGGGTGACGGCCACATAGAAGAGGCGCGTCTCCTCCTCCATGCCCTCCACGTCTCCCGCCTCGATGACGCGGCGGTGGGGGAACTGCCCCTCCGCCAGGAAGATGACGAACACATACTTCCACTCCAGCCCCTTGGCTTGGTGGATGGTGGAGAGCGTCACGCAGTCATCATCCGCGGCGGCATCGTTGTCCACCTCGGAGAGCAGCGCCACCTGCGCGAGAAAGGCATCCAAATCCCCCTCGTCGCCCACGGTGCGGGCGAGCTGGGCGATATCCTCCTCGCGCTCTTCGTAATTCTCGTAGGCGCTGCGTTGGTAGGGGATGAGGTACTCATGCACCGCGTGCACCATCTCGGGCGGCAGCAGCTCGCCTGTGTCGGGGTGGAGCGAATCCAGCAGGGCGAGAAAGCCGCCCCAGCTCGGGCGCGCCGCGGCGGGCACGGCAATCTTTTCCAGCACCTTGCCGTGCGGCTCCGCCAGGCGGGTACACTCGGGGTGGGCGGCGAGCCACGGCTCCACCGCCGCCAGCCAGCCCTGCCATAGCTTGCCCGCCGTGGCTTCGCCCACGCGGGGGAAGGTGGCGGCGATGCGGCGGAAGGCGACCTCATCCCGCGGGTTGGCGATGAGGCGCAGGAAGGCCACGACATCCTTCACATGCGCCTGCTCGAAGAAGCGCAGACCGCTGGTGATGCGGAAGGGGATGTGGGCGCGCGCCAGCTCCATCTGCACATCCGTGCTGTGGAAGTGCGCGCGGTAGAGCACGGCGATGTCCTTGCCGGGGATGCCGCCGTCCATGAGCTCGTCGATGCGGCGGGCGACAAACTGCGCTTCCGTGCGGTTGTCGGGCGCGGGCACCACGGCGGGCATGAACTTCTGCGAGCGTCGGGCGGGACGTAGGTCTTTTTCGATGCGGTTCTCGTTCTGCGCGATGGCGGCGTTGGAGAGCGCGAGAATCTCGGGCACGCTGCGATAATTCGTGGTGATGCGATACAGCTCGGCATCCGCGTACGCGCGCTCGAAGTTCAGGATGTGGCGCACATCCGCCCCGCGCCAGGAGTAGATGCTCTGTGCGTCATCCCCCACGGCCATGAGCGAGCTGTGTTCCCCGCCCGCCAGCAGGGCAATGATTTCGTCCTGCGGCGTGTTCGTGTCCTGATACTCATCCACCAGCACGTGCAGGAAACGCTCCTGCAAATCGCTGCGGATGTCCGTGTGCTCTTTCAACAGGCGCAGCAGGTTCACCAGCAGGTCGTCAAAATCCATGGCGTTCTGCGCCAGCTTGCGCGCGGCGTAGTCGCGGTAGATAGCTGCCATCACCTCCTCATGCTTCACGAGGTAGGCGTATTCATCCTTGAGCACCTCCACCCAATCGCGCCCCGTGTTCACGGCGAGGCTGTGGAGGGAGAGCAGCAGTTCCGGCTTGGGAAAGCGGTCCGTCTTGCTGACCTTGCCGACATGCTGCTTCACCAGCGCGCGCATGAGCGCCTTCTGGTCATCGGAGTCGAAAATGGTGAAACCTGCGCGGTAACCGAGGCGCTCCGCATGGCGGCGCAACAAGCGGTTGGCCATGCTGTGGAAGGTGCCGCCCCAGAGCTGCGCCGCGCCCGCCCCCGTGAGCTGTGTCACGCGCTCTAACATCTCTCGTGCGGCTTTGTTCGTGAAGGTCAGCAGCAGGATGCGCCACGCCGGCACACCGTGCTCCAGCAACCACGCCACGCGGTAGGTCAGCGTGCGCGTCTTGCCGCTGCCCGCACCCGCGATGACGAGAGCATGGCGCGCCGCTGTGGTCACGGCGGCGTATTGCTCCTCATTGAGCTCGGCGGCGTAGTCATGCTGCGCCGCCGTGCCCCGATGCAAATCGTATTGCATCACTCGAAGTCGAGATAAATCTCCGCGCGGCGGTTTTCACCGCGGATATAGTCAATCTGCTGCTCCGTGTCTTCCGTGCTGTAGGTGCGGCGGGGCTGGCTCTTGCCGAGACCTTCGGCAGACACCTGCTGCGGCTCCACGCCGAAGCCGATGAGAGCCTCCCGCACGGCCTCGGCACGGCGTTCGGAGAGTTTCTGGTTGTAGGCCTCGGAGCCCACGTCGTCCGTGTGGCCGGAGATGTTCAGGTGCCCGTGGCCGGCCTTCAGCAGCTCCGCGACAATCTGCAGCTGGCGCTGCGAGCGGGGCGTGAGGTCCGCCTCGTTGAAACCGAAGAAGAGCGCGAGCGAATCACCGCCCTTGGGGTTCTTGACGATGGGGAAGTAGTGGCCGCCCTCGGCAAAAGCCGTAGCCTCGTACATGCTCAACAGGGCGTCCAGCGACACGCTGCTCACGCCCCAGCCCTTCTCCGTGCGGGTCTCTTCCAAACCGATGTTGGCGGGTTTCTCCGCGCTCTTACCCACCACATAGACGATGTAGCCGGAGTTGGTGGCATTCTCAAAGGCGTTGCGGATGGGGGCCGTCTCGCGGAGTTTGAACTCGCCCTCCTCAAAAATCATGCACAGGCCCGCCACCGTGGCGTCGGACACCTGGGTGCCTGTCACCATCTTGCGGGCGGTAGCCATGTCGCCGCGGCGCACGGCCTCCACAAAGCCCTCCGCCACGGCGAGAGAGTCGCTCTCGGCGGTGAGGGCGGTTTTATCGGCATTAGCGCTCACAGCGCTTTCGATGATGCAGCTGCCGTCGGCCTTCGTCACCACGGTGATCAGCATATCCTCACCGCCTTCAGCAGCAACGAGGCGGTAGCGCGTTTCGCGGGAGCCGTCCGCGCGGCGGGCATTGCCCACTTCCTCCACCTTGGCAATGCTGTGTTTCTCGCGCCAGGCGTTGAGGGCGGCGGCGGCCTCGGGGGTCATGCGGCCTTCGGCCACCAGCTTCTCCAAAGCGCTTTGGGGGTCGTCGGAGCGGAGAGCCTCCTGCACGGCCTGAGCGGCAGCCTGCTCAGCGGGCTGCTCGGGCTTGGCCGCGGGCGCAGGGGCAGGCGCGGGCTTCGGCGCGGGTTCCTCCGCCGCAGGCGCGGGGGTCGGGGCCGGCTTTACCTCAGGAGCGGGTGCAGGTTTCGGCGCGGCGGGCGCCGCTGTGGGGGCGGGAGCTTCCGCAGGTGCCGTCACGGCGGCGGGAGCGGGCGTCTGCTGCAACTCGGCCTTGTGGCGCAGCATGTAGAGCATGCCGGCGCCCACGCCGATGGTCACCAAAAAGGAGACGAGGAAAAGAAGGAAGGTACGGAGCATAATCGTGCAGATGGGTGGGTTAAAGGAATTGAGTGGGGGAAACGGGGATGGAGCCTTCCGGCAGCTCAGCGGCGGCGGGGGCTTCGGTATTTTGCAGGGCGGCCTCGCGGATGCGCAGACGGCGCACGGCGGCGTAGGGGTCCGGTACGGGCGGGGCGGGATAATGGGCCATCAGCTCGTCCGGGTCGAGGCGGTTCATCACCCCGCCCTTAGCGTAGCCGCGCTGGCCCGCCTCCACCGCGCAGGAGGCCACGGCCTCAAAATGCAGGTGCGCCTTGTATTGCCCGCCGGCCGTGCCGACAGTGCCCAGCGGCTCGCCGCGGCCGACAAGACGCCCGACCTTCACCCCGCAGGTGTCAAGGTGGGCGTAGAGCGTCTGGATGATGCGGGCATCGCCGGGGATGCGGTGGGCCACGATGATGACATTGCCCCAACCGGGGCCGCCGTCACCGCTGAAAATCACCATGCCGCGCGCCGCAGCATACACGGCATCGCCGAGGTCGGAGTCCTCCCCGCCGATGCCGTTGAGGTCCTGCCCCGTGTGGTTGCCGTCACGCTGCTCGTTCGGCGCGCCGAAACCTTGCGCATCATAGCTGAACCCGCCGTTGGCCAAACCGAGCGGAGCCTGAAAACCGTCGATAAAGGGCACGCGCACCATCTGCTCCGGGGTCAGCAAAATCATCCCCGGCAGCAGGGGCTTGGGTAGAGAAGCCAGCGGCGTATCCGCGGCGTAAATGCCGCCCGTGGCCACGGTCGGTGCCGACTCTTCCTCACCGCTGCGCAGCAACAGCGCGGCCGACAGCGCTGCCACCCCGAGCCCCAAGAGCCCGAGTGATACCCAACGACCGCGACTGATACGCCCCTGCGCCATACGCGCGCATTATAGGCGCATAAGGCCATGTATTCAAGCAAAATAGAAAACCAACCCCTCAAGGAGGGCACTTTACTTGTTGCTGCATGGCACGCATATTTTGTTGCGGATAGCAAGTTTTTTTAAAAAAAATGACACAATTTTGGAAATTTGTGTTGACTTCCCATTTAAATCTGTCATAATTGCCGTGCCGACGTATGGCGTCGGTATGAACGATAAACGAAAGGATACATGAAGATGAAAGCTATCGCACTGATTCTGGGTCTTGCCGCGTTCACCGCTACTGCGAATACCCTCCCCCCCAGCCCGGAGGCTCCCGCCGCCGTTCAGGGCTAAGGAAATCATCGCAGAGGTGGTTCTCAGTCCGGTCATGAGGCACCGGGGAACCATCGGCACAGAGGCTTCCGCCACAGGGCGGAGGCTTTTTTTGTGCCCGGAGAAGGAGAAATGAGGATTTGTAGATTTACTATGTACTAGGTACTATGTACTATTTTTG
>JAKSOV010000039.1 GCA_024405415.1 Akkermansia sp.
AGGCGGCGACGTCCGTGCGGGTCTCGGTCATGGATTTCAGGGCTTCGTCGTTGGTATCACCCGTGCCGACCTGCAGCACAAGGTCGTTGCCGACTTTGACAACCTTACCTTCGTACTCGGCGGTCACGCCTTTAATGATATCCACTTCGCCCTCCGTTCCCACCAGCGTCATGCCTTCTGAACCGTTGTGCACGAGGGTCACGGTATCACCATTCTCGAGCAGCGTGGCACCATTGCAGCGCACGTTGACCTGATTTACACCGAATATCCCGCTATCTGTAGGATCTCCGGAAAAGAAATCCGTCCCCGCCATCGTCAGGATGGTATCGCCGTTCTGCGTGTCGGGGGCGAGGTAGAAGTTTATCTCGCCATAAATCATGATGCCTCCCGAAGTAATTCCTTTGCCGTAGATATTCAGAGCGTTCGTGCTCGCAATCGCCGGAATGTTGAGCTCGTGACCCTGTAAGGTCTCATCTATGCTCTCCACATAGAGTTCGCCGCCCTTGCCAACCAAGTTGATGGTGTTGCCGACGGCCTCTCCTTCGAGAGCGCTAGCACACGAAAGCGAAATAGCGCCCTTAAAGACACCGCCGCTGACCGTGACTGTATTGTCCTTCGCGTCGCCACTCAGTGAGTAAGCCGCTTCAATTTTTCCATTCTCAAACTCGCCGCCGGTGATAATAACGGTATTGCCGTTGGCAACACTACCGTCGCCCTGAGCATAGCCGGCGACAGTGCCGCAACTGTCAAGCTGACCTCCGCTGATATAGATTATATTGTCATTAGCAGGGCTCGCATCCTCCCATGCATATCCACCGTAAATGGAGGAGTTATCCAGAGCGCCGCCCGTCATCACTAGCTTACCTCCGGAGGCGGAACCTTCACCGCTCTCCTCGAATTTGCCGTATACAATCTGAACGGTAGTCGCACCACCTTCGGAGATGGTCACAGAGTAGTCGGGGGCAGCGCCTTGATAGACCGTCTCATAATCTTCACCGCCGGAGAATGAGGCAGAGGATTCAGCAAAGGCGGTGGTGCTGAGCGCCGCGATAATAGCGAGAAGAGATAATGTCTTACGCATAGATATGTTGTTGTGTTGGAATTAGTTACGTGTAAACCCGAAAAAGGGTCTACCCTGTATGCTACAGCATTACTAATGCTGTAGCAAAAGTGACATTGTATTTTCAATAACTTACACCGAATGTTCGGATTTAAACATGTTCGCCGTTTTCAGCGTGAGTGGCTCTAAGCAGCAGAAAGTTAAGGGCTTGTTCATTTTTGCCTTGCTACAGCATTAGTAATGCTGTAGCAGACCCGCCCGAAGTGCTGAAACGGCGCGGCCCCCGACAGGTGACGAAGGCGCCCATCTGACGGAACGTCAGATGGGCGTTGTCCTCCTCGCGCGCCGGGGCGCGCGCATTTTGGGGAGGCATGTAGATGCCGTCACATAGTTAGCCCCACCCGTAAGGGTGGGGATTGAGGCGGGTGATTTTATACCCCCGAGAACCCCGCCGACTTGTCACGCCGTAGCCGTAGGCGAAGGCGGGATGGCGGGGTGATGCCAAGGCGTCTTAGCCTCAGCTCTCACCTCGCGGCGGGAACTCGTAGGAAATGCGGCCG
The DNA here is from genome assembly GCA_024405415.1 of Akkermansia sp. Lineage (GTDB taxonomy): Bacteria > Verrucomicrobiota > Verrucomicrobiia > Verrucomicrobiales > Akkermansiaceae > Akkermansia. Next base: position 1,621 of record JAKSOV010000039.1, read on the forward strand.
CTGGCGGGGGTAAAGACGAGGTAGGCATCGAACTTCTTGCCGCTCTTGTGGCTCACGAAATCCTTGATAAGGTCGGTCTTACCCTTGGTGAGCAGCTTGACGACCACCTCTGCCGTGAGGCGGATGTCGCACATGACGTGCGGGATGGTCAGCGGCTTGCGGTTCTTGCCGTAGGCCACGCCGTCCACATGCCAGGCGTTTTCGGTCTCCAGCAGCTCGTGCTCGCCCTTGCCCTTCACCTTGATGACGCCGTGGCGCTTGGCGGCGGAGAGATCCTCCTGCGCGGCATCGGCGCGCGTGAACTTCTTGTCGGCGGCCTTGGCGCTGCGGGCGGATTTCGGCTTTTCTTCGCGGGGCGGGAACTCGAAACCCACGTTGCCCTTCTTCTCATCCAACACGAGGTAGGCATCGAAAGCGCGGTGCGTGCGCTGGGAAACGAAGCCCGAGAGCAGCTCGCTCTTGCCCGTGGCGAGCACCTGAGCCAGCAGCTCGCGCGTCACCTCGCGGCCGAGAATCATGCGGGAAACGGAAAAACCCTTGTGGCCGCCCGCAAACTCCATGTCGGGGATGCTCCACTGCTTGTCGCTGACAAAGAGCGGCAGCTCGCCGCAGCCCTTCACGGCGATGAGCCCCGCGGGCTGCATGGCGCTCTCGGCGCTCTCTTTCTTGTCGTCCTCGAAATAGAACTCCGCCTTCCAAGAGGCGCGCTCCGTGGCGGGGGCGACCATGCGCAGACCCGCCTTGAAAGGCTTGCCGAACTTGGAGCGGAAGCCGTCCATCACGGGGATTTGCTTCTCGCGGATGAGTTGGGCCAGCAGCTCATCGCTCAGGCTCAGGCCCGCATGCACGCGGCGCAGGCGGAACTTGCAGTGCTTGCAGGAAACGGCGTCCAGACGGCTGCTGAGCGGGTGGGAGCCGCAGGAGGGGCAGGTGACATCGAGGTCGGGGTTGTCGCTGCCGTCCTTCATGTAGTCGCGCACGGAATCCACAATCTCCGTGGTGTAGCGGCGGATGTCCTGCATGAAGTGCTCGCGGCCCAGCTTGCCGTTCTCCATCTGTTTGAGGCGGTATTCCCACTCGCCCGTCAGCTCGGGGCTGGAGAGGGTGCTCAGGCCGATTTTGCCCAGCAGGTCGATGAGGTCCATGCCGCGGCGGGTGGCCATCAGCTCCTTGCCCTCGCGGGCAATGTACTCCTGCGTAATCAGACCTTCGATGATGGCGGCGCGCGTGGCGGGGGTGCCGAGACCGCGCTCCTTCATGGCATCGGCCAGATCATCGTCCTCCACCAGCTTGCCCGCCGTCTCCATGGCGGTGAGCAGGGTGGCTTCCGTGTAGGCGGAGGGGGCCTTGGTCTGCTCCGCCATGGCGTGTACCTCCTTGGCCTTCACTTTTTCGCCCGCTGCCACGGCGCAAAGCTCGTCCTTCTTCTTGCGCTCCGCGCCGTAGAGGGCGCGCCAGCCGGCGCTGAGCTGCACGCGGCCGTGGGTGTAGAAATGGTCTCGGGCGCCCTTGCTCTCCACGGTGGTGGTGCGCTCCGTGTCCTCAAACTCGGCATTCGGCAGGAAGACGCCGAGGAAGCGCTGCACCACCAGCGTGTAAATCTTGGCCGTGTCCCCCGTGAGCGGCACGATGCGCCCCGTGGGGATGATGGCGAAGTGGTCACTCACCTTGGAGCTGTCGAACACGCGCTTGTTGGGGCGGATGCGGCGTTGCTCCAGAATCTCCGCCGTGAAGGGGGCGAACTCGGGCAGCGCGGCGCCCAGCTCGCTCACCGTGCGGGTGGCCACCTTCAGGTAGTCGTTCGGCAGGAACTTGGAGTCCGTGCGGGGGTAGGTCAGCACCTTGTGCTTCTCATAGCACTCCTGCGCGATTTGCAGCGTGCGGCGGGCAGAGAAACCGAAGCGGTTGCTCGCCTCCTTTTGCAGGGAGGTGAGATCAAAGAGCAGGGGGGCGGGCATGGAGACGGGCTTTTTTGTCTCCGTCACGCTCGCGGGGCAGCCCTCGCAGCGGGCGGCGATGGCAGCGGCCTCTGCGGCGTCCCAGATGCGCTCGCGGGTGTGCTGGGGCTGCTTCTCGTCCTTCTTCCACGCGGGGTTGAACCAGCGGCCCTCATAGCTGCCGCCCTTGGCGGCAAAGGTGGCGTGAACCTCGCTGTACGGCTCGGGCGTGAAGGCGAGGATTTCCTTTTGTCGCGCGGCGAGGATGGCCAGCGTCGGCGTCTGCACGCGGCCCGCGGGGGTCACGTTGAAACCGCCCGCGCCCGATTGCAGCACGGTGAGGGCGCGCGTACTGTTCAGCCCCACCAGCCAGTCGGACTCCGAGCGGCACACGGCGGCATCCGCCAGGTGCTGCATCTCCTCGTCCGTCTTGAGGGAATTCCATGCCTCGAGGATGGAATCGTCCGTCATGCTCTGCATCCACAGGCGGGCGATGGGCTTCTTCAGCTTGCCGAAGCGGATGATATTGCGGAAAATCAGCTCACCCTCGCGCCCGGCATCGCAGGCGTTCACGAGGCGGGTCACATCCTTCGCCTTCGCCAGCTTCAGCACCTTCTTCAGGCGGTCGGCGGATTTGGCAATCGGCTCCAGCTCCATGGTCTTGGGCATCACGGGCAGGTAGTCCATCTTCCAAGGCAGGCTCTTGCCGTCCTCCGTCTGCGGCTTCTTCTGCTCCACCAGGTGACCCACGGCAGAGGTGATAATCATCGCCTCATTGCTGTAGCTGCCCGAGGCTTCGTCTCGGGTGAATTTGCCGAGTTTGCGACCGAGCACACGGGCAAGGTCTGCGGCGACACTGGGTTTTTCTGCAATAATCAGCGTGCGGGACATGGGAGAAAAGGCGGGAAAGTGGTGGGAAGCCGCTTCGCAGTTCCGCGGAGCGCTTCGCTGTTTCTATTAGTGCCAAAAAAATTGCAATTTTGTCAAGCCAGAATTGCGACAGCAGCGCGGATAAATGGAGAAAAGGCTTCCGCACGTGCGTTCCGGCAAATTCTCCTTGCCAGCGGGGTAGGGGGGAGGGTACAATGAAGGCCACGATGGACAACGCAGAAGAAGTACCGAGCTACGCATTGAATGACCCGCAGGCCCTGATCCGTTTCTTGCAGGAGGCCTACCGCCGCCGTCTCGATGTGGTGGTGCGGGCGGATGATTGTCGCTACTTGGCCGACGCTCTGCGCGAGCATCTGCGCAACGACAACTCCTACAGCGGCGGCACGCTCTTTTGAGCAGGACGGGGACGATAAATGAGAATTTGTCGGGATTTACTAGGTACTATGTACTAGGTACTATTTGTAAAGTTCGGCGGCTAACGCCGCGAGATAACGAACCCGTTCTGACGCAAGCGTCAGAACGGGTTTTCCATCCTTGCGGCGACAGCCGCACTCTATTCAAAAATAGTACATAGTACCTAGTACATAGTAAATCTACAACTCCCCCATTTGTTCGCCTGTATCGCCTTGCTGTCATCTAATATTCTTGCTTTTCGGCGTGCGGGGGCTAGAATGTCGGCATGAGTAAGATTTCCGCTGAGCAATTGGATATGGTGCGCACCTGGGCCGGGCAGGGGATTGATTTGAACGGCATTCAGAAGCGCTTGGTGAGCGAGTGCGGTCTGCACCTCACCTTCATGGATGTGCGTTTCCTGCTGTTGGATAACGGCATCGAGATTGTCACGGCTCCCGAACCCGCCCCCGCCGCCCCTGCGGAGGAGGCGCCTGCCCCTGCGGAGACACCCGTCCCCGCAGCGGACGGCAAGCCCGTGGTGACGCTGGATGAGCTTTATCTCCCCGGGGCTCTCGTGTCCGGCAAGGTGGTGTTCCCGAGCGGCACGCGCTGCGCGTGGCAGATTGACCAAATGGGCCGTTTCGGCTGGATTGAGCAGACGGCCGTTCCCACGCCCGAAGAACTGCAGGCCTTCCAACTGGAGTTGACCGGACTGCTGCGACAGATGGCGTGATAGGGAATTACAAATTTTCAGAGAGTGCGCCTGGCGGCGCAGGGATAGGAAAAGCGTCTGACGTACCGTCAGACGCTTTTTTGTCGGGCGTGAGGGGAGATGAGCCGACAGAAAAGCGGTCTGACCATCGGTCAGACCGCTTTCTTCATACCGCGGCGAAGCCGCGCGAGATTACAATTTGTAATTTGTAAATCTATATCAGTCCTTGCTGAGACGGCTGTAGTTGTACTTGCTCTCGAAGCCGATTTCCTCGGGGAACTCAGCGAAGCCGCTCCAGACATTGTACTCCTTGAGGCCGCTGCGACCGCAGGAACCCTGATAGGGAGGACGGTAGGTGCACTTGTAGGTGGGCGCCCAGAAAGTCACCAGCTCGTAGAAGCCGTAGCCCATGCGGATGGCGGTGCGGGACACGCCGTCGATAACGCCGACGGTGCAACCGGCGGTGTTACCCTCCGTGGAGTTCCAGCGGTAGACGCTGGTGGGCAGCTCGGAGACGCCGAGAAGGATGTTGTCCACCGCGCGGCCGAGCTTGCGGGTGGCGGTGTACTCAGAAGCGGGGGGAGCCTGAATATCTGCGTAGGCAGCACCCGTAAGAGCGACGAGGAGAGAGGAAAGGATAAAACGCTTCATGACAAAATCTTTCTTACCATAGTGCCTCTTGGCTTGCAAGAGAAAAAGTAAAGTTTTTTCAATTTTTTTCAAGGAATTTTACAGCAGGGCGGAAAGGTCCGTGTTGCGCTCCTCTTCCGTGAGATAACAACCGAGGTCCGAGCCGTACCAGTGGCCGTTTTGGAAGGCCGCACGGGTGCGGAAACCGCCGCCGCAGAGGGCGAAATGCTTGCAGGTCGCGCAGGGGCCGCTGAGCTTCTTCTGCCGCTCGGCAGGGTCATCGCTGCCGCGCAGCTCGCGGAGCTTGTCGGCGGACGGCTCGCTGACGGCCTCCCACACGTCGGAGAACTTTTGGGTTTTGACATTGCCGAGCGTCACACCCTGCCAGAACTGGTCGGGGTGGATGTTGCCCTGCGTGTCGATGTTGGCGAAACCGCGACCGCTGGAGTTCGCCCCGCCGCCGTTCCACGTGAGCAGTTTCAGCGTTTCCTTGGCGAGCGGGTGCCCCTCGCGCAGCTGGCGCAGCAGCAGGTATACGCCGTCCGCGGGCTGGGTGACGGTGAGCAGCTCGCGCGTCTCACCCGCCGCGTGCCATGCCTCGGCGCGGGCGATGAGCATGTCGATGGCGCGGCGGGCTTCCTCGGGCTTGAGGCTGGCGACATCCACGCCGCGCCCCGTGGGCACGAGGTGGTAGAAGCACACGCGCTGAATGCGCTCGCGCTCGATGAAATCCAGAATCTCCTCCATGCTCTGCACGTTGTTGCGTGTGAGGGTGAGACGCAGACCCGTCTTTTGCCCCACCTCCTCGCAGAGACGGAAGCCGCGGATGGCCCCCTCAAACGCGCCGGGCACGCCGCGGAACTTATCGTGCACCTCCCCGATGCCGTCCAGCGAAATGCCGACGTAAGCCACGCCCAGCTCCTTGAAGCGCGCGGCGAGGGCAGGGGTAATCTTGGTGCCGTTGGTGGAGATGGTGACCTTCAGCCCCTTGGAAATGGCGCGCTCCAGAATCTGCGGCAAGTGCGGGTGCAGCAGGGGCTCGCCGCCCGAGAGAAGCAGGGCGGTGATGCCGTAGTCCGCGAGGTCGTCAATCACGGCGCAGCACTGCTCCCATGTCAGCTCGCCCGCGTAGCGCTCCGCGTGGGAGTCCGCATAGCAATGCACGCAGCGCAGGTTGCAGGTGCGCGAGATGTTCCACACCACCACGGGCTTGCGGGCGCGGGAGGAGGTCGGGGTGCAGGCGGCGGTGCTGCTGTGCGGCGAGCGGTCGCCGTGGCCGAGGCCGTAGCGGATGTGGTCGGCGGGCTGGGCGATACCCGTCCAAAGTTTCGTGATGTTAATCATGGTGCGGTGCGGAGCTGCCATTCTAGCAGAGCTAAACCTGATTGGCAAGGCATCTTCCGCAAGAGGCGTCTGCGGGCTACGCAAAACTTGTACACGCTGTTTGTCTGTTCGGAATAGCTGTAGGAGTCAGAAGCTGCTGCAGATGTGCGCATAGAATCAATTTGTCGGGCGTAACAATGTGACAACGTCCGGCAGGGCCCACAATTGCACGTCCATCAACTTGCCGATTCTATCGAAGTGAGCCCCGGAAATCGGCGTATATCCGCTCTCTTGAACCAGTTTTTTCATCTTTTCTCCGGTGATCACCGATGTTACGATGAAGTCGGCTCGTCTTTCTCGGATGGCGCAGTCTCGCAAACTTTCCCGACAGGAATAAACGCCGCTTAGCAGCATCCACATACTTGCACCCGGTAGAGTCTCAGCTTTTCTGCCCAGTAAAATATCGGGTGATTCGCAATAGATAATGCGCGGCGACGGAATGCGCGCTATCATTGTCTGTACGGCTTCGATGTGAGCTCGTTCCTGCCTCGGGCGCCCCCAGCCCAGCGGCCCGAGGCAGTGGTCGTTAATCAGAAACACAAGGAGAAGAGCCGCCGCCGCCAGCTTCCAGGCAAAACCTCGTTCTAAATGCGCGTTTGTGAATGGGTGCCGCGCAATGTCAATGCTGCAGAAAATGGCGGTGGGGGCCATGATGATGTAGTAGTAGCCCCAGAGTCCCATGAAACAGCTTAGAAATGTTACTAGAAGAACGGGCAGCAGGTGTCGCATCAGGCTTCTGTATTCAGAGTGCTTACAGATGAAGCCGACGGCACATGCGTGTCCTAAGAGTGCATATGCAAGCGTCTTTATCGGAATGGAGATAAACTTCGATTTGATTTGCTCGGCGGATTTGAACCCCGGTTGGTTGGCAGCTGCTTCTAAATTGAGCTGAAAGTAAGCGTGGTAAAAGTCGTTCCACAAGCCGTGATATGTCAGATAAATGATAAACGGCGCGCAAATAAGCCCCGCTCCGACAAGACAGCGCAGGAAAAACGGAAGAATCTCTTTGGCCTGCCCCTGATGAATCAGCCGGAAAACAACCACACAGAAGATTGCCGTATAAGGTAAAACAAAATTGTATTTGATGAGGAATGAGGTGGCCGCACCGATGCTGACCCACCAAGCAAGAGGTCGATGGTGGGCTGCATCGGGTTGTGTCAAAAAGGCGGTGAGATAATACAGGGACCACGCAAACGGGAATACCATGAGCTGTTCCGGTTGAGCAGCCCAGAAAGTGACGGCTCGGGAGAAAAGGGCGCAGGCAGTCAGCGCGACTGCAACGATTGATTGTTTGGGGGTGAGGTGAAACAGTTCAGTCGTTCGGTAGAATGCAATCAGGGTACCGCATGTCGCCAAGACATACAGTAAAAAAATCCCTTCGCAGCGCGTTGGCGTGAGCAGATAGCCGATGGTGTAAATGAGAAATAATAACGGACCCTTGACATCCAGAAAATCACGGTATGGCAGCATCCCATGTGCAATGGCGCAGCCTTCTGCATAAAAACAGTTCGGGTCCATTGCGCCCTCCGGGATGAAGAACGGAGAGAAGGAGTTGCAGAACAGATTTATCACCAGCGAGGCAAATAAGCACCAGCCTGCAACGCGTCGAAACGGCTGCTGAGAAAAAGAGGAGGTGTGCATATATTGGAGGGAGGGGCGTATCAAGTTCAATGAGTCGAGAAGAGTCGGGCGGAGAGGTAAAACGGGCAGTTGCGCGTATTTTTTTGCGTGGCGGTTTCCTGCGCGGTTTGCGCCCTGCTTCCATCCAACTTAAAATTGATAAGGGAATGCTTTTTCTGGCTGCGAAGTCATCGTGCCATCTTCCCCGGATGGTTTAGGGATAGGGCAAACGAGAGCTCTCTGATTTTTTTGGGATTTTTTTATCCATATGAACAAACGTCTTCGCCTTCGAATCCTCGATTGCGTTTTTTACTTAAATGTGCGGGCCGGAGGTTAACCAGTGTCTGAACGTGTAGTACAGAAGGCAGTTACGTGCATTTTTGAGCGCATTGGGGGATACGCGGGGGGAAGGTGCGGTGTAATGAATCGGCACCTCAATCCAATTGCGGTAGCGGCAGAGGTAACGCAACTCTGTCTGGTAGAAATGGGCCTTGCTCCTGAGAGGATAGGCGAGAATCTTCTCCATGACTTCATAACTGAAAGCCTCGTATCCGCTGGTGACATCTTTCATCGGGCACCCAAGCAGGACACGGGCTAAGAAAGAACCGAACTTAGAAAGAAAACGGCGCTTAAAGGGAGAGCCGACCATCGAGCCGCCGTTGATGTAGCGGGAGCCGAAAGCGCATTCGTTGCCTTCTGTCATAGCTCGCACGAAGGCGGGAATGACGCGTGGATCATGTGAGCCGCCGCCATCCATCTCAAGAATGAAATCAGGATGTTCCTTCATGGCTTCACGGAACCCCCGGAGATAGGCATCGACGACGTTGCGGTTCTCGGGTGCCCACACATAGCGGAAGTGGGAATCCTGAGCCTGCAGCTGCTCGCAGAGCTCGGGCGTGCGGTCCTTGCTCGCGTTGTCTACCACCATATAGACAAGAGCGTTGGGAAATTGTGTTAACACCTTGCGGAGCGGGGTGATAAAACTGTCGAAATCCTGTTCTTCGTTGGCCATCGGGATGCAGATGGCAAATCGCGTATCGTTCATAATCAATCTCCTTTGCTGAAAATTAATGTTTTTTGAAGACGTAACACTTCATCATGAGGTAGCTTGCAATGGCCGCTACGAACATGCCTCCGAACAACGCCGGCGGGTAGGATGCTCCGGAACAGAAGTTGCGGAGTTCCTCCGTCATGTGCAGGTTGTTGGTAATAATATACCACTTGAAGTAGAGAATGATGATTTGCTGGATGGTCCACGTGGAAAAGAGAAGCACGCACGCTGCCACCAGTTGGCTGACGATGAACTTCGCAGCGGAGGCAACGATGGGAACTTCTTCTTTAACGCGAAAACTCCAGATGCGGTTGCCGAGGTAGGAGACAAGCCAGCCGCCGGAATAACCCGTCAAGGTGGAGATGAGTGTGTGCCCGAGCAGTATGTGATAGTAAAAAATCCAGGAAATGATGCCGTGCACCAGAGATGCGGAAACGCCCACGATGAGAAACTTCGCGAGTGCCGTGTAGCGGTGAATCAGGGTAATGAGCGTGTTCATCGGAATTCGGGGGTGTGGAATAAGTCCAGCGCGGCGCCGATGGCTGCATCCTGATTATAGTACTGCCATTCGGCAAAACGCCCCAGTAGGTAGAAACGGCTGGGATGCAGCGCCGCTTTCAGCTGGTCGATGATGCTCTTTGTGGAACCTGTTTGAACGGGGTATGTGCAATCCTCCCAATGGTGGGAAATGTAGGTGGGATGGAAGGGAATGACCGCCAATTGCTGTTCAATTTCTTCGCGGCTCATGCGGCGGGAGAACTCGACAGTAGCTGTGGAACGGTCTCGGCTGTCATTGTGGGGCGAAAAATTGCCCGTGCAGATGATGCGGTGAGATTCATGGTTGCTGCCGGGCATGTAAATCCAGCTGTACGGGGTCTTGTCCACCTCGCAGAGCACGGAAGTAGTGCCGTGATATTCCAACTGCTCAACATCACTTGCGAGCGAGGCAAGCGAGCACTCACCGCTGATAAATCGGGGCAACTTGCGCGCGTTGCCGGTGTAGATGACGCGGTCAAAGCATGCGCCGTTGATGTGCCATTGGCCTTCTCGGTATTCGGCTCGTTCAACGGACGTGTTGCACCGAATGTCCAGCCCTTGCGCCAATACGTCAACGGGAAACTGCGAGCCGCCCCGAAGCGGATACCAGAAGGAGCTGTGCACCATGTTCATCTCTCCTTCGCGGGCAATGTTGGCGTCCATGATTTCCGCTACGGTCGGCATGGGGAGCTTGCCTTTCAGCCACTCAAGCGGTACATCAGTGAGAGACCGCCCCCAGATTTTTTTGTTGTAGGGGGCAAAATACGCCTCGTAAAGGGTCTTGCCGAAGCGGTGACGCAGAAAATCATCAAAATCGTGCGACTCGGTGTATCCGTTTTGCTGAATCTCCATCAAGTCCGCGATAATCGCCTGCCGCAATTCCTTCGGCATCTGGTAGAGGTGGTTCTCGATAGGGTAGTCGACTACCGAGCCGTCCTGCAGCGAGACAACCGCATGACGAATAGCCTTGTGAAAGTCTTTTTCTCGGTCAAAATGTTTCCAGAACCATTCCAGCACATCGGAGCGACGGGAGTTGAATACATGTCCGCCGACTCGGTGGTAGAGCACTCCGTCCACAACATCACACTTTACAAGACCGCCGACCCGGGAGCCTTGCTCAAAGATGATGACTTCATCTCCCCGTTCCTGAGCCATTCGTGCTGCCGCAAGGCCGGAAATGCCTGCGCCGATGATTGCTGTTCTCATGCTGAAAAATGTGTTTCTCCCCTTAATCCTATATGATTTTTACCTTATTGCCAAGAAATATTTCATGCAAATGTCGTATGACAATGTAAAGAGCCTGCGCATATGAAACGGTCATGAAAGACATGAGGTATCAGGGTGATTCTCTTTCGGTCAACCGTATACTTTCAATTCGGCCTCGTTGTCGGGCTGCCGCGCAGGGCGGCGGGGATGTAGGAACAAAGGGGCTCGGCGGCCATCATGTCGCCGCAGGTGCCGTAGGCGCGGGAGCGGGAGCCGCCGCAGAGACGGCGGTATTCGCATTGGCCGCACTTGCCGCCCAGCGCATCATCATCTCGCAGGGTGACGAAGAGCGGGTGCGTGCGGTAGATGGTGGCGAGGTCGTCCGTGCGGACATTGCCCGCCGTGAGCGGCAGGAAACCGCTGGGCTGAATCTCGCCCACGTGGGAGATGAACACGACCCCCTTACCGTCGCGCGTGGGGATGGTGTGGCGCGGGGCGGGGGCTTCGCCGCGCGCGGCGGCCTGCATCATCGCGCGGCGGTAGTGGTGCCCCTCCGTGGTCTTGATGGCGAAGGGCATCGTCTCGCGCAGAGAGAGAAGTTTTTTCCAGAGCTGTTCGATATCGTCGGCACTCGGCATGTCCTCCGCCGTGGCGCGGCCCGTGGGGACGAGCAGGAACACGCTCCACACATCGGGCGCGAGCGTGCGCATCAGCTCGGCAAAAGCGTCCAACTCAGGCAGGGTGCTCTTGGCGACGGTGGTGTTGATTTGCAGCTGGATGCCCGCTTCTTTCGCCTTGCGGGCGGCTTCCAGCGTGCGCTCGAAGGTGTGCGGCACGCGGCGGAAAGCATCGTGCGTCTCCTGTGTCGCGCCGTCGAGACTCAGACTCATGGAGACGACCCCCGCCTCCTTCAGCGCAGCAAAATCCGTGTTCAGCAGGCGCGGGGTGGCGGCGGGGCTGAGCGCCACGCGGATGCCTTGTCCCGCAAGGCGGCGGATGATGTCGAAAATATCGCGGCGCATCATGGGGTCGCCGCCCGTGAGCACCACCATCGGCGGGTGCAGCGCGGCAATCTTGTCCGCCAAGGAAAGCGCCTCCTCATGCGTCAGCTCTTCAGGGTGCGCCTGTGGCTGTGCCACCGCGCGGCAATGGCGGCATGCGAGCGCACAGGATCGCGTCACCTCCCAAAAGAGGATGAAGGGGCGTTCGTTGAAATCAACGGCTGAAGCATGCGGATGCGCGGACACGCGCGCATTGTACACGAGCACTCCCTGTTTGGCAAGCCATGAGAATGTTCTCTCTTTTTTCTGTAGATTCTTGAGGTGCCTTCCGTTCTATCCCCTGTCCGTATGAAAGCTGCGTATTTCCTTTGTGCAATGTTGGCTACCGCTCTTTACGCGGTTGAAAATTGCCCCGACGGCGTGTGCTCGCTGCCCGCAGAGCCGCAGGAGGGCGTTTACGCTGTGTATGCCCCCGTGGGCAGGAGCCATATCAAGGAAATGCGGCAGGGGCCGCGCCTCGACACCTTGGACGGCAAGACCATTGCCGTCGTGGGCGGCAGCTTCATGGCCTATGTGACGCATCCCGAGATAAAGAAGCTGATTCAGAGCCACTATAAAAACACCACGGTCTACGTGCTCAACGAAATCGGCTCCGCGGGGCCCTGGCCCGGTCCCGGCGTGGTGCGCGAGCAGAAAGATGCGTTTGTGGGCAAGCTTAAATCCATGGGCGTGGATGCCGTCATCTCCGGCAACGGCGGCTGCGGCCTCTGCACCCCGAAGGAAATGGGCTCCTGCATTGCGGCGGAATCCATCGGGTTGGCCTCCGTCATGATTGCCGCCCCGGGCTTCACCGAGCAGGCGAAATCCGCCGCGCGTGCCGCGGGTGTCGCCATCCCCCGCGTAGCGGAGTACCCCGGCGCTTTCTCTGCTCATACGCCCGAGGAGCTGAAGAAGAACACGCGGGAAGTCCTGTGGCCGCAGATCGTCAAGGCGCTCACCACCCCGTTCTCCGATGCCGAGCGCGTGAAGAACGAAGGTGCGCAGACCGGCGTGGTCCTTACGGGCAGCTTGGAGGCCGTCAACGAGCACTTTGCCGAGAAGGGGTGGACGGATGGTCTGCCGATTGTGCCGCCCACGAAGGAGGCCGTGGAGGAGTTCCTGCGCTTTACGGATGCCGCGGCGGACAGCGTGGTGGCAACCGTGGCCCCCGCGCAGCGCGAGGTGACGGTGCGTCAGGTGGCGGTGAACGGCGTGATGGCGGGCTGCCCGCCGGAGTACATGCCGCTGCTCATCGCTATGACCAAGGCCATGACCGACGGCGATTTCCGCCGCACGCTGGCCAGCACGCATGCGTGGACACCTTTCTGCTGGGTGAACGGTCCCGTGGCGCGCCAGCTGGGGCTGGACCACGGACAGGGCGAAATCTCCGATCAACGCAATGCGAAGCTCGGCCGCTTCATCAATCTCGCCATGCTGAACTTCGGCGGCTATTATATCAAAGAGAACCGCATGGGCACCTTCGGATACCTGATGCCGTGGTGCCTCGCGGAGGATGAAGCCGCCGCCGTGAAGCTCGGCTGGTTGCCCTACCACATGCAGCAGGGCTATCAGCTCAACGATAATACCCTCTCTGTCGGCTCCGCTCTCTGCTGGGGCAACAATCTCGCCCCCGCAACCTCCGATGCCGAGAAAATCATGGAGATGATGGCATGGGATGCCACCGAAAAACAGCAGTTTGCCGTGGGAAGCGGTACGCCCTTTGTGTACCGCACTATGCTCATCACGGAATACGTTGCCCGCGATCTCGCGCAGAAATACAAGAGCAAGGAGGAGCTGGAGAAAGCGCTGCTGCAGACGGCCCGCGTGCCCCTCGTGCAACGAGCGACCGCCAACTACTGGGGCAACCCCGGCAGCGCTTTCAACCCCGAGACTTACCCCCTCTCGCAGCACGTCCGCAAGATAGCCCGGACCGAAGGCGCCGAGGAAACCCGCACGCCCCTGTGGCTGCAATGGAGCGGCAAGGATACCGTGCAGACCGTCCCCGTGATGCAGGAGGGCAAGACGGCCATGCTCATCACAGGCGATGACAACCGCAACAAGACCATGTGCCTGCCCGGCGGCGGTTTTGCCACCGTGAAGATTGAGCTGCCGAAGAACTGGGACAAGCTCATGGAGGAGAAAGGCTATGCGCCGCTGGCTTCCTTTGAGCTGAAGAGCAACCTCAAGCCGCACGCCCCGCACCCCAATGCCTCGCGCTACCACCGCGGCAAGGGCATGCAGCCCGCTTCAGCGGAAAGTGATGCCGAGGGCGAGGCTCATGCGGCGGATCCGCGGATGCAGCGCCGCCCGCCGCAGTACCGCCGCCCGCAGGGCGGGGGTAACGGCGGCTATCGCCGACCCCAAGGCGGGCAGGGCGGCTTCCCCGGCCGCAGCCCATGGAACCGCTGACCCGAAAGCCCCGTCTGACAGCACGTCAGACGGGGCTTTCCATTATCCCGCAGCAATGCTGCGCGAATTTCATGCTTTATAAATTGTCCGCTCCTGCGGCCTTTGCAGCCCAGTCGGCGGGGATGCGCAGGGGGCGGCCCTTGGGCATCTGGACGAGGGCGAGGCGCTGGCGCACGGTGACGCAGAGTTTGTCGGTCTCAGGGCGGCGGATTTCAAAGCGGAAGAACATGCTGGCGCCTTCCACGCGCTCCAGCCAGCAGTTGACGTGCATCGTTTCCCCCATGAAGGCGGGGGAGTGGTAATCAACTTCGTGGCGGACGAGGACGAGGTGCTTGCCTTCCTTGGCCATCTCCGCAAAGGGAATCTCCAGGGCGGTGCCCATCTTGGTGCGGGCTTCTTCCACCCAGCGTAGGTAGGCCAGATTGTGCACCACGCCGCCGCAGTCGGTGTCGTAGTACATCACCTGATAAGGAAGAGTAAATTGAGGTTCCATGGCAAATAACATTAAAAATGAGCTGAAAAACCGCAAGGTGCAAGAGCACCTTGCGGTTGAAAAAAGCGGTCGCTCACTTAAATGATATGTACATTGTACTTTGTACTTTGTACATCTTAGTGGCGGATGAACTCTTCGATAGCGGCGGTCACCTCCTGCAGGTCGGGGATGGTGAGCTCGCCCATGTGCGCGATGCGGAAGGTCTTGTCCTTCAGGTCGCCATAACCGTTGCCGACGGTCATGTTGCGCTCGGCAAGGAAGGCGTTGAGGGCTTTGATGTCCATCATCTCGCCCGTGGCCTTGATGTGGCTGTCGATGACCGTGAGGGTCTTGGAGAGGTGGGCGCGATTCGGGTACACGGCGAAGTGCTCGTCGGCCCAGGCGCGGGTCCACTTGGCCATTTCCTCGTGGCGGGCGAAGCGGGCTTCGATGCCTTCTTCGTTCACGATGTGCTCCAGCTGGCGGTCGAGGCCGTACATCAGCGTGAGGCAGGGGGTGGAGGTGTACTGGTAGTTCTTCTTGTCGATGAAGTCCCAGAGGTTGCGGAGGTCGAAGTAGAGGCCGCGGTGCTCCACCTCGGCGGTGCGCTCGTAGGCCTTCTTGCTGACGGCGGCGATGGCCATGCCGGGGGGCAGGGCGAGCGCCTTCTGGGTGGAGGTGATGAGCACGTCGATGCCGAGCTTGTCCGTCTCAATCTTGGAGCCCGCGGCGGAGGACACGGCGTCCACGCACCACACGACATCGGGGTACTTCTTCATGACCTCGGCGATTTCCTCCACGGGGTTCTGGATGCCGGCGGAGGTTTCGTTGTGCGTCACGGTCACGAGGTCGTATTTGCCCGTGGAGAGGGCTTCGTCCACCATCTCGGGGGTGGTGGGCTGGCCCATCACGCTGGAGAACTTGTCGGCGGGCACGCCGTTGGTCTTGGCCATCTTGAACCACTTGTCACCGAAGGCACCCACGGAGAACACGGCCGCGCGCTTGGCGGTGCAGGAGCGGATGGCGCCTTCCATCAGGCCGGAGCCGGAGGAGGTGGAGAGCAGAATGCGGTTGTCCGTGAAGAGCACTTTTTGAAGGTTGTCGGAGATGCGCTTCTGCAGCTCGGAGGCCGCCTTGGAGCGGTGGGAAATCATCGGGCGGCTGAGTTCCTTGAGAACGTCCTCCGACACGATGGTCGGACCGGGGATAAACAGTTTGATGGCCATGGTGGAATGGATATGTGTTTCGACTGCGAGTATACCACCCTGCGCGCGGGATGCGAGCAAAAAAAGCGGTGGTGACAAAGATGGGGGTTGAAGCGGCGGCATACATGGGGTAACATGAGCAGCGTATGAAACCTGTCTGTCGTTTCGCTCTTCTGATGCTCGCTGCGCTTGCGGTGGCGGAGGCGGCCTCGGCCGCGCCCAAGAACGCCGCTCCCGAAGGCGGTGTGGTGAACCGCATTGCTGCGACGGTGAACGGACGCCCCATCACGGCGGCTGAGGTGCGCGCCCGCATCAGCCCCTATTTCCGTGAGCTGATGATGCTTTACCCCAAGCAGGGCCCCCGTTTTAATTCTGAGCTGGTGAAGGCCAAGAAGTCCGTGTTGGATGACCTCATTGACCGCGAGCTTGTGCTCAGCGAGTTCGAGACCAAGGGTTATGTGATGAAGGAGGATAACGTGGAGCAGGAAATCAACCGCCGCATCCTCGTGCAGTTCAACGGCAACCGCGGCGAGTTCCTGGACAATCTTCGCAAGAGCGGTATGACCTATAGCGACTATCGCGAGTCCGTTAAGAAGGAGGTGACGGTGGCCGCCATGCGCTCCTCTCGCTATGAACGCGGTATTCCGCCCACGCCCGATGAGATTCGGGAGGAGTACAATGCCTCCAAATCCGAGTATCGCGATATCATGAACGACGCCGTGCGCTTCGATAAGATTTTCATCCCTGCGCTCGATGAGCTGCCCGATGAGAATATGACGCAGGCGGAGTATCAGGCCAAGGCCGAGCAGCAGTACCGCAAGGCCGAGGCGCTCAAGCAGCGCCTCGATAAGGGGGATATTTCCTTTGCCGCCGCCGCCCGCGAGTATTCCCGCGATGCTCATGCGGAGGAAGGCGGTGCGTGGCCCCTGCTGAAGCGCACGGATTTGGCTGTGGAGTTCGCCAATGTCGTGTTCAGCGCCGAGCCGGGCAAGGTTATCGGCCCGCTGATGGATAACGCCGGGTTCACGCTGGTGCGTGTCCGTGAAAAGCAGCTCGCTCCCGCCCCGCCCCTGAGCAACCCCGAGGTGAAACAGAAGGTAGATGACGCCGTGCGCCGCAAGCAGAGCGAAAAGCGCTACCGCGAGTGGGTGGACAGATTGAGGGCGAAGGCGGTGATTCGAACCTTTATCTGATAGATAACGCCCAAAGTTAAGTGCCCTGTCTGACGTGCCGTCAGGCAGGGCCTTTTTTGGGGGGTGCTTAAACGGACAAAGTGGGATTTGTCGAAGTCTTGCGCGGGCGAAGCTCGCGCAAGTATGGGATGCGCCCT
>JAKSOV010000004.1 GCA_024405415.1 Akkermansia sp.
AAAATAGTACATAGTACCTAGTACATAGTAAATCTACAAATCCCCATTTGTCGAGCACCGGTATACTCAAACCTCGGCGTTTTCGAGACGTGACAGCCACTCGTTCGCCACGGCATCGGAGGGCATGCGCCAATCGCCGCGAGGGGAGAGGGCTATGGTGCCGACCTTCGGGCCGTCGGGGATGCAGCTGCGCTTGAACTGCTGCATGAAGAAGCGGCGAATGAAGGTCTTTAATGTGCTGTCCACCAGCTCGTCCGCATATTCACCTGCGAAGGCGTGTTTGGCGAGATAGGCCAGTTTCTCCGGCTCCGCACCGTACTTGATGAAGTGGTAGAGGAAGAAGTCGTGCAGGTCGTAGGGCCCCAGAATATCCTCCGTCTTCTGCTCGATGGAGCCGTCGTCGCTCGGCGGCAGCAGCTCGGGGCTCACGGGCGTGTCGATGATATCTTGGAGCACGGCGGCAAGCTCTTCCCCGCTCTGCTTCGCCACGTGGGAGATGAGGCAGCGGATGAGCGTCTTAGGGATGGAGCAGTTGACGGCATACATGCTCATGTGGTCGCCGTTGTAGGTAGACCAGCCCAGCGCAATCTCCGAGAGATCGCCCGTGCCGACCACCATGCCGCCCGTCTTGTTGGCGAGATTCATGAGAATCTTCGTGCGCTCGCGCGCCTGCACGTTCTCGTAAGTCGTGGTGCGCAGGGCGGGGTCGAAGTCGAGGTCCTTGAAATGCAGCAGGCAGGCTTCTTTGATGTTCACCGCCTTGAAATCCGCACCCAGCAGCTCAATCATCTTCACGGCGTTGGCATAGGTGCGCCCCGTGGTGCCGAAACCGGGCATGGTGACGGCGCGGATGGTGCTCATGGGCAGACCGAGCAGCTTGCAGGCGCGGGCGCAGATGATGAGCGCCAGCGTGCTGTCCAAACCGCCCGAGACACCGATGACCAGCGTCTTGGCGTGCGTGTGTTCCATGCGCTTGGCGAGCCCCGCCGTCTGAATGGAGAGAATATCCTCGCAGCGTTCAGGGGCTTCCGCCTCACTCGGCAGGAAGGGGCGCGGCGGCAGCGCGGCGTAGACAAGGTCGCAGCCGTGGATGGCCACAGGCACCTCCACCACGCGGGCAGCGGGCACAGCGGCATGCGCACGGCTGTCGTTGAACGAGCTCTCGCTCAGGCGGGCGGCACCGAGGCGGGCGCAGTCGATGTCCGCATAAATCACCTGCGAGTCGCGGCAGAAACGCTCGCTCTCGGCGGCAATGCGGCCGTTGTCCGCAATGAGGGCATGCCCGCCGTAGACGACATCCTGAGTGCTCTCCCCCACTCCTGCGGAGGAGAAGACGTATGCCGCGAGGCAGCGGGCACTCTGCTGCGCGATGAGGGCACGGCGGTAGGGAGCCTTGCCCGCCAGTTCATCGCTGGCGGAGGGGTTGAAGATGACACGCGCGCCCTGCAA
Organism: Akkermansia sp.; assembly: GCA_024405415.1. Classification (GTDB taxonomy): domain Bacteria; phylum Verrucomicrobiota; class Verrucomicrobiia; order Verrucomicrobiales; family Akkermansiaceae; genus Akkermansia. The sequence goes on from JAKSOV010000004.1 coordinate 1,450, forward strand.
GGCAAGGCGGGAGCTGGGGGGCATGACGCTCCACAGGTCCTCGCAAATTTCGATACCGAAAGTGAGGTCCGCATTGTTGGCGTCGCGGAAAATCAAATCCGTACCCAGCGGCACGCGCACGCCGGCAAAGGTCACGCAGTCCGCCGTGAGTTCCCGCGCGGAGCGGAACTGGCGCTGCTCGTAGAACTCGCGGTAGTTCGGCAGAATGCTCTTGGGCACAAAGCCGTGCACGCGACCGCCCTGCACCACTGCGGCGACATTGAAAAGCCCGTCTTGGATGACCATCGGGATGTCGATGATGGCGGCGATATCCGTTTCCTTGGTCTCCGCCGCAATCTCCTGCAAGCCCCACAGGGCGGATTGCAGCAGCGTCGGCTGGTGAAAGAGATCACCGCAGGTGTAGCCCGTCAAACACATCTCGGGGAAGAGGACGATGTGGGCGCCGTTCGCCGCGGCTTCCTTCAGACAGGCCGTCACGGCGGCGGTGTTGAACTCCACATCCGCCACGCGCACCTGCGGCGTAGCAGCGGCAAAACGATAGTATCCGAACGTACTCATCTCGCCCGGTATTATGGCTTTTTTCCTCCGCTAAGTCAAGAACGGCGGCGAAATGGGGGAAGAGAGCAGAGAGACAAATGAGGATTTGTCGAACCTCCTCTGCCATTCACCGGCGTTTCGCTAAATATTTTTAGAGTATACTCAAATATGTCTTGCATTGCACAACAGAATATGATGTAATAGGCGCGTTGCAATGAATTACACTATTTCAGCCTTGTCTCGTGAGTTCGGCCTGTCCGTGCACACGCTTCGTTTCTATGAAAAAGAGGGCATTCTGAAATATGTGGAGCGCACCAAGTCCGGCCGCCGCATCTACGGCGAGGCCAGCCGCGCCCGTCTGCTGGGCGTGCTGCTGCTCAAACAGGCCGGGGTGACGATTCCCAACATCAAGATGTTCCTCGATGCCACCACGGAGGGCGATTCCACCCTTCAGGAACGTATCGACATGATGGAAGGCGAGCGCAAGCGTCTGCTGCAAAGCATGGAGGATTTGCGCCGAGGACTTGCCATTGCGGATTTCTTCATCGACGGTGCCAAGAAGATGCTCGATGCAGCCAAGCGCGGTGAAAGCACGGCAAAGGCCTTCCCCTACCTGACGCTGGAGGGCGTCTCGGATTTCCCCTTCATCCGCGACAACACGGGCAAGCTGGAACCCGGAGCCCCCTGCGACTGCACCAAGGCCTGATTCGCCCCCTATTTCCCTTTTTTAGAAAGCAGATGCGCCCGCATCTGCTTTTTTGTTTGAACGGAAACAGGATAGAACGTGTCATTTTATGCAAGCGGTTTATCTGTGTGCTTGACTTATGCGCCCGAAGCCGTACAATATCCCCGATACAAAACCTCATCTATCATGAAGTTCCCCATCATCTCCACCGCTATTGTCTCCCTGCTGGCTATCGTCGGCACGGCTCAGGCTGATGTCAAGGTTGCCTCCGTCAACGTGCGCGAGCTCTACACCATGTATTACAAGCGCTTCGACACGGAAAACGTGCTCCAGAAGCAGCTCGCCGACATTAAGGCCGATGTCAAGGTCCGCGAGGACAAGCTCCGCGCTCTGCAGGAGGAAGACAAGAAGATTAAGGACAAGTACGACTCCAGCCTCTCCGAGACAGCCGTGGCTAAGCTTCGCGAGGAGCACAACGCCAAGGTGAACGAAATCAAGGCTGCTGATCAGGAGCTGAAGGACTTCGTCCAGCGCCGCTCCGTGGCTTTCCGTGAGCTTCGCAACCGCGAGATGCGCCTCCTGCTCGAGGACGTGCAGAACAGCATCAACAGCGTGGCCGAATCCACGGGTGCTGACCTCGTGATTGACGCTGCCGCCGTCTCCGCTCAGCAGGATATCGGCATCGCCACTTCCGCCTTCCCCTACATCAAGAAGGGCTTCGACATCACCCCCGAGGTGCTCAAGACCCTCAACGCTGACGCTCCCCAGGGCTTCGACCCCGAGGCTGAGCTGAAGCGCCTCTACGGCCAGCAGCAGCAGCAGGAGGCCCCCGAGGCTCCTGCCGCCAACTGAGACTGAATGTCTTCCCCCCATCCTCGAGCTATGAACCTCACTCTCTCTGACGTTCTCGCTCTCACGGGTGGCAAACTTCACAACGACACAACGCCGGAGATTTCTATCTCCGGCGTTGCTACGTTATCTGAAGCCTGCCCCGGTGAGGCTGCCTTCCTCGGCAACGAAAAGTATTTCCAAGACTTCCTCAAGACCAAGGCAAGCCTTGTGCTGGTGCCCCCTGCACTGCCCCAGTACCCCGAAGGCCCCGCCTATGTGGAAGTGGAAAATCCCTCTCTGGCCTTCAATGCGCTGGTGGCCCACTTCATGAAGGCCGCCACGGAGTTCACGCCCGGTGTACACCCCAGCGCCGTCATCGCCCCGAGCGCCAAGCTCGACCCCACCAAGACACGCATCGGCGCCAACGTGGTCATTGAGGCGGACGCCGTCATCGGCGACGGTAGCGATATCGGCCCGGGTTGCGTCATCGGCAAGGGCGTCACCATCGGCGAAAGCTGCAAGTTCTTTGCCCGTGTCGTCGTACGCGAGCGCTGCGTCATCGGCCACCACGTCGTCATCCAGCCCGGTGCCGTCATCGGCGGCGACGGTTTCGGCTTCCTGCTCAACCCGCAGACCATGACCTACGACACCATCGATCAGGTAGGCATCGTCGTCATCGGCAACCACGTGGACATCGGCGCCAACACCACCATCGACCGCGCCCGCTTCGGCCGCACGGTCATCGGCGACGGCTCCAAGATTGACAACCTCGTCCAAATCGGCCACAACTGCAACATCGGCAAGAACACCGTCATCTGCGCGCAGAGCGGTGCCGCCGGCAGCACCAACATCGGCAACTACGTCGTCGTTGCGGCCCAGGTCGGTCTCGGCGGCCACCTCACCGTCGGCGACCAAGCCCAAATCGGTGCCCGCGCCGGTGTGATGGGCGACCTCGAGGGCGGCAAGAAGTACTGGGGAGCTCCCGCCTGCGACGCCAAGGACGCCGCGCGCCAGTTCGCCGCCATCCGCAAACTGCCCGATGCCTTCAAGGAGCTGAAAGCTCTGGAGAAGAAGGCCGAGGAAATCAAGGCTCTCATCGACCAAGCGGTTGCCGGGCAGCTGTGATAAGTTTGTAAGTACAACGTACAATGTACAAAGTACAAATCATTGAATAGAGTGCGGCTACGCCGCAAGGTTCAAGAAAACGGTCTGGCGCGTGCGTCAGACCGTTTTTGCGTCCCGCGGCGTCAGCCGCCTAAATTTCTGATTTGTACATTGTACTTTGTACATCTCGACAAATCCTCATTTGTCTCCTCAGTCTTTCGCGGATTTCGGATCAAGGGCATCCCGCAGACCGTCGCCGAGGAAGTTGAGCGCCAGCAGCGTGAGACAGAAAAAGAGCGCGGGGAAAATCAGCAGCTCGGGGCTGACCTCCATGCGGTCGGCACCTTCTTTAATGAGCGTGCCCCACGAGGAGTTCGGCGGGCGCACGCCGAGGCCGATGAAGGAGAGGGTCGATTCCGTGAGCATGATGCCGGGCACAGCGAGCGTCGTGTAGACCACCACGGTGCCGAGCAGGTTCGGCGCAATGTGGCGGAAAAGGATGTTCAGGTGCCCCAGCCCGAGAGAGCGGGCCGCCAGCACGTATTCCATGCTCTTAATCTCCAGGGTACGCGTGCGCACAATGCGCGCGAGCGTCAGCCAGCCGAGCGCACCGATGGCAATGAAGAGCGGCACAAGCCCGAAGATGGGGGCTACGCTGTCGCGGCTCCAGCCCGTCAGCTCCACCACGCTGTTTGTCAGCTCACGGCAGGGTTCTTCAATGGAGAGGGAGAAGACAATCACCAGCACGATGAAAGGCAGCGCAAAGAGCACATCCACCGTGCGCATCAACACCGCATCGGTCTTACCGCCCACATAGCCGGAGACCAGACCGTAGCACAGGCCGATGACGAAGGCCACAAAGGTGGCCACCACACCGACGAGCAGCGAGATGCGCCCGCCGTAGAGCACGCGGGCCAACAGGTCGCGCCCGAGTTGGTCGGTGCCGAAGGGGTGCTCCCAGGAGCAGGATGCGGCAATATTGCTCAAATCCGCCGCGTTGGGATTCGCAATGCAGGGGAAGAGCGGCAGCACGAAACAGGCCAGCGCCATGAACACGAGGAACACGAGCGAGGCCATGGCGGCGCGGTTGCGGCAGAGGCGCAGTCGCGCATCTTTCCACAGGGAGTTGCCCTGTTCGTATGAGGTAGGAGCAGACATCAGGCGGCACCCTGCGAGCGCAGGCGGGGGTTGAGAGCGACGAGAACGAGGTCCACGCTCAGGTTGGCAATGACAATCAGGACACCGTAGCAGAGCACGAGTCCTTGGATAAGGAAGTAGTCGCGGTCAGTCGTGGCGTTGACGAAATGCAAGCCCATGCCCGGCACCTGAAAACAGGTCTCCACCACGAAGGAGCCTGTGATGAGCGCCGCAAAGGCCGGCCCGAGGTAGGAGACGGCGGGCAACAGGCCGCTGCGCAGCGCGTGGATGAAGAGGATGCGCGGCGCGCTCGCGCCCTTGGCTCGGGCCGTGCGGATGAAGTCCGCCGACAGAACCTCGGCCATGCCGCCGCGGGTGAGTCGGGCGATGGAAGCCGCCGTCACCAGCCCCAGCGTGAGCGAGGGCAACACGGCGCAGAGCGGGTCATCCCACCCTGCCACACTCAGCCCGGGGATGTGCATGCCGAGACTCAGGCCGAACAGAGGCGCGATGACGAAGGCGGGGATGCAGATGCCAGCCATGGAGAAGGCCATGATGAGCGCATCGGGCCACTTGTTGCGCCACCATGCGGCGAGCATGCCCGCGGGGATGCCCAGCCCGATGGCAATGAGCATGCCGAGTACGCCCAGCTCCAGCGACACAGGGAAGGCCTGAGCAATGAGGTCGCTGACCTGCACGCCCTCATGCACCAGCGAGGGGCCGAAATCCCCGTGCAACAGAATCCCCTTCCAATAGTTGGCGTACTGCACCCACGCGCTTTGGTCCAACCCGTAGAGGCTGTTGAGCTGCGCCATGATGTGCTCAGGCAGTTTGCGCTCGCCGAGGAAGGGGTTGCCCGGCAGCAGGCGCACGAGGAAGAAGGTGAGCGTCTGTAACACGGCAATCACGAGCACGCCCTGCCCCAGGCGGTTGAGCAGGAGCTTAATCATGGTGCGCCTCCCCCTGTTGTACGCTCACGGCATCGAGCGGATGGTTGTCATGCAGCAGGGGGTAGAAGCCCTGCACGGCGCGGGATTTGAGGTAGGCTCGCTCGCTGTGGTAGAGCGGGATGATGGGCTGAGCCTCCAGCATGGCTGACTCCGCCCGCAGGAGGGCTGCACGGCGGGCATCGGGTGTGGCGGACTGCTGAGCCTCGGCCAGAGCGGCATCGCACTCGGCGCTGCCCCAGCCCGTGCAGTTGTTGCCGCCGCCGCTGCGCCACAACTCTACGAAGGTGGCAGGGTCGAGGTAGTCCCCGCTCCACGAGGAGGAGGACATGTCATAGTCCCCGTTCTGCTGAGCGGCCTTGTAGGCCGTCCACTCACAGGCGCGGATTTCCGCATGCACGCCGAGCACACGCGCCCACATGCTCTGGATAGTCTCGGCCATCACCTTCTGCACATCGCGGCTGGTGGTCATGATTTCAAGGTTCGGGAACCCGCGGCCCTCGGGATACCCCGCCTCCGCCAGCAGACGGCGGGCCTCCGCCTCGCGCTCGCCTTGTGTCTGCGCCGCAGCGGGTGTTGCAACGCCCGCATACCCCGCCCCGGGCGGGGTGAAGCCGAAGGTGGCGCGCCCTGCCCCGCGCACGACATCGTTCACCAGCGTGTCGCGGTCAATGGCCAGCGCCAGCGCGCGGCGCACGCGAACATCGTTGAGCGGCGGGCGCTGCGTGTTGAGGCGGTAGAAGATAGTGCAGTAGTAGGCGTCCTGACAGAACTCCTGCGGCGCACGGGAGCGGGCGAAGGCCATCAGCTCCGGGGGCACATTGTTGGAGAGGTGCAGCTTGCCGTCAAGGAACATGCGCGTCTCGGTGTAGCCGTTGACGATGGGCAGGAAGCGGATGCCGCGGTTGCGCACTTCTGCCGCGCGCCAGTAACAAGGATTGGCGCGCACCTCGTAAAAATCATTGAAACGGTGGCCGACCGGCACATAGGCGCCGTTGCACACCCATGTGTCGGGCTGCGCCCAGAGGCTGCGGCGGTCAAGCATGCCGCCCAACGCCTCCACGCGGTGCTCCGGCAGCGGGAACCAAGTGAAATGCAGCAGCAGTTGCAGCAGGTGCGGGGTCGGGCCGATGAGGGTGAGCCTGAGCGTGCGGTCATCAAGCGCGGCCACGCCCACATCCGCCCATGGAGCCGTCCCCTTGTTAAAAGCCTCCGCCCCGCGCAAGGGGTAGAGCATCTCGGCGTATTTGCCGCCGAACTGCGGGTGCAGGAGGCGGTGGTAGGCATAGACAAAATCCTGCGCGCGCACAGGGCGGCCATCGCTCCATTGAGCCTCGCGCAGGTGAAAGGTCCATTCATCCGCTGAGGCGTTGTGCTCCCAGCTCTCCGCCATGCCGGGGAGGATGCGGGCGGCGTCCTGCGCATCGGGGCGCACCAGCCCCTCCAGCAGGGCGCTGATGATTTTGCCGTCCGCCACGGCGGTGGCCTTGTGGGGGTCAAGGCTCAGCGGCTCCTGATTGTTGCCGAAGAGGAGGATACCCTGCGCCGAGGCTCGCTCGGCGGAGCTGCGGCCGTCCCCGCAGCTGCACAGCAGCGCAGCGCAGAGGCAAAGGGCGGAGAGGATGCGGCAGCGGGTCACGGCGGGTCAGTACGTTTGCACGGCGGAGGTCGGCAGCGCGGCGCTCGGCTCGGGCACGCGCTTGCAGAAAGCGGCGGTGTTGTTCAGGTAGTCGTTCCACTCGAGGAAGCTCATGGCGCGCTCGCTGTGGCAGTAGAAGCGGAACTGCATGATGCGCTCCTCCGCCTCGCGAAGAACGGCTGCGGGCACCTGTTCGGCGATAGCGGCGGCGATGCCCTCCAGATGCTCACAGGCATCGTGGCAGACGAGGGGCAGATCGCAGCCCGCGAGCAGCGACAGGGGCACGGACTGCTCCGGCGTGTAGCGCTTGGCAATGGCGCCCATGCAGAGGTCGTCCGTAAAAACAACGCCTTCGTAGCCCAGCTGGCGGCGCAGGAAATCGCGGATGAGTGCGGGGGAAAGGGAGGTGGGCAACGCAGGGTCAATTTCGGGGATGAGGAGGTGGGCAATCATCACCGAGGGCAGCTCGGGGGCCAGCGCGTTGAAGGGGATGGCCGCGCTTGTCAGAAAATCATCCGTGGTGCCGTGGAGGACGGGGAGGTCGAGGTGCGGGTCGCTCTCGGCCTCGCCCATGCCGGGGAAGTGCTTGCCGCAGGTGGCGATGTCGCGCTGCCGCATTTGGCGGTTCCAGACGCCGGCGTTGGAGATGACCTGCTCCGGGTCGCGCCCCCAGCAGCGGCCGGGCAAGGCGTTGGCGTGGCGGCTCGCCATGTCGAGCACGGGGCCGAACACGGTGTTGACGCCGAGCGTGTGCAGCCCCGCAGCGTTGTAAAGAGCAGCCTGGCGGATGAGGTGTTGGTCCCCCTGCTCCGCCAGCGCCGCGGCGGAGGGCAGATGCACGCCGATGTCCGCGGTGCGGACAACGCGGCCGCCCTCCTGGTCGATGGCGATGATGGGGTCATCCCCGTCCCGCGTGAGGCGGCGCAGCTCATCGGTCAGCTCGCGGCACAGCTCGTAGTCCGTGATGTTGCGGGTGAAAAGGATGTAGCCCGCGGGTTGCAGGCGCGCAAAGAGCCGCCGCTCACGCTCCGTGAGCACGGGGCCTTCGATGCCTGCAATGAGGGGAAGCATGGGGAATTACAAATTACAATTTACAAATTACAAATTGAAATTTCGGCTCGCTACGCTCGCGGGATAGGAGAAAACGGTCTGACATGCTGTCAGACCGTTTTCGGAAAGAAGCGAGCGATAGATTTACTTATCGCCGAAGATGCTCTTGCGGGTGAAGAGGGGGAAGACGGGGACGCCGCGGCCTTCGATGGCTTCGCGGCCGCCTTCTTCGCGGTCCACGAGGACGAGCGCGGCGACAACCTTACCGCCTTCGGCTTCGATAGCGTCGATGGCCTTAATGGTGGAGCCGCCCGTGGTGATGACGTCATCCACCACGATGATGCTCTGACCGGCGGAGAAGTTGCCCTCGATGCGCTTGCCGCGGCCGTGGTCCTTGGCCTCCTTGCGGACGGTGAAGACGTTGAGGGGCTTGTCGGCGGAGGCGCTGTACATGCCGATAGCCAGCGAGATGGGGTCGGCGCCCATGGTCATGCCGCCGATGGCGGTGGCCTCGGGGAACTTGGGCAGGATTTCGTCCTTCACGAGCTGCCAGCCGACCTCGCCGATGAGGTTGGCGCCCTTGGCGTCCAGCGTGGTGACGCGGCAATCGCAGTAGAGGTCGCTCTCTTTGCCGGAAGCGAGGATGAAATGACCCGTCTTGATGGATTTAGCGAGGAGAATCTGCAGCAGTTCGTTCTTGGCGTTACTCATAACGCGGCTATTCTACCCCGCCCCGCCGCGAAAATCAACGCAAAAGCGCGCTTTGCTCTGCGCAATTTCCGCCCCTGCATTTGCATGTGAACGTTTCAGCTGAAGGGCAGAAGCACATGATGATGTCTGCATTCTTCTCTGTCCGATAGAGACAGGGAATGAAAAATTGATTCCGCGATTTGCATTTCGTTTTCCTCTTTCTGTTATTGAGGTCCCCTTTTTCTCTTAAGTATGACAAAACAACATTGCTTGCCTTTTCCGCGCCGGTTTTCTAACATGCGGAAATGGATCTTCTCATCCGCTTCAACAGATCAAGCGCCCCCATTCCGAAAAAATCCAATTCAACAGAGCTGCAAAGTAGCCTCAGTGACGACAAAAAATTACTCTCCTACCAAGAGGCGTTGAATCAACTGAGATTGCATGCACCTCTTATCTGGAGACGTAATGCATTCTATACCACGTTACAGGCCGCACTTTTTGCCTATTACTTGCATAACGGAGCTGCGAAGGATGTTAGTGATTGGTCGATGCAGGAGCATATTATTGCCGTTCTTATCCCCCCGCTTGCGCTATATATCTCGATTGCATGGTTTCGCACGATTAAGGCTGGACAAAAAATTCAGAGGCAGTGGCGGCTACTGTGCGTTCAAATTGAGAACGAGTATTTTGGCGATTCCGTCGGTCCCCTTAGCCGCGCAAACGGATTAATCGGGGAAGGGACAAAAAAAGACATTTCCATCACCTCAATCATGATAAACATTACAAAACTCTTCATTGTATTGTGGATGGCTCTGATTGCATTTCGCATTTTTGATTATTACCGTGTTTACGTTTCACCTCAATTCCCAGACAAGGTTTTCATCCCCGAGCAAATATTACCTCAAAATAGCGTCGCAAAGGACAAAATAGAATCTCAAGTCAATTGTCAGCATCTTCGATGAGACCTTTTCTATTTGTGTCGACTTTCACACATCGACCTCTGTATGGGTGTCACCAATGGTGCTCGACCCGCTGTTTTCCCGCGCTCGAAATGAGCGTACAGACCTCATTTCTGCAATTGCACCGATCTTTTACGCCCGCTATCACCCATCTCTGCAAGTTCATCGCAGCAATGCGGCCATATCCGCGGGGAGCGGAGATTCTACGGTGACGGTGCTGCCGCGCCACGGGAAGCGGAGGCGACAGGCGTGCAGGGCGTGGCGCGGGAGGAGGAGGCGTGCGGCCAGCTCGGGAGTCCACCCGCAGTCGATGAAGTCGAGGTAGTTGCGCTCGTCGCCGCCGTAGATTTTGTCCCCTACCAACGGGTAGCCGAGGTGGGCCAGATGTACGCGGATTTGGTGCATACGCCCCGTGTGCGGGCGGCAGCGCAGCAAGGCCATGGGCGGCGTGAGGCTGTTCCCTGCCCGCCGCTCCAGCACCTCGAACTCCGTGCGGCAGGGCTTGCCGCTCGGGTGGCAGCATTGGCGGATGTGGATGCGCGTCTCCGCCACGCTCTCCATGCGGGTGATGGGTTCCGCGCAACAGGCGGCATGCCACGCGGGACTTCCCTGCACCACGCAATAATACTCTTTGTGCAACTGCCGCGCCATCATGGCCTTGCCCAGCTCCGCTGCAGCCTCCGCCGTCTTGGCGATAAGGACGATACCGCTCGTCTCGCGGTCCAATCGGTTGATGAGCGATACCTGCCCGCCCGTCGCCAGCTCAAAAGCCAGCAGCTCGCGCACGCCGTGCCACAGGGTCGGCTCATTCTTCTCCCCCGTGGGGTGCGTCAGCAGCGGGGCCGCCTTGTCCACGGCGAGCACGCCCTCGTCCTCATACAGGACGCGGAACTCCGGCACCACGGCGATGGGCATGTCGTAAGGCACAGGCTCAATCAGTTATCAAACAAATGCGGGTCGATGGCGCACCATTCGCCGGGGGCGAGGTTGAGGTCCGCGAGGCGCAGGGGGCCGATGGCGAGGCGCTCCAGCTCGATAACGGGAGCACCCACGGCGGCGAGCATGCGGCGCACTTGGTGGTACCGGCCTTCGTGCAGGGTCGGTTCACCCGCACAGGGGGCGGGGAGCGCCAGCTCCGGGGGCAGACAGGGCGTTTTTTCGCTCTCCAGCATCAGCGTTCCCTCAGCAAAAAGCGCCGGGGCGCTCTCGGGAACGGGGGCGGAGGTCACAAAGCGGTACACCTTCGGCACGTGTTTCTTGGGACTGGTGAGGCGGTGTTCAAACGTGCCGTCATCCGTGAGCAGCAGCAGCCCGCTCGTTTCCTTGTCCAAACGGCCTACCGTGTTGACGCCGGGGTTGCGGCGCAGCCAGCGCTCAGGCAGCAGGTCATACACCAGCTCGCCGTCCTCTCGGTGGGAGCAGGTGCAGCCAAGCGGCTTGTTGAGCGCCACGTACAGCCCATCGGCAAACTCCACGGGAGCGCCGTCCACCAACACGTCCGCAGGCTCCACTTTTTCCTTACCGTTGCGGACAGCGATTCCCTTGCAGGTCACGCGGCCTGCGGCCAACCAAGCGGCGGTTTCGCGGCGGCTGCAATAGCCGTATCGGCTCAAAAGGGCGTCCGTTCTCATTTCGGGAGGCATTTTGCCATGTTTTTTTGAAAAAACAAGGTTGAAATCAGGCCCTGCTTGTGATAGATAATAAGGGATGAAACGCGGCGCATGTGCACCGTGCTCTTCTTGTGTCGATTTTCCTCCCCCTCTTATGATTACGATTATCACCGAACGTGAGCTGCCCGCCGACCTGATGAGTCTGTGGGTGAAGGCCCAGCAGGCCGTTCAAACCCGCAACTATAAATACGGCGTCAGCATTCTCAAAACCATCATCAAGCGCGCCCCCGGCTTCCTCGAGGGCCGCAAAGCGCTTCGCGCGTGCGAGGTGAAGGCCACTCCCGATGCGGGGCGCCGCTCCTCCCTCTTCGGCGGCATGCGCATCACCACCCGCAAGAACCCGGAAGAGACGCTGGTGCTCATCGAGGATGAGCTGGAGAAGGACCCCTACTCCGTCACCGCGAACGAAACGCTCTACACCGCGGCTGAGGCCGTGGGCTTCCACGATTTGGCCGCCTTCGCTCTGGAGACGATTTGCCAGGGCCAGCCCAACGCCAAGAAGCACCTCCACCTGCTCGCCAACCACTATATCAAATACGAGCAGTATGCCGAGGCCGCCGAGGCCTACCGCAAGGTGCTGGCCATCGACCACACGGACCCCATCGCCATGCGCGGTGAAAAGGACTGCTCCGCCCGCGCCTCCATGCGCCAGGGCAACTGGGAGGGCAAGGGCGACTTCCGCACCAAGATGAAGAACTCCGGCGCCACCGCTGCCCTTGAGAGCCAGGACAAGATGGGCCTCACGGGCGCTGAGCTGGAAGCCCGCCTCGCCCAGCTCTCCGAGCAGTACGCTGCGGACAACACCAACCTGCAGGTGGTGCGCGACATCGCCGCCTGCTACGAGCAGATGGAGGATTTTGCCAACGCCTACTCTTTCTACGCCTACGCCTACCAGCTGGGCGGCTCCACGGACGTGTCCATCAACGACAAGGCCATGGAGATGCACGAGAAGGCCATGCAGGCCGAGCTGGACTACTACGAGCAGGTGCTCGCCGCCGACCCGAACAACGAGGAGGCCCGCGCCGCTCTCGCCGCCCGAAAGAAGGAGATTGCCGAGGCCGTGGTGGCCGACGCCCGCGCTCGAGTGGAGGCCAACCCCACGGATGCCCAGCTGCAGTTCAAGTTCGGTCAGGCCCTGTTCGAGGCCGAGCAGTACACGGAGGCCATCCCTGCCCTTCAGCGCGCCCGCACCAACCCCAATCTCCGCATCAAGGCCATGCTCATGCTCGGCAAGTGCTACCACGCCAAGAAGATGGTCGACATGGCCATCCGCCAGCTGGAGGAAGCCAACGGCGAGCTCAACGTCATGGACGACACCAAGAAGGAGCTGCACTACATGATCGGCACCCTCTACGACGAGTCCGGCAACAAAGAGAAGGCTCTCGAGAACTTCAAGGTCATCTACGAGGTGGACTACGGCTACAAGGACGTCGCCACCCGCGTGGAATCCGCTTACAACTAAAGCGAGCTTACCACCGACCTACCGCGCCGCCGCAGGACTCTCTCCCCTGCGGCGGACGTTTTTTTGCGGTTGTTCGACAAATGAGGATTTGTAGATTTACTATGTACTAGGTACTATGTACTATTTTTGAATAGAGTGCGGCTGTCGCCGCAAGGATGGAAAACCCGTTCTGACGCTTGCGTCAGAACGGGTTCGTTATCTCGCGGCGTCCCTGTCACGGCGTAGCCGTAGGCGAAGACGGAAGCCGCCGAACTTTACAAATAGTACCTAGTAAATAGTACCTAGTAAATACCCATTTGTCGCACTCAGAGCGTTTTCCACGGCTGAGCCGCCAACAGCTCATCAAAGCCGAGGCCCGTGCCTGCGGGCGGCACAAAGTCGGGGGTAATATCAAGACCCAGAGCCTCAGAGAAGTCATTGGGCTTGTAGATATTCTGCGTCACCAAACCGCACAGGGGCACCTCGTTCTCGGGCTTGTCATTGTAGAAAAGCGCTGCATTATAGGCTGCCCAGCATTGGCCGATGGGGTGGTCCATGTTGTTCTGGAATACGGGGTGGCCCGTATTGCTGTGGTGGCGGGCAGGCTTCACGATGCGCATCATGGGCTTGCTGGTGCGGGCGGGGATGTGGCCCTCCGTCACAGGCATGTCATAGCCGAGGGGCATGCCGGCATCTTGGAGCTGCTGCCATACGGTCACATCGTAGGCGCAGGGGTCCTCCACATAATCGATGCGCTGCTTCATGGCATCGGAAAGCTCCTCCCAGAACTTGAGTGCCGCCTCGGGGGAAAGGGTGCAGTTGAAATCCACGCGCCACTTCCAATCGGGCACCATGGCGGCCAGATTCACCAAACGGTCCACTGTGGCGGCAATCTTGGGAATCACCTTGATTTTACCCACACGGAAGCCTTTCTGGTGCAGGTTGTACACCTGAGAGGGCGTGGCGCTCACCGTGAGCGTGGCGTGGCTGCGGGGAATGCGCAGGCCCGAGAAAAGGTTGACGCCCTTGGCACGGGCCTCGCCGTCAATCTCCATGCACTTGAGCGCGCGCTCACCGAGGCGCAGCGGCGTGCCGTCGCGCAGGGCATCCAGCTCATATTCCAGCGGGGCGTCACCCAGCTCGGGCCAGGCCTGCAAACAGGCGTAACCGCCGTTGTCACCGCGCAGCAACACGCCCTCGCGGGGCTGGGCTGCGGAACGGGCGCTCAGCGCGCCGACAGGATACAAGGTGTAAGGGCAATACTGCATGCTTTTTATTAAATCAAAAATCGTGCGGATGTCACGCTCATTCTGCGGCTCTCGCTCAAAAAGAGGCGAGTTGTCCGATGATGGTTTGAGCTGCTGCGGCGATATCCGGCTGCCGCAGCAGCCACGAAACGATGACCACGCGACGTGCGCCTGCCGCCTTCACAGCCGGGAGCGTGTCCGCGTTGATGCCGCCGATGCAAAAGACGGGCATCTCACCCGCGGCGGCCTGCACCGAGGCGATGTCCTGCAGGCCGATGGAGGGGCGTCCGGGCTTGGTGCCCGTGGGGAAAAGAGGGCCGAAGCCGATATAGTCCGCCCCCTCGGCATAGGCCGCAGCGGCTTGCTCGGGGCTGTGGGTGGAGCGACCGACAATCATCCTGTCGCCCACAACGGCACGCACGGAGGCGAGGGTACCGCCGTCCTGCCCGACATGTACGGCGTCCGCACCGATTTCCGCCGCCATCTCGGGGTAATCGTTGAGCACGAAGATAGCCCCGCCCTCGCGGCAGATGCGCTGCATCTTCACCGCCAATTCACGCACGGTCTCAAGAGCCACACCCTTGGCTCGCAGCTGGATGATGCGCACACCGCCCGCGATGAGCGCTCGCGTGCGCTCCTCCACCTGTTCAGGGCGCGTGTAGCCCATATCGACAATGCCGTACAATCGGCAGCTTTGCAGCAGCGTTCTCATGCGCCTACTCTGCCACAAAAAGCGTGTCAGAGCAACAAAAAACGCATTGACGGCGGCGGCGGCTGTGGTAGGATGGAGCGCAACATGGAAACGCTCATCTCTCAAGGTATCATTGAATCCTATTTCTCGAAATTGACCGGGTGTCTGGAGCTGGATGCCGCTATCGTCGGCGGCGGTCCCTCCGGCATCGTGGCGGCCTATTATCTGGCCAAGGCGGGTCACAAGGTCGCCCTCTTTGACCGCAAACTCTCCCCCGGCGGCGGCATGTGGGGCGGCGCCATGATGTTCAACGACATCGTGATTCAGGAGGAGGCACTTCCCATCATTCAGGAGCTGGGCCTCACCTACAAGCCCTATAAGGACGGCACCTACATCGTGGATTCCGTGCATGCCACCTCAGGCCTGCTCTATCAGGCGACGAAAGCGGGCGCCATCATCTTCAACTGCTACTCCGTGGAGGACGTGGTGTACAAGCAGGGCCGCGTGGGCGGCGTCGTGGTCAACTGGACGCCCGTGCTCCGCGAGGGGCTGCACGTGGACCCGCTGACCATCATTGCCAAGACCGTGCTGGACGGCACGGGGCACGATTGCGAAATTGCCAAAACGGTGGCACGCAAGAACGGAGTGAAGCTGAACACGCCCACGGGCGGCGTCGTCGGCGAAATGAGCATGGACGCAGCGGAAGGCGAGCGCTCCACCATCGACAACACCAAGGAGATTTACCCCGGTCTCTTCGTCTCCGGCATGGCGGCCAACGGCGTGAGCGGCAGCTTCCGCATGGGCCCCATCTTCGGCGGCATGCTCATGAGCGGCAAGAAAGTGGCCGAGCTCATGGGCGCAGCTATCCGCGGCTGATCCGTGGCAAGGCGGCTGCGCGTTCCCCGCAGACGGGGGATTTCCCGCAAACGAAAAACGGTCTGACGCCATGCGTCAGACCGTTTTCGTTAACGTTGCGGCGTCAGCCGCACTCTATTCCATGATTTGTACTTTGTACATCATCAGAGGGAAGCCTTGATGATGGCGGCGAAGGAATCGGGCTTCAGAGCAGCACCGCCGACGAGAGCGCCGTCGATGTCGGGCTGGCTCATGAGCTCCTTAGCGTTAGCGGGCTTCACGGAACCGCCGTACTGCAGACGCACCTTGTCAGCAGCCTCGGCGCCGAAGGTGTCGGCAACAACGCTGCGAATGAAAGCGTGAGCGGACTGAGCGTCCTCGGCGGAGGCGGTCACGCCCGTGCCGATGGCCCAAACGGGCTCGTAAGCGATGACGAGGCCGGCCACCTGCTCGGCGGTCAGGCCCTCAAGACCTTCCTTCACCTGAGAGCCGAGCACGGCCTCAAGCTGGCCACCCTGACGCTGCTCCAGCGTCTCGCCGATGCAGTAGATGGGGATAAGACCGGCGGCAAGAGCCTTCTTAATCTTCTTGTTGATGTAGGCGTTCGTTTCGCCGTGGTACTGGCGGCGCTCGCTGTGGCCGAGCACGACGTAGGTGCAGCCGAGCTCGTTGAGCATCGTGGTGGAGATTTCACCGGTGAAGGCACCGTTGTCGCGGTCGCTCACGTCCTGAGCGCCCACGCCGATGCACTTGCAGCCGTTGAGAGCTTCCATGACGGCAGGAATGGTCACGAAGGGGGGCACAATCACCTTATCGACGGCGATTTCGCAGGTATTCTCGTTCTTGAAGGCGGCGAGGAAGTCCTTGGCTTCCTTGGGGCCCATGTTCATCTTCCAGTTAGCGGCAATGATGGGGGTACGGGACATAGTGATTTAAGTGTCTGTTGTTGACGGAGAGCAGCCTACCCCCGCGGGCTCGCGAAGTCAAGCAAAAACAGACGGCTGCGAGGGCGGAACCCCTTGTTCGATATAGGAAACGCTGCAAAAATGGCCGTCCTTTGCTCATTCAATAAGTTTGAGAACGCTCAAATAAAATATTCCTTAATAAATGAAACTACGTCGCTTATACAAAAAAAATACAAAATATTCCGTTGACGCATACGCCATCTGTGCTATACTGAACGACAGAGAGAGAGAGCACACCTATACACAACCCGCTCTCTTCACACAATAAACACATGGACGACGATATCATCTGCACCGAAAAAATCATTGCTGACCGCAAAACGTTTTTCCTCGATCTCAAGAGCAACGCTCGCGGCCGAGTGGTGAGAATCACCGAAAAGGTGAGCTCTAACAGGGACCGCATCATGGTGCCCGCGGAGATTCTCGATGATTTCATCGCCGCCCTGCAGGACGTCCGCAAGGCGAACGAGGAACATTCCTGATTTTCGGTCCCTCGTGCACACCTACCCAAGCCGCCCGGCTCTTGCGAGCCGGGTTTGTTTTTTAGCGGGACGTGGCGTTTTTGTCATAGCTTGAACAGACTTTAAGCTCGACAAGTCACTTCCCTTGCGCTTAAATAAAGGAGAAGCTGGGCGTGTGTGTGCTACGCCCTCATTCCGTACTCAACACGAACCTTTTATGAATAGTCGACGCATCAAAGTTTTGGAACTGGGCTGGGAGTTCCCGCCGCTGATTAACGGCGGTCTGGGCGTGGCGTGTATGGGCATCTCCCGTGCACTGTCGTCCAAGGTGGACCTCTCCGTCATCGTGCCGAAGGCAGACCCCTCCGCCGTGTACGACGGCTTTACGCTCAAGGGCCTGAACAACCTTGACCACGCTACCCTGCGGACGCAGGAGGAAGGCTACACCTACGAGAGTTTTTCCGTCGTGGGCAAAGCCCCCGTCAATCTCGACCCTTACGCCTGCTGCGAGGGCACACCCGGCCATATCACCTTCACCAAGGAAGGCAAGCTGCTCTTCAGCAAGGTGCATGAGGCGGACTTGGCCCTCTTCTCCGGCAAGGAAGACCTGTATGCGGGCGACCTCGCGCGCAAGGTGATTGAGTTCTCCAAAATTTGCGCTGTCATGGCCCGCAGCTATGACTTCGACGTGGTGCACGCGCACGACTGGATGACCTACCTCGCGGGCGTGGAAGTGAAGAAGGCCACGGGCAAGCCGCTTGTGGTGCATCTGCACGCCTCGCAGTTCGACCGCGCGGGTGCGGATGCCCGCGGCTGGATTTACGACATCGAGAAGTACGGCATGGAACAGGCGGATGCGGTGATTCCCGTCTCCAAGTACACGGGTCTTGTGGCCGCGGGGCACTACGGCATCGACCCCTCAAAAATCTTCCCCGTGCACAACGGAGCCGATCCCGTGCACGTCTTCCACAGCAAGAAGAAATTCCCCGAAAAACTTGTCCTTTTCCTCGGTCGCCTCACGGCGCAGAAAGGGCCGGAGTTCTTCCTGCAAATCGCCGCCAAGGTGCTGGAGCAGACGGACAACGTGCGCTTTGTGATGGCCGGCACGGGCGAAAAGCTCCGCCAGCTCATCGAGACAGGGGCCTTCCACGGCGTGGGCGACAAGTTCCACTTCACGGGCTTCCTGAACAAGCAGAAGGTAAACGAGTTGCTCTCCATGACGGATGTGTACTGCATGCCCTCCGTCTCCGAGCCCTTCGGTCTGTCCGCGCTGGAAGCCGCGCAGTTCAACATCCCCGCCGTCATCTCCAAGCAGAGCGGCGTGGCCGAGGTGATGAAAGGCGCGCTGAAGGCGGATTTCTGGGATGTGGACATGATGGCCAAGCACATCATCGACCTCATCACGGACGAAGAACTCTACAAGCGCGTCGCCGAGCAGAGCGCGCAGGACATCAAGAACTCCAGCTGGGAGACCGCCGCGGACAAGATGATTCGCGTCTATCACCATGTGCTCGGTTGGTAAAAACGTTCAACCCACGACCCACAGATGAATATCACTCTCACCTTTCACGCGCATCAGCCCAACCGACTGATTCCCTACGACTTCTTCAAAATCGGCGAGCACGCCTTCTATGAGGATGACCACCTCAACGGTCGCGTGCTCAGCGAGGTGGCGGAGCGTTGCTACCTGCCCGCCAACCGCATGATGAAGCAGCTTATCGAGCTGACGGATCATAAGTTCAAGTTTGCGCTCGCGCTCTCGGGCGTGATTCTGGAACAGGCGCACTACCACCGCCCCGATTTGATTGCCTCCTTCCGCGAGCTGGCGGAGACGGGCTGTGTGGAGTTCCTCGCCATGCCGTACTACGCCTCCCTCGCCTCGCTCTACAGCCCGGCGGAGTTCGCCGAGCAGGTGGAGGAGCATTGCGACCTCATCGAAAAACTCTTCGGGCAGCGGCCCACCGTGTTGTGGAACACGGGCATGCTCTACTCCAACGCCATTGCAGCGCAGGCCTATGACATGGGCTTCGAGGGCATCATGGCCGCGAGCAACGGTCGCATGATGAACAACATGCACGTCAACAACGTGATGTGCGCCCCGCTCATCGCGAAAACAAAGACGCTTCTTCAGAACCGCCACATGTCCAACGACCTCGCTAACCGCCGCGTGGATCCGACGTGGAGCGAGTACCCCCTCTCCCCTTACACCTACGCCGACTGGCTAGGGCAACAGGAGGGGCAGGTCGTCAACATCTCCATGGACTACGAAACGCTGGGTGAACGACAGCCCGACACCACGGGCGTCTTCGAGTTCTGGCGCACGCTGATTCAGACCTGCGTGTTCAACAATCACACCTTCCTCACGCCCACGGAAGCCGTCCGCACCCTGCCCTCCACGGGCACACTGGACTGCCCCAATCCCCTCACCTGCTCCACCTTCGGTACCACGACCCACTGGAACGGCAATGTGATGCAGCAGGAGGCTCTCAAGAAGATTTACGCACTGGAGAAGCCCGTGAAGGCCAGCGAGGACCGCGACATGATTCACGTCTGGCGCAAGCTCCAAAGTGCCGACCACTTCCACTACATGGAGAAGAGCAACGGCTTCACCCCCTACCCCTCTCCCTACGACGCCTACATCTACTACATGAACGCGCTGGCGGATTTGCAGGTGCGTGTCAAGCAGGAGGCCGAGCTGATTCACAAGGCGGATAAAGCCCACACGGCTTAAGATTTTTATCCGCGGCCCCCTACAAAAAGGGCGGGTGCCTCACGGCACTCGCCCTTCTTGCTAACAATCATGAAAAAAACACTATTTAGCGTCTCGCTCTCGCGGGAACTGAAGATGAGACACACAGCGACGCTCCTCCGTTCAATTCTATTCGTTATATCAGACAAACAAGCGTAAACGGACAGAAAAATCTTGTTTTTGCCCTTCAGAAAAAGCAGAATAGGCCCATGCACGTTATCCTTGTCAACGGCAGCCCGCACCGCGATGGCTGCACCGCCACCGCCCTCGCCGAAGTCGCCCGCATGCTGGAGGCCGACGGCATTTCCACGGAAACGATTTGGCTGGGCGTCAAGCCCATCATGCCCTGCCTCGCCTGCGGCAAGTGCTACGCCACCAAACGCTGCTGCAACGATGATGTGGTCAACGAGTTCCTCGCGAAGGCGGAGACCGCGGACGGATTCGTGTTCGGCAGCCCCGTCCATTATGCTGCCGCCAGCGGTCAAATCACCACCTTCCTCGACCGCGCCTGCTTCGGCAAGAAAAAGATTTTCCAAGGCAAGCCCGCAGCCGCGGTCGTCAGCTGCCGCCGCGGCGGCGCGGCCTCGGCTTTCGACCAGCTCAACAAGTATTTCACCATCAACTGCATGCCCGTGGTCTCCTCCCAGTACTGGAACATGATTCACGGCTCGAACGCCGAGGAAGCAGCCCGGGATGAGGAAGGCATGCAGACCATGCGCACACTCGGCCGCAATATGTCGTGGCTGCTGCGCTGCATCGAGCTGGGCAAGCAGAACGGCGTCCCCTTCCCGCAGCAGGAGAAAGTTATTTTCACCAACTTTATGGACGGCAAATGAAGAAGTTCCCCCTCACCCTGCTGTTGACAGCACTCGCCACCGTCTGCTCGGCGGCGCAGCCTCCCGCACCCTACGGCCCCGTGCCGACGGAGCCTCAGCTCCGCTGGCAGCGCATGGAGTGGTATGCCTTCATGCACTTCGGCATCAACACCTACACGGACCGCGAATGGGGCTACGGCAACGAGGACATCAGCCTCTTCAACCCGACGAAGTTCAACGCGGACAAGGTGGTTGCCACGCTGAAGGAGGCGGGCATGCCGGCCTTCATCTACACCGCCAAACACCACGACGGCTGGTGTGCCTGGCCCACCAAGACGACGAAGCATAACATCACCCGCACCCCCTATAAGAAAGGCAAGGGGGACATCGTGCGCGCGTGGTCGAAGGCCGCGGCGAAGCACGGCATGAAGTTCGGTGTCTACCTCTCCCCCTGGGACCGCAACCATGCGGAGTACGGGCGACCGGGCTACCAAAAGGCTTACATGCAGCAAATCACCGAGTTGCTGACGAACTACGGCCCCATCTTCGAGATTTGGTTTGACGGGGCCAACGGCGGCGACGGCTGGTACGGAGGCGCACAGGAAAAACGCAACATCGGCGACGCAGCCACTTACTACAGGTTCCCCGAGGTGGTTGCGGCCATCCGCAAGCTGCAGCCGCAGTGCATCATCTGGGGTGCGGAGATGTATGGCGATGTGCATTGGGGCGGCTCTGAAAAGGGCTTTGTGAAATACCCCTGCCGCAATGTCACTAAGAACCGTGAGGGCAAGGATATCTGGAACCCTCTGGAGGCGGATACGACCATCAACCGGCGCGGCTGGTTCTGGCACCCCAATCAACAGACGGCTGTCAAGCCGCCCAAGCAGCTCATGCAGATATACATGGACAGCGTGGGGCGCGGTGCAAACCTCATCCTCAATATCGCCCCCAACCGCGACGGTGAGCTGGACGCGGCGGATGTCGCCTCCCTGCTCACCTTCGGCAAGGCGCGCCGCGAGTTGCTGGCGAAGGACTACGCCCTGCACGCCGCAGCACAAGCGGATGAAACGCGCGGCAACGACCCGGCCTACGGCGCGGAGAAGCTGACGGACGGCGACATCGAGACCTACTGGAGCCCGAACGACGGCACGACCACGGGCACGCTGGAGCTGACACTGCCACAGCCCGAGACCTTTGACATCGTGCGCCTGCGCGAACAGATCCGACTCGGGCAGCGCGTGCGCCGCTTCCGCATTGAGGTTTGGCAGGACGGCGCATGGCAAACGGCGGATGCCGAGGGGCAAAGCATCGGCAACCAAGTGATGCGGCAACTCCCCGCCCCTGTCACCACCGACCGCCTCCGCGTTGTCATCACGGAATCGGACGCCTGTCCCTGCCTCAGCGAGATTTCCCTGCTGCGCATGCCCCTTGTCGGGGATGCGCCCGCCGTGGCGCAGGACAGCCCGCTACCTGCTCACTGGCAACAGCGCGAGCAAGGTGTGAACATCACCGAATTCACGCAGGAGACATCTGTAGGCTCCATCGCTGTCACGCCGCGCAAGGACGGCACGTTAGCCGGCATGGTGAACCGTTTCCGTCTGGAAGCCTCGGATGACGGGCATTCTTGGCACACCGTCCTCGAGACGGAGCTGGGCAACCTGCGCGCCAACCCCATCGAGCAGCGCGTCAGCCTCCCCGCCCCCGTCAAGGCGAAATTCTTCCGCTTTACGCCCACGGGCACTCTGGAACCCGGCGACATACGAGTCGGCGGGCTGAAGCTCTACGAAAAGTAAGCTCCTTTTTTACAGGCCGGCAAGCACGCTATGCAGGAGAGCCAGGCCCTCCTCCAACACCTCCTCGGGGATGTTGAGCGCGGGGATGAGGCGCAGTGTATCGGGACCCGCGGGGCATGCGAGCAAACCGGCCTCGCGGCACAGGCTGTTGACGTAGGCGGCGGGTGTCATGCCCTCAGGCACGGAGAACGCGCCCTTCTTCAGCCCCACGCCGCGCAGCAGGCCGAGACCGCGCACGCCCTCCACGCAGGGGAGATTCCAGCCCTCCACCGTGCTCTTGATATGCTCGCCGAGCACCTTGGCACGCTCTGCATAATTGCCGCGCTGCAGCTCCTTCACCACGGCCAACGAAGTGGCGCAGGCAATGGGCGTGCCGCCGAAGGTGGAGCCGTGTGAGCCGGCATTCATGATAGAGGAAAGCGCCGTACCCTCCGCATCCATGGCGCGGTCACTCACCCAGAAACAGCCCATGGGGAAACCGCCGCCGATGCCCTTGGCGCAGGAGACAAGGTCCGGCTGAATCTCGGGGCAAACGGCCTTCCAACCCATCGTGGCGCCGCAGCGGCAGAAACCGCACTGCACCTCGTCCACCATGAGCAACAGGTCTTTTTCCTTGCAAAGCTCAGCCACGGCGCGCAGGAACTCGGGCTGCACGGGGTTCACGCCGCCCTCACCCTGAATCGCCTCCAGCATGATGCCGCAGGTTTCCTTGCCCACAGCCGCGCGCAAAGCCTCAAGATTATTGAAATCCACATACTTAAAGCCTACGAGCAGCGGGTCGAACTCAATCTGAATCTTTTTCTGCCCCGTGGCGGACATGGAGCCGAGGGTGCGGCCGTGGAAACTCTTATTGAAGGTAATCACCTCATAACGGGGGGAACCGTCCTCCGCAGGGCGGCGATGCCCGAAGCGGCGCGCCACTTTGATGATGCCGTCATTGGCCTCCGCGCCCGAGTTGCAGAAGAAAATTTTTCCGGGAATACCGATGATGTGCTCCACAATCTGCTCGGCGAGCGCAGCCTGGCCGGGAATGCCGTAGAGGTTGGAGCAGTGCATGAGCTTGTGCGCCTGCTCGCACAGGGCCTCCACCACAATGGGATTGGCGTGGCCGAGGCAGCAGGTGGCAATACCCGCACAGAAGTCCACATAGCGGCGGCCCTCCGTATCAAAGAGGTAGGAACCTTCACCGCGCGCCATATCCATGGGCGCCTGACCGTAGGTGGGGAGAACGTACTGATATTCCATAGCGGCAACACCATACCCCCGCCCCTACGCGAAGTCAAGCGCATTCCCCGCCGAGGCTCACTTCTTAGCCTGCTGCTGTGCTTCGGCTGCCTTTTTCATCTCCGCCCACTCCTTGGGGATGACGCACTCTGCCGTGCGTTCCACGGCCGGGCGATAGGGAGATTGCTTCGTCTCCTCCAGCGTGCGGAGCATCAGCTCACGCGCCGCATGATTCTCCTTATTGAGATGCATGACGGTGATGAGCATGAGGGTGTTGCGCAACTTATCCGCAGGCTTGGAGGAGGCGTTGCCGGCCAGGCGGAAGAACTCAGCAGCCTGAGTCCACTTCTTCTCATCCGCGCAGATGTAGGCCAAGGCCTCCGCAAAAAGGGCGCCATGGGGTTTAGCCAGCTGAGACTTCACCACCGGGTCCATCGCATCGGGGCGTCCGGCATAGCGGGTTGCAATCTCCTGCCAAAGGGCAAAATCATTCGAGGGGGGCAGATGCTTCTGCTGTGCCGCAAAGGGGCGGTAGAGGGGGTCTCCGAACGTAACCTCCTGCCAGGAGAGAAGCGGCGTCGCCATCAACGCAGCCTCTGCCACAGTGTAGCCCTTGAGCAGGCGCTCGTAGAAGATGCCGAAATCATGACAGCCACCGAGGAAGGGCTCATACACGTTGCCGCAGGTCACGGCTGCGCCGCGCTTCAGCAGGGCGGGCGCCCAGAAAGAGGTATCCTTGAGATTGGGGCAGCTGAAGGAATGCAAATGCCCCGCCACGGCGCCGGGGGCAAAGCGAAAATCCGCCCCCTTGGGACCGAAGGGCCCGTTCGCCTTGTACTCGTACCAACCGAAGTAGACCGCCGTCTGCCCCATGAGGGGGAAGCCGTCCGCCAGTGTATAATGCGAGGTTTCAAAGAAGAGCGGCAGGTGGGTATGGCGGGCAGCCTCGGCTGCTTTGTTGAACATTTTTTCCCCCTGCCCGTAGGGGCCGCCCAAATCCACCACGGACCAACCCCAAAGCCCCTTACGCTCCACGCGCACGGGGTCCTCCACCATGCGGCGGACGGAGGCCTCATCCGGTCCGTCGATACGGGTAACAGCCAGCACCAAGGGCTTAGAGGAAGAGATGTCGGCATCCTTGCCGAAGAAGGGGTTGGGAATACCGCTACCCAAGGGGTACTGCGCCCCCAGCAGGGACAGCTCGGAATCCACACAGGCGGCTTCCTCCGGGGTCCACTCCACCTCGCCCTGTTCCTTACCGGCCTTGATAGCCTCTGCCTTGCGGCGGCGCTTTTCCAAGACATGGCGGCTCTCCTGCACGCGCAGGGGGATATCCGGCATCAACACCATGGCGCGCATGACGCGAGTGCCGCTGCCCCGCTGCGCAGGGAAACTCCAGTTGTTGCAGGATGCGGCAAAGAGCAGTTGGTTGCGAATTCTGCTCTCAAAATTCTCGCGGCTGATGTCGCCGCTCTTTACCCCGCGCAAGGGCACCATTTGCGCCACGGAGATACCGCGCTTGGTACAGTAGGAACGGGCGGTGCGCTCGCTGAAAGAAGAGTCCGCGTTGTACACCACCACGACCTCCGCGGGGGTGAGAGCCCACGCGGCGCAGCAACTCAGCAACAGGGCAGAAAGAGAGCGAAACATAGGCGTTTATCGGCGGCGGAAGAGACCGTTGAAAGCACTGATGCCGCTCGGTCCTTTGGGACGGCGCGCCCCGCCGCCCATCAGCGCGGAGAGGTCGGGCATGCCGCCTTGCATGCTGCGCATCTGCTCCATCATGGCATTCATATCCGGGGCTTCGCCGCCCTGCCCCTGCATCTGCTGCATCATCGCGTTCATGTCAGGCATGCCGCCCTTGGCACCGGCGGGGGCGTTCTTCATGAGCCCCTTCATCAGGCCGCCCATCTTGCCCTTACCGCCCATCATCTCCTTCATCTCGCGGAAGTTCTTGATGAAGCGGTTCACCTCAATCTCCGACACGCCGCTGCCCTTGGCAATGCGGCGACGGCGGGAGGGGATAAGGAGCTTGTAGTTAGCGCGCTCGGCGGGGGTCATGGAGAGCACGATGGCCTCCATGCGCTTCATGCGCTTGGGGTCCAGTGCGCCGTCGGGCAGCTGCTTGCGAAGCTTGCTGAAGCCGGGCAACAGGCCGAGCAGGCCTTCCAGCGGGCCGAGGCTCTGCATCATCTTCATCTGGTTGAGGAAGTCGTTGAAATTGAACTCACCGCTCATCAGGCGGCTCATGGAGCTCATGGCGGATTCCTGATCAATCTTTTCCGCCGCCTTTTCCACGAGGCCGACGATATCGCCCATGCCGAGAATGCGGTCAGCCATGCGCTGCGGCACGAAGGCCATGAGCATGTCGAGCTTTTCGCCCTCACCCACGTACTTGATGGGCTTGCCCGTCACCGCGCGCATGGAGAGCGCGGCACCGCCGCGAGCGTCGCCGTCCAGCTTGGTGAGGATGATACCCGTCAGCCCCACGGCGGCATCGAAGGACTGCGCCACGCGCACCGCCTGCTGCCCTGTGGCGGCATCAGCCACGAGCAGGGACTCCTGCGGCTTGAGGAAAGCGGCGAGCTTCTTCAGCTCGGCGATGAGGGCCTCATCCACCTCCTGCCGGCCCGCCGTATCGAAGATGATGACATCGTGCTCCTGCCCCTCAGCCCACTTGAGGGCATCCTTCGCCACGCGAATGACATCCTTCTCATCAGCAGAGGGCGTGTAGACGGGCACCTCAATCTGTGCGGCAAGGGTGGCGAGCTGGTCAATGGCTGCGGGGCGAATGAGGTCGCAGGCGACCAGAACGGGCTTCTTGCCGTCCAGCTTCAGGCGGCGAGCGAGCTTGGCGGAGGTCGTCGTCTTACCCGCGCCGTTGAGACCGACCACCAGCACACGAGCAGGAGCGGGCTCCAGATTCAGCCCCACGGCGTCGCCGCCTAACAGCTCCGCCAGACGGTCGCGGAAAATTTTCACAATCTGTTCCCCGGGCTTCACCGTCTTGAGCACAGCCTCGCCCATGGCCTCCTCCTTCACATGCGCGATAAACTCGCGAGCCACGGTGTATTCCACATCGGCATCAAGCAAAGCCATGCGGATTTCGCGCAGCGCGTCCTTGATGTTGGACTCGGAAATCTTGCCGAGCCCGCGCAGCTTGCGGAAGGTATCATCAAGCTTGTCGGAAAGCAGGGAGAACATGCCGCCAGCGTACCGAAAAACCCTTGTAGTGTCAAGCTCCGAACGCTACATGCAGCGCGCCCCTCTCCGCCTGTTTTGCAGATAGATTGACGGCAGCCGCAGGATAGGCTACGATAGCGCCCATGAACGCAACATCCATCACTACCCACACCGGAGACGTGCGCTGCAATACCGTATTCACGCCGTCCAAGGAAGAGTTTATCACCGACATCGAAACCGCCTCAGGCGGCAAGGGAGAATATCCCTGCCCCGCGGACATGCTCGCCGCCACCGTGGCCTCCTGCATGCTGAGTATGATCGCATGGACCGGCAAGAAGCACGGCTTTGACACGCGAGGCATCTCCATCGCCGCCTGCGCCGAGGAAAAGGGCGGCAAGCTCACAGCCATGCACTTTCACATCACCGTGCCGCAGAACGCGGACGGCGGCACCCGACTGCACATGGAGGCTGCGGTGAAACACTGCCCCGTAGGCAACGCCATCTCCCCCTCCGTGGAGAAGCACATCACCTGGGATGTCGCGGGCTGAACGCCTACGAGGCGTAGCTGTGCAAGGAGGAAATCTTGGGCAGCAGATTCACCACCAAGAAGGTGATGAGCACCGCCACCCAGGCGAGAATCAGCAGCGGGCGGCGGGAAAGGAGCGGGGTGCTGCGGCGCAGGTGGAACCACATGAGGTACAGACACCACGTCAGCAGCGCCCACGTCTCCTTGATGTCCCATGACCAGTAGGCGCCCCATGCCTCATCCGCCCATAGCGCACCGCTGCCCAACCCGAAGGTGAGCAAGGGAAACGCGAGCACGACCAGCGACTCCGCCGCGCGCATCTCCGCCTCTGCTCCGGCGGGACGGGCGTAGGAGCTGAGCGCCATGAGCGCTGCCACCGTCAGCCAGCCGTAGGAAATCACATAAGCGGTCACATGCGGGGCAAACCAAGCGGATTGCAGCGCCGGGGCCTGTCGCCATGCGGCTTGCAGGGGCATGATGAGCGCACCGATGAGCGCAATCATGCTCATAGCCGCCATCCAACCGTGCAAGCGCACGCCCTGTTTGCGGGCGAACAGAGGGAAAACACTCGCCAAGGGTAAAAAGCAGAGCACATGTCGCATGTTGCCGAATGGCAGCGCTGCCGCCAGTTCGGCATTGTAGATAAAGAGCAACAGGCAGAGAGCCGCGCCGCCCGCCATGCAGCGGACAGTCAGGCGGTGTCGACAGCAGCACTCTGCGGCAAGAGCTGCGGTATAGCAGCCCAATGCCCCTGCCGTGCAGATGTAGATGAGAGCCGTCAGCATGCGGGCGTCTCCTCCTCCTTGCGTCGCCAGCACCACGCGGCGAGGCAAATCACGATGCCCGCCACACCGCTGCGGAAGGCAATGCGACCGGGCGCGCGGCGAGCCTGCATCATCACATGCGTCACCCCGCCGAGGGAGCGGTAGCTATCCAGCGAGATGAGCCAACCCTTGCATTCCAGCGGGTCGTTCACCGACAGCGTGCGGTCGTATTCCTCGCGACGGCCCTTGTGCTCCGTCTCGATGTGGCAGGTAGCGCGGTAGGATTTGACACCGCCCACGTCATCGGGCTCCACGGCAAAATCCTTCACCGTGAGCTCAAAGCCGAGCGGCAGAATCTCGCCCTGCTCCGACACCAGCTCGGTAACATTCGTCTGTCCGTCCGCAGGGAGCACCACGGGCTGCTTCACCTCCCACGCCACATCCGCCGCCACACCGAGCAGCAACACAGCGAGCCACAGATGCGCTCCGGCAAGCCAAAGCCGCGGGGTGTACAGGCGTGTCACCAGATAGCCGAACACGCCCGTGAAAATGCAGCCTACCAGCGCCGTGCACGACATAGCGAGTGCCGCCCACCACATCACCCCGCCCTGCGCGGCAAAGCCATAGGCCATCTCGCCGAACTGACGCAACACCGCCAAGCCCGCCACGGCGAAGAAGAGGAAGACGGCGCCGATGACGAGGCGCGCCCTTGCTCCCGCCGCAAGACTCCACGCGCCCCATGCGGCCAAAACGAAGCTCAGGCCGCCCGCGAGCAACATTGCGCCGCTGCGATACACACCTTCCGCCCCCATCAGGGGGAAACCGCCCGCCAGCAGCAGCACGCAAAGCGCGCCGAGCAGCATGAGCGTTGCCGATAATGCCTTCTTCATATTTTACCAGTTCCACTGCACCGAGAAGGTGCCGTAGGCGTGCTCCTTGTCCTCCGTACGATAGGTCTTCGTGTTGAACACGAACCCCGCGAAATAGTCAATTCCCTTGTACGCCACACCGAGACCGAGGGTCAGCTGCCCCTGCCACGGCGTGCGGCTGCAGCTTGAGTCGAAGTGGTGGAACATGCCGCCGTCCACGGAAAAATCGCGGGCGACATAATCGAGCTCAGCCTGAGCCAACAGATAGTAGGAAGGCGCGGTGGGGTCGTAAGAGGCACGAGTCAGCGCGCCGCTACCGGCATTCGCCGCACGGCTGCCGATAACCTGATTCGTCTGCGGCAAATTCTTACCCACGCGGAAAGCCGTGCCGATACCCGAGGCGATGCGCAGGTTGCCCAACTCCTCGCGGAGGTACACGAGACCGTCCGCACAGGGGCTGCCCACGGGCACATTGAAATCGATGCGAGTGGAAGACTGTGCCACGGCTTCGGAGGGCACCTGGTCGTGCCAGCCGTCCCATGTCTCCATATTGCACGCGCTGTGGAGATTATTCTGGTTCTCTTTGGCGTAGGAATGCTCGCCCATCACACCCAGCTGTAGCTCGGTGGTGAGTCCCACGCTCTCGCCCTCCGCCTGCACGATGCCGCCCAGCGCCATCATGCCCGCATAGGGATGCTCGCCGCGGTTCGCGTGGCGGGAGTGCCGCTCGGGGGTGTAGATATTCTGCATCAGGCTGCAACCGATGCTCGCCCCCTTCGCCGTGCGTTGCATGTAGTCCAGGCGCGTGCCGTGCGTGTACTTCTCGTCCGTATCCACGGCGGAGTCATTCTCAAACTGAATGCGGGCGTGGTGCGTCGGCTGCGCCGTGCAGGGCTGCGGGATAGGGTTGGTATAATCTGCCGCCAGCGAACCGGCGGCCATAATCATCCAAGGCAGAGCGCTCATGCGCGCAGTTTACGCCCGCCGGCGCAAAAAAGCAAGCCCTTTCAGCGGGTTGAACCTGCTGCAGCCGATAAGGAAAAGTATCATCCCCACGCCGCCGAAGCCCAAGGATTTGAAATACAGGTTGAGGGCGGAATCGACATCGGACTCCCGTGGGTCGGCGGGATTGTAGACCACGGGCAGCTTCTCCCCACTGCGGTAAGCGGGAGGATTACTCGACACCGACTCCTTGCCCTCATAGAGCATGTCGTTGACCTTGAACCGGTAGCACGCACGATAGGTTGAGTGAGAGCCGTGCCTGTCGTGGGACGTGCTGCGCTCCAGCGATGTTACCACGCCCTCGGTTTTCTCCCATGAGGAGAGGTTCTCATATGTTTCCAAGGCAGAGAGCAGCCCATACGCCCACGCACCTGCCGCCAACGTGAGGAAAAACACCCCGCTCTTCGCAGAGCGAGCCTTGGGGGCAGCAGCCTCGGCGGGGTCCTCTTCCGCCTTCGTTGTTGCGACATTCACGAGCCCCGCCATCAGCTCCCGCACCTGCGCGATATTCGGGATATGCAACAGGCCGATGGGATTCACGCTGACGTTTCCCTTATTCTTCCGCACGCGGTATTCCATCACGATGTCGCCCGTGCCGTCCTTCTCTGCCGTCACCGCCAACGGCATTCCCGTCCACTCCTGCTGACGGAAACCGAGCAAGGGGTACTTGCAAACGGCAAGGTAGCGGCGGTCGGTGATGAGATAAAAGCTGTTCGCCAAGCGATACAGATACCACAGGGGAGAGCCCACCCCCACGATGAACACAATAGCCGGGATGGACAAAACGGGAAGACAGAGGAGCAACGCCGCCCCGAAATCCGCCTTCTCCGTCATTCCGAAAAAGCCCGACCCCGCGATTTGCCACAAGATAAAGACGAACCCCGCCACCAAGACAACGCTGTGGAACAGCATCAGCTTCGGCAGCTTGCACACAGGCCGCCCCGCCCACAGCAGCGCCTCACCGCTCTGTAGAATGCTGTCCGCATAGGCTGTTTGCTCATAGCTCAACTCGCTGTCGGATAAGGAGAACTTCACAATGCAAAGTATATCAGGCCATTTCGCGACAAACAAGCCCTATTCCCTTGCACGGACTCAGAGTGCGTGGTAAAATCAAGCCATGCAAATCACCCTCTCTTCGCCTCTGGATATGCACCTGCACCTGCGCGACGGCGACATGCTGCGCCTCACGGCGCCGCTCTCGGCGGATTTTGCGGGGGCGGTCATCATGCCGAACCTCGTGCCGCCCGTCAGCACGCCCGAGATGATGCAGGCCTATGCCGAGCGCATTGAGAGCGCCATGGGCGGCGCGGACTTCACGCGCTACATGACCCTCTTCTTCACCCCCCTGAGCGAGGCTCAGCTCGATGCTGCTGCGGCAGCACCGGGCTTCTTCGGCTTCAAGCTCTACCCGGCGGGCATCACCACAAACAGCGAGGGCGGGCTGCGCGACTTTGCGGACGCCGAGCCGACCCTGCGCGCCATGGAGGAGCGCGGCATTCCCCTGTTGGTGCACGGCGAAAGCCACGGCTTTGTGATGGACCGCGAGGCGGAGTTCCTTGCCACCTACCGCGCGCTGGCCACCCGCTTCCCCAAATTAAAGCTCTGCATGGAGCACATCACCACCGCCGCCGCCGTGCAGCTGCTGGATGAGTTCCCGAATATCTGCGCCACGGTCACGCTGCAACACCTGCTCATCACCCTCAACGATGTGGCGGGCGGCGCGCTGAAGCCCCACCTCTTCTGCAAGCCCATCGCCAAGCGGCCCGAGGATAAGGAGGCCCTTCTTTCCGCCGCGTTGGGTGGGCACCCGCGCCTCTTCTTCGGCAGCGACTCCGCCCCCCACCCGCAGCACAAAAAGGAATGCTGCGGCTGCGCGGCGGGCGTGTTCACCGCCCCCGTCGCCCTGCCCGCGCTGGCACAGCTCTTTGCGGAGCACGGCGCGCTCGACAAGCTGCAGGGCTTTGTATCCGGCAACGCCTGCCGCCATTATGGCCTGGCCCCCGTTGAGAAAATCGTCACGCTGCGCGACACGCCCATGCAGGTGCCCGCCGCCTACCGCAGTTTCGGCCAAACGGTCGTTCCCATGTTCGCGGGCGAGGAACTCGGCTGGAGCGTTGCTCATTAAAATTCGGACTTGATGGAAGACGCGCCCATGCCGACGGCGGAGGACCTGCGGGCTCTGCTCGCGGAGATTGCTGCCATGCACATGCCCTACGGCATGTACGGCCCCGCGACCTACCCGCCGAAAGGTTGCCCGCTCATGGACCTGCCGACGGAATACCTCGACTGGTTCTGGCAGCGCGGCTTCCCGAAAGGGCGGCTGGGCGAGCTGATGGAGCAATGCCTACTCATCAAGAACGCCGGGCTGGACAAACTCTTTAACCCCTACCGCGCCGCCAACGGCGGCCGCCAACTCTATCCCCGTAAATAATTTTTATGAGTAAATTCCTCGCCATTCTCTCCGCCACGCGTCCGAAAACCCTCGCCGCCACCATCGTGCCCGTGTGGGCGGGCGTGCTCATCGTGTGGAAGTTCCAGCACCACCTGCCCG
The DNA here is from genome assembly GCA_024405415.1 of Akkermansia sp. Lineage (GTDB taxonomy): Bacteria > Verrucomicrobiota > Verrucomicrobiia > Verrucomicrobiales > Akkermansiaceae > Akkermansia. The sequence goes on from JAKSOV010000004.1 coordinate 33,835, forward strand.
CCCTCGGCCTGTCGGTGGATTGGTTCCTCGCCGCGTGCACGCTGGTGAGCGCCGTCTGCCTACAAATCGCCAGCAATGTGTTCAACGATGCTATCGACGGGCTGCGCCATGCGGACACGGAGAACCGCCAAGGCCCCAAGCGCCTTGCGGGCAGCGGCACGCTCTCGCCCAAGGCGGTGCTCATGCTCGGCCTCTTCTTCATCGGCGCGGCCGCCGTTGCCGCCCTGCCCCTGCTGTGGTTCCGCGGCTGGCCCGTCATCGCCATCGGTCTGCCCTGCATGCTGATTGCCTACTGCTACACGGGCGGGCCCTACCCGCTCTCCTACCACGGCTTCGGGGAGCTGTTTGTGCTGCTTTTCTTCGGGCTGGTGGCCGTCATGGGCACCGTGTTCATGCAAATCGGCTGCAACCCCGCCTATGTAGAGCCGTATGCGGCGGCCTTCATCATCGGCGTGCAATGCGGCTTGCTCTTCTGCGTGCTGCTGGAAATCAACAACATCCGCGACCGAAAGGAGGACGCCTCCACGGGCAAGCGCACCCTCGCCGTGCGCCTCGGCGAAAAACGCGCCCGCGGGCTGGCCATGGCCTTCCTCATTGCACCCTACGTCACACTCAAACAAACGGCATTCTTCCTGCCGGGTTTTGAGTGGAACTTCGCGTGGCTCGCGGCCATTGCCGCGGGCGGCATTCTGCTGCTGCACATCTCCAAAATGCCCGCCGACAAGCGCATGAACAAACTGCTAGGCCTCACCTCCCTGCACGCCCTGCTCTACGTGCTTGCCCTCAGCCTGTAACGCACATGAAACGACCCTCGCTCTCCGTCCTCCTGTTGCTCACAGTGCTTCTCGGCTGCTGCGCCGTGTTCTTCCGCTGCGGGTTGATGCCCGAACGCTACTTTGTGGAGCGCCCCGAGGTGGCGGACCTCTCGGCGCTTCACGCCGCCGATGCCGCCAACGAAGGAAAGCTGGTCTATGTTTGCGACACACCGAGTGAAGACCTGCCGCTGGAGGACAGGGATTTCGGTTTTACTTGCCGCGGCCTGAGCCTCAAACGCCGCGTGCTCTACTACCAATGGACGGAGGTCGAGAACGAGCTGAACCGAGAGAAGCGCTACGAGCGCCGCTGGGTGGAGTCGTACATCCCCGCCACGAGCTTTGCCGCCGAGGGCTACCACAACGCGGCAGCCCTGCCGCAGCTGCTGAGCCTCGACCTGCAGGTGCAACCCACGCCCGTGCTCAACGGCTTGGAGACAGATGCCGCTCTCCTGCAGGAGCAATGGACGCCGCAGCCCGCCTCGCTACAGGGCTACGAGATACCCGGGGCCCTGCGCGAGCGAAGCTGCATCGTGGCGGGCAACACGCTCTATGTGTTCATGCACCCCGGCGGCGACCCGCAGAAGCCCGAGGTGGGCGACATGATGATTCAATGGCTGGTGCAGCCCCTGCCCGCGGCTCTCTCCTGCATCGGCATGCAGAAGAACGGGCGGCTCGTCCCCGCGGCCAAGCCCGCGGGCTACCAGCCCGAGTTGTTTGCCATGCAGCCCGAGGCGCGCCGCTTCGGCACCATCTGCGCGGACTTGGACAAGCGAGGCGAAGCCTCCGACCGCGCCTTCCTCGGCGGTGTGAGTTTCCTTTTCTTCTTGGTGGTCTATCTGCTGCGCCCCGCCATGGGACGACTCCTGAGAGATGTAGGCGGCATGGATGAAAAGCGCGCGAAGTTGGGCTGCCTCACGAGCATCGGTCTTGCCATGCTGCTCATGATGGTGAGCTATCAGGCGGGCAAATTCGTCCATACGCCCGAGGAGGCATGGCCCTATGTGGTCATCCCCGCCGCGGTGGTGGTGCTCTGGCTGCTCTACCTTAACCACCGCCGCCAACTGGCACTCGATGCCAAGCGCGAATCCGACAGTCTGAGACAAACGGAGGCTTTTCTCGCCGGCGAAACGGATACCCCGGCCCTGCCGAGCGAGGTGGAAGAGGAGAAAATTGTCGAGGAAGAAGCTCCGCCCCGGCCCGCACGCGCGCCGCAGGAAAAGAGCGGCGGCTGCGCCAAGCTCGCGGGGCTGCTCCTGCTGCTGCTCGGCGGCGGCCTGATGGTCGGCGGTGAGATTTACGCGTTCCGCACGGCGGATGCCCTTGCCGACGTGCGCACCAAGGTGCGGACGCTCTCGGCGCAGGAAGCGCCGCAGCAGACGGAGGGGCCCGTGTGTATCACCGGCACCGTGCTGAGCGAGGAAACGCTGCGCGACACAGCCTTCGGCGTGGAGCAGCGCGCGGTGAAGCTGGAGCGCCGGGCCTACGTCCGCCAGTGGGAGGAGATTTTGGAACGCGAGGTGCGCCACCACCGGCGCCGCCGCAGCCGCGATTCGGATGCGGACGAGGTGGTCTACCACTACCGCTACGATGAAAGGTGGGTGAAGGAGTACATCGATTCGAGCACCTTCCGCTACCGCAAGGAGCACACGAACCGCCGCCCCATCGCCCCCGAGCTGGGGCCGCTGCAACTCTGCGCCGCAGACGTCCGCCTCGGCAGCTATACACTGTCGGATTCCGTGCTGGGCGAGATGGAGGCGGACGAGCTGCTGCCTCTGACCGAGGATTGGCGCGCACAGCCGAACTTGGCCCCGCATGTGGCCCTGCGCATGCAGGGGGGCGTGCTGGAGCTGCGCAGCAACCCCGCAGCCACCGCAGATTCCCCCGCCGACATCGGCGATCGCCGCTTCGCGTGGACCATCGTGCCCGAAGGGCGGGAATACACCGTTCTCGGCGCGCTGAAGGGCACCACGCTCACCCCCTGGGCGCAGGAGGGGCAAGCCCCCGTTCTCATCGTGAAAGAGGGTCCGTGGACGGCGGAGGAGTTGTTGCACGAGGCCGATGAAGCCCGCTTCTACACGGTCATCGGCATGCGCACCTGTTACATCGCCATGCTGCTGGCGGGCCTGTGGCTCATCGGCCTGCTGCGCCGCCTTTTTTCCAAGCTATGATACCGAAACGCCGATTCTTCCTCGCCTTCGTCCTCTCGCTCCTCCTCGGCCTTCTGGCAGGGGGCGCCGCGCTGAACGAGGTGCAGCATACCCGCACCATCATCGCCACCTACCCCACCGCCGAAGCTACGGTGAGCGATGTCACGTGGGATGAGGTCGGCAGCAGCAAAAACAAGCGTTGGACCTGTTTCGTCACCTACGACTACCAAGTGGGCAAGCGCAGCTACCAAGGCAGGACGGACGCGTTCACGGAGTTTGACGAACCCGCCGCGGGCGACCTCATCGAGATATACTACAACCCGCGCGTCCCCAAGGACTCCCACGTCAACAAGTTCATGGAGCTGTGGTTCGGCCCCCTCGTGAGCTGCGTCTTCTGGGGACTCTGCCCCTTGCTCCTCAGCGGGTACTTTCTCTCCCGCACACTGAGCCGCCGCAGCTGAACCTTACAAACCCTCGCGGCGGCGTTTGCGCTTCTCCTCCCATGCGGCTTTTCCTTCCAAGAAAAGCGCACGGTCCCGCTTGGCCAGAGCTACGCTCACGAGCCACAACACCAGACTGAACCCGCAGCCCGCGCCTGTGTAGACCGCGCCGAAGTAACACATGGCAGCAGCCCCGCCGATACTGAGCACCCATGCGGGCTTTTTGAGAGCATCCAAAAGGGCGTCGCTCGTCGTGAAGGCAAGGATGATGGGCAGCGCACCGATGCAAAGGGCGACCAAGCCGAGCACGCTGTTCATCTCAGGAATCAACAGGCCGCAGCCGCCCACCACACACATGGGAAAAGGCATCACCGTCACCGCAAGGAAGGTGAAGCCCAGCAGAAAGACGCCGAGGCTGATCAGGATCTCGATATTCTCGATGTGGTAATAGCCACAGGCCGCGGCGCAAAGCAGCGTCCACGCGGCCACACCGATGCCGTAAAAAACGATAAAACGGCTCTCCTCGATGGGTTTCTCCTTAGCCATGGGTCGGGTTAGTGTGCTTCCTTGGCAGAGAACTCCGCGCGGTGTTTCCAAATGGTGCGGGAAATCTCCGTCACGGCGGGATACCACGTTTCTTCCTCAAAAAAGCAGTCCATCTCCTCGGGCCGGCGCAACAGCTCATGGGCGCGTTCGAGGCCCATATCCTGATAGGCTTGTAGGAAAGAGGCCTGTTCTTCCGCGCTCAATTTACCGTCCATGTAGAGGTCCCACGAGGTCATGAGCACTAAGCGCTGCACTGCGGAGGACATTTTCTCCGCCTTCAGGCCGCGCTTGGCCAGCCACTCGGCAACCTCGCCCACCTCGGCCACGGGCAGTCCCGCCTTGGTGAGCTTCGCCTTCCACGCCGCGGCCTCCACGGCGGGCTCCTCATCATCCAAGAGGGATTCTATAAGCTCATCCGTCCCGTCAAAATAGCCGAGCATGGAGCAAAGGGGGTAGGCGATTTCGGGCTTGCGGTGCGCCAGCTCCGCAAGGTGGGCCGCATCGAGGCGGAAACCGGGTTCCCGTCGGGCGACCTCCGCCACGGCGTCCGTGTACTCCTCCACCAGCACATTTCCCACACGAGTAGCGCGGGCGGGGTCAGCGCGGTGCAGCAGCATCAGGGCCTCCACAAGGCTTTCCTGCAGCTTTCCGTCGAGCATCACCTTCTCCAGCGCCTCGGCAAAGGGAGCGGCGTCCGCATGAATCATAGCCATGCGGATGATTTCGCGCTCCTGCTCCTCCATAGGATACTCGGGGGAAAGAGCAGCGGGCGCGGGGGCGATGGTGTAGCCCTTGGCGCGCAGACGCGCGGCAAACGCAGGGTGGGCCGCAATGTAATCCGCCGCGGAAAGACCGTCGCGCGTGCAGGAAGCATCCGCCCCGTGGGCCAGCAGCGTTTCCACCACCTGCTCCATCGCGGCATGCGGGAGCAAAGAGGCGGCAATCCAAAGAGGCGCGGGTTCCTCCGCCTCATGCGCATCGGGATCCGCTCCCGCCGCCAGCAGCATATCCAGCATCTCCTGCCAATGCGGCCCGCGCTCATCCGCCAGATACACCACGGAACTCAGACCGTCCTCTACGGGGCACCCGGCCTCCAGAAAGCGGCGCAGGAGGCGGGGCTGACTGCGAAACACGGCAGCGCTCACCAAGCCAGCTCTCTGCTCAGGGGCAGGAATGGCCTCCGCCGACCAATGGGCCAGCAGCGTCGCCTCATCCGTATCGGTGTTGTCAAAGGCGGTGAGGAAGTCAGTCTCCGCGGCAAACAGAGAGGGACAGGCCAGAGCGGCGAACAGGAGAGCAGCAGTTTTCATAGTGTCGCCTGATGTTAACGGGCAACGAGAGCAAAGTCAAGGGCATACCGCGCGGTCAATGAGCCTCGGGCAGCTGGTCCCAGCGGGTGGTGTACTCAGGGCTGCTGTGGTCGCTGTGCCAAAGCGGCGCGGCGGAGGACGAGGCAAAGTGAATGGGGTGTCCCGCCGCTTGGAGCTTGTCCAGCACCGTCATGAGCGGCGAGGTTGCAACCTCGGGGTGCTCAAAGGTGGGCTGCACGCTGCTTGCCGCCTGCAAATCCGCCAGCATCACGCCGAGTTTGCGATAGTCATAGCCCTCGCGGAACAGCCCTTCAAGCAAAGCCGAGGCTGCGCGCAGGAACACGCGGGAATCATCCGTCGGGCACGGCAGGGGCACCCCCGCGCTGTCGCAGGCCAAGTGCTCCGCCTGCTCGTAGCGCGAGGTGCGAAGAATCACGTAGAGCGAGCTTGCCATCAGCCCCTCGCGGCGCAGGATGCGCCCTGCCTTCTCCGTGAAACGGCTCAAGGCATCCCGCAGCGTTGCGATATCGCGGATACCCTCCTTCATCGTGCGGGACACCATCACCTGAGTGCGCTCCGTCTCGCCATCCTCCTCATCCACACAGGGCAAACCGCGCAGCTCCAAGGCCAAGCGCTCACCGTGCACGCCGAAGGCACGGCGCAAACGCTCTAAATCCGCCCGCGCCACATCCGCCGCCGTGCGGAACCCCATGCCTCGCAGCCGCGGGGCCAAGCGACGGCCGATACCCCAGACATCTTCGAGCGGGCTTTGTTCGAGATACGGCAGCGTCTCCCCGGGCGTCACGAGGGCCAGCACGCCTGCATGGCGCTCCTCTTTCTTGGCGCGTTCGTTAGCGAGCTTGGCCAGCGTGCGGGTGGGGGCGATTCCCACGCTCACGGTGATACCCGTCCAGTGAGCAATGCGGCGGCGCAGGCTGCGGCAGAAGGGCACCCAATCCCGTGTATCGTCCACCACGCCGAAGGCCTCGTCAATGCTGTACTGCTGGGTCTCGGGCAACGCCTCTTCCAAAATGCGCATCACGCGCTCGGAGAGGTCATTGTATAGCGCGAAATTGCCGGAGCAGACCACACCGCCGATGCGCTCCAGCCGCTCGCGGCATTTGAAATACGGCTCACCCATGGCGATACCTGCCGCCTTGGCCTCCCTGCTGCGCGAGACCACGCAGCCGTCATTGTTCGACAGCACCACCAACGGGCGGTTCCGCCAATCGGGGCGAAACACCTGCTCGCAGGAAGCAAAGAAATTATTGCAGTCGAAAAGAAGATACATCAGCGGGGAAGCCGTCTCCAGTGTAGCCACCACCCTCTTTCCTGTCAACCGCAGATTGCCATGCCTGATATTTCGGTCATGGCAGGGTGAAAAACGCAAATGATGCTTGCCATGGCGCGGGTTTCGGGGTATTCTCGGCGGTAGATAAACCTTGTCCAGACGCTATGACAGACGACAACACGCCTCTCAACCTTTCTGAGTTGACTGATTTCCAATTCGGGCCCGCTTGGGCGCGCGGCGGCGCAGCCTCCGCGGACTTTACTCGTCTCCCCCGTGAACAGCGCGCCGAGCGCCCCGACCGCCGTCCCCGCCGCGAGGACGGTGAGCACCGCGCCCCCCGACGCGATGCCCGTCAGGACAAAGAACAGCGCGGACCGCGCCCCGAGCGCCGCGAGGGCGGTCGCCCCTTCCGCCGCGGACAGCGCCCCGAACAGGCACCGCACCGCGAGCTGCCCCAACCCGCTGCCGGTTTCCGCGTGGAGCTGCGCCCCGCCAACAGCATTCTCGAAGTCTTTTCCGCGGAAATCCAGAAGCAGAAGCGCACCCTGCCCCTCATGAGTCTTGCGGGTGTTGTCATGGGTGCCAAGAACCGCTACGACCTCGTGTTCATGAAGATGGAAGGCGGCAGCGACCTCATCCACTCTCTCAAGGGTGACGGCGCTTGCTGGCTCACTAAGGAGGAGGCGCTGGCCTACCTCCCCAAGGCCCCCTGGTTCGGTGAGTTCTACACCTCGGAACAGGTGGAGACGGAGGCGCCCAAGGGCAGCTTCACGGGCGTGGCGGTCTGCACGCTGGGCAACGAAGTCATCGGGCCCGTCAACTGGCACGGCTATCAGTCCGCGCTCATGAACCTCTACCGCAGCAAGTACGCCAACATGCCGTTGGACGCCTTCAAGAACCGCGTCTCCGTCAACAAGGATGAGGAAGCCGTGGCCGCGTGGCTGGCAACGGCCTCTCACAAAACGGTGTGGAAGCCCGTGCGCGAGGGCGGTGCCGAGCTGGCTGACATGCGCGCCGTGACGGCGGACTTCGCCGAGCACCACTTTGCCGAGGCTTATGAGACCGTGGACAAGGTGTTCATCAACGGTGCCGTTGGCCGTGAGCTGGTGGCCCCCGGTCTGGCTGCCCACATGGCACTTCTTTCCGATAAGCACCGCCGCTTCCCGCAGATGCTCATCCCGAACCTCTGCCACGGCATGGCCCGCCACCACCTGCCCATCTTCAAGTGGCACGGCAACCACTACACCGGCCCCAGCCGCATCCGCGCCATTGCGGAAGACACCGTGCTGGCCGACCGCATGATGGCCATCGTCAACTGGAGCAAGGAGAACAGCGGCAAGACCTGCGACCAGATGTTCGCCGAGCTTTCCGGCGTGTCCGCGGGCACGGATGAGGCCACCAAGCAGGCCGCCTCTGATGCCTACGCCCCCTATGTGGCCGACATGATTTGGCTGCTCGAGCAGGGATACATCGTGGTGACGGGCGACAACGCCGTGTGGTTCCCCAAGGGAGAGCTTGCCCCCGAGGCGCCCAAGGCCCCTGCCCCCAAGCACGCCAAAGGCCGCAAGAATGCGCCCAAGCAGGCACCCAAGAAGAAACCTGAGGCCAAGAAGGAAGCCGCCCCTGCGGCCCCCGAAACTCCTGCCGAATAAGCGAACGATGATTCTGGACGTTACCCAATACGGCGACAAGGTGCTGCGCGAGGTCTGCGCCCCCGTGACAGACACGGCAGGGCTGGATGCGCTGGCCAAGGACATGCTGGAGACGATGTACGCCACGCACGGCATCGGGCTGGCGGCCCCGCAGGTCAACAAAGCTATCCGCATGGTCGTCATCGACGTCTGCCCGCCCGCTGAGGACGAGGAAGAACAGGCCGAGAACGATGAAGAAGGCGCTGAGCTCTGCACCGTCAACGGCGAAGAACGCACCGTGAAGAGCATCATGCCTCTCATCTTCATTAACCCTGAGATTGAACCCTACGGCAAGAGCTACCTCTTCACCGAAGGTTGTCTGAGCGTGCACAACATCCGCGCCAACGTCGCCCGCCCCGAGCGAGTGAAAGCCAAGCTCACAATGCTCGACGGCAGCACCATGGAGCTGGACTGCGGCGGTCTGCTCGCCCGCTGCCTGCAACATGAGTGTGACCACCTCGACGGGCATCTCTTCGTCGACCGCGTCTCCAGCGCTGCCCGCATCACGCTGACCAAGAAGCTCAAGAAGCTCGCGGAGTACAGGCGATAAAAATGTACAAAGTACGATGTACAATGTACAAATCAAAAAAAATAGGCGGCTGACGCCGAAGAATTGAAAAACGGTCTGACGCAAGCGTCAGACCGTTTTCTTTAACCTTGCGGCGTCAGCCGCGCTCTATTCAACGATTTGTACTTTGTACATCTCATTTGTCTTTCACCTCCGGCATCACCTCGTGGGTTTCGCCGTTGACCTTCACGCGGACGGGCTGAGGATTCGGGGTCGTGGTGGTCAGACGGTAAGCGGTCACGAGGCCGTTGCTCCACTCCATATCGATGGTGATGTTGCCGCGGGCGCGGATGCCGCGGATGTGGCCGTCCTTCCAGGCTTCGGGGAGGGCGGGCAGCAACTCAATCTGTCCGGCGTGGGATTGCACGAGCATCTCGCTCATCCCGCCCGTCATGCCGAAGGTGCCGTCCATCTGCATGGGCGGATGGTTGCCGAAGAGATTGTCCAGCACATTGTAGAGAATGTAGCTCTGCACCATCTCATAGGCGCGCTCCGTCTGCCCGAAGCGGGCCCAAAGGGCCGTGCGCCACGGCCATGTCCAGCTGCGGCGGTTGTCGCCGCTGAGGCCGCGAAGCTCGAGGCTCTTCATGGCAGCGGCCGCCAGTTCGGGCGTGCGCTCACGCGTAATAGTGCTGCCGGGGAACACGCCAATGAGGTGCGAGGTATGGCGGTGGCCCGCCACCATGTCGGGGCGATCCACAATCCACTCCTGCAAATAGCCGCCCGCAGCCACGCGGTTGGGGGCCAGTCGGTTGCGAATAGAGAGCATCTTCGCCTCTTGATCAGCATCGACCCCAAGCACACGCGCCGCCTTGACCGTGTTGTCAAAGAGCTCACGAATCAGCTGTTGGTCGTGCATGCAGCCGTCCTCCACGGGGCCCCATTCGTGCGACCAACCGAGGGGGGAAACGAGCGTGCCCGCAGGAAGTTCTTTCAGCTCGGGGTGTTCCTCGGGGTCCAGCTCCTCAAACCCGTTCGGGGCTTTGCCCTTGCGGGCGGGGGCATACTTCGGTTTACCGTCCTGATCAAGGCGCTCGGGAATCTCCGTCACCAAGCCCTCACCATTCGGGCCCAGCTCCTTGAGCTGCTTCTCCCAGAACTGAGAAATCTCCTTCAGCAGGGGGTAGCCCACCTCGCGCAAGTACTGTTCATCGTGCGTGAACTGATAGTGGTCCCACACATGCAGCGCGTACCATGCGTTGACGGGCGGGTTCCACTTCACCCAACCGCCGCCGCCCCAGGGATTCTGGGAGATGCGTGTCGTCCAGCCGGGGGTATCCGCGCCGAACTCCTGCTGCGTCATGGCATGCAGCGGCTCGCTCATGGCCTTCATGTAGTCGATAAAGGTGCGGTGGCACTCGGAGAGGTTGCCGACCTCCGCGCCCCAGTAACACATCTGAATGTTGATGTTGTTATGGTAGTCACAAGCCCAGGGGGCGTGTACCTTGTCATTCCAGATACCCTGCAGGGTCATGGGCAGGTTGCCGGGGCGGGAGCCGGCGATGAGCATGTAGCGACCATACTGGTAGATAGTCGCCTCCAGCTCGGGGTCTTCCTGCGTACCGGCATACTTGGCGATGCGCACATCCGTGGGCAGAGACTGCGTATCCGCATCGCTCTTGCCCAACTCAATATCCATGCGCTCAAAGAGCGCCTTGTGGTCCGCCACATGATCGGCACGGACAGCGGCAACATCCTTGCCGGCCAATGCGGCGAGAACAGCCTCGTTACGCACGGCGGGGTCCTCCCCCTTCCAATCGGCGCGGTAGTCCTCCTTGTAATCCGTCGCCAGCGTTATATAGACCGCGACGCTGTCCGCATTCTGCACCTGCACATAAGGAGCGCCGACGGCATCGAAGTTCGGGCGCATCATGTCGCCCTTGCCCACATAGTGTACGTCGAGCTCACAATCTCCGCCCTTCATCACAGCGCCCCCACCTTGCACCTTCACCTGCATACGGCCCTCAAACAGCTCGCCGTTAGCCAGCTCGCCGCGCATGATAATCGTATCATCCCCCGACACACGGTAGGAAACTTTGTGACACGGGGTAAGCCCCAGTTTCACGGAAAGAGCACCGGGCTTATCCGCCGTCGCGGTGTACACCAGCACATCGTCGGGCTTGCTCACAAAGGCCTCGCGCACATGGCGCACGCCGCCGTTGGTGAATTCCGTGCGAGCGACGGCCGTATGCAAATCCAGCGAGCGACTGTAATCCTGCGTTTCACCGGGCAAATCAAACTCTGCCATCAGGTTGCCGAAGGGCTGGTAGCTGCCGAACTCATCCTTGCCGGAGGTGGGACCGTAGCTGTAGCCCGAACCGTTGCCGGGGGCGTTGAACCCGCCCGTCCAGAGCGAAATTTCATTGAGATTAATACGCTCGCGGCGGTCTCCGCCGAAGACGGTACCGCCCACGCGCCCATTGCCGATGGGGAGAGATTGAGCCTCCCACGGGTCGGAGCAACGGCCCTTCTTCTCCGCCTGAACAGCATGCTGGGGCATCACGAAATCTATGCCCTCACCGCCCACGTTGCCGCTGTTGGTCAGGCCTGCGGCCCACGGAACGGAAGCGGCATTCACCGTAGCCGGTTGACGATACCAGAGATAATCAGAAGAAGGATGGGCAGCCTGAGCCACCGAGGCCAGACCGCACAACGCGACGCAAAGAGGAAAAGAGTATCGGTGCATCATATATTTAAAATTTCAGGAGCGGCTGCTTCACCGCTCATGCTCGGTAGATGTTAGCATAAGACCGGAGTGAGAGCAATCTCAAAATACGCGCATACGCGCGCCATCGTTACGACGCGCAGCTGTTAATCTATCTCCTTGCCTCGCCACGAGGCAGCAGACTACAATAGCTCCGTATGAAAACGATTCTGACCCTCATGATACCCGCTCTGCTGCTGACAGCCTGTCACCACTCCGACCGCCGCGATGACCGCAGGAGCACCCCCGACCACCGCCGTAACGAGAGCTACCGGCAGGAGCGCGATCGCAGCCAACGCGAATGGCCTCGCCATAGCCAAACGGACGGCAGCCTCTACCGTCTGCACAGCCCGCACGGCTCCCTGCCGCCCGTCGGCATGCGGTGGGATTGCCCCGCTGAGCCGCAGATGCTCGGCTATGTCACGCGGTGATTATTCCGCAGCAGGCGCGATATACTGAGGCTTGAGCTCGCGCTCCTCACCATTCAACACCACGGTGACGGGGGCATGGTCAGGCGTCGCGGTGTAAAGCGCATAATCGACCAGCTTGCCGTCCTTCCACGCCATGTTGATGGTGATATCTCCGCGTGCGCGGATGCCGGCGATATAACCATCCTTCCATGCGGTGGGCAACGCGGGCAAGAGCTCGATGCGCCCGTCGTGGGACTGTACGAACATCTCGCTCATACCGCCCGTCATGCCGTACACACCGTCCATCTGCATGGGCGGATGGTTACCGAAAAGGTTATCCAACACATTGTAGCGGATGTAGCCCTGCACCATCTCATAAGCGCGCTCCGTCTGCCCGAAACGGGCCCAAAGCGCCGTGCGCCACGGCCATGTCCAGCTGCGGCGATTGTCGCCGCTCATGCCGCGCAACTCCAAGCTTTTCATAGCGGCGGCAGCCAGCTCCGGCGTTTTGTGGCGGGAGATCGAGCTGCCGGGGAACACACCGATGAGGTGCGAAGTATGGCGGTGGCCGCTCACCAAGTTCGGGCGATCCACCACCCACTCCTGCAAATAACCGCCGTCGGCCACGCGGTTGCCGACCAATCGGTCGCGCATGGAGATAAGCTTCTTGGCCCACGCCTCATCCGTGCCGAGAATGCGGGCAGCCTTGGCCGTGTTGTCAAACAGCTCCCAGATGAGCTGCTGGTCGTGCATGCAGGCGTCCTCCACAGGCCCCTGCTCGTGGGACCAGCCGTTCGGGGAGACAAGCGAACCGGCCTTGATACGCTTAAGCTCGGGGTACTGCGCGGCAGTCAGCGGGGTCTTGCCGTTGTCCGTCATCAGGCCCCTACCCTCAGCCCCCACCTCCTTGAGGTGCTTTTCCCAAAACTGAGCAATACTCTTGAGCAGAGGATAGCCCGTCCGGCGGAGATAATTCTTATCCTGCGTAAACAGGTAGTGATCCCACACATGCAGCGCATACCAGGCATTGACGGGCGGGTTCCACTTCACCCAACCGCCGCCGCCCCAGGGATTCTGTGAGATGCGCGTTGTCCAGCCGGGGGTATCCGCGCCGAACTCCTTTTGCGTCATGACGTGCAGCGGCTCCTCCATCGCCTTCATGAAGTCGATGAAATTGAGGTGGCACTCGGAGAGATTGCCCACCTCGGGCCCCCAGTAGCACATCTGGAGGTTGATGTTGTTGTGGTAGTCGCTGCCCCACGCGGCATGCACCTTGTCATTCCAAATACCCTGCAAGGTGAGCGGCAGACTGCCGGGGCGGGAGCCGGCGATGAGCATGTAGCGGCCATACTGGTAAATCAGGGCCTCCAGCTCGGGGTCGGTCTGCTGCTCGCGGTACTTCGCCAAGCGCTCATCCGTCGGCAGAGCAGCGGTGGCGGGGTCCGTCTTACCCAGCGAAAGAGAAAGGCGGTTGAAGAGAGACTTATGGTCCGCAATATGCGCCTTGCGGATAGCGGAGAGTTTTTTGCCTCTCACGGCCTTGAGCACCTTGGCATTGTGCTTGGCGGGGTCCCCGCCCTTCCAATCCGCGCGGTAATCCTCCTTATAATCCGTAGCCATGGAGATATAGACGGTCACACTGTCCGCCTCTTTCACCTGAATGTAAGGAATCCCCTTAGCCTCCAGAACGGGGCGCACACCCGCCCCCTTGCCCTCGTAGCTGACATCGACACGGTGATTACCGCCGACGAGGGCCGCTTTGCCGCCCTTAGTCTTCACCATCAGTCGCGCCTCAAACTTCTCGCCGTTAGCCAGCGTGCCGCTCATCACCACGGTATCCTTGCCCGCGGGCGTGAACTCCGTGCTGTGGAAAGGGGTAAGCCCCAATTTCACCGTCAGCGCACCGGGCTTATCCGCCTTGGCCGTGTATACCACCACGTTGTCCGGGTAGCTCACAAACGCCTCGCGGGAGTGGCGCACGCCGCCGTTAACAAACTGCATGCGGGCGATACCGTCCACCAAATTCAGCGAGCGGGAATAATCCTCCGTCTCGCCGGGGAGCTCGAACTCCGCCCAGAAATTAGCGAAGGGCTGGTAGCTGCCGAAACCGTCCTTACCCGTCTTGGGACCGTAGCTGTAGCCCGACCCATTGCCGCCGAGATTGGGTCCGCCCGTCCAAAGCGACACCTCGTTGAGATTGATGCGCTCGCGGCGGTCACCGCCGAAAACGGTACCGCCCATGCGCCCGTTGCCGATGGGCAGGGTCTGCGATTCCCATGGGTCGTCCAACCTGTTACTGAGCGCATCGTTAGCGCAAAAAGCCTCGCTGATTTCCGTCAGATCGCGACCATCGCCGCCGAGGTTATGGGCGGGCGTTTTCCCGGCAGCCCACGGCACGGGAGCCTCATTCACACGGGCGGGCAAACGATACCACAGCATATTTTGCGTCGCCTGTTCCTGCGCCGAAGCTGACGAAAGAGCGGCCGAAGCGACGAGAAGGAGTGTCGTGCTGAGCTTTATCATATCTGAGAGAGGGCGCGGGCTGCACGCCGATGCGGCACCTTAGCACAAATAAAGTCAGTTGACAATCTCCATTTTCTCCCGTCCGTCGTGCGTCACGAAGCGCACCCCGACGGCAATGAGGGCCATGGCCGCCATTTTCTGCCATGTCAGCAAATCCACCCCCAGCAGAATGCCCACCGTCGCAGCCACGGCCGGCTGCACGTAATTGTAGGTTGCCGCCGTGGGCGGCTCCAAGCGCTGTTGGGCGGTGATGAGCAGCAGGTAGCTCAGGAACGAACCGCCCGCCACAACATAACAGGCCCCGCCCCCGGCCGCCGGAGTCAACTCGGACCAAGGAGCCGAAGCAACATGCACCGCAAAGAACGGCAGCGTGACGAGCGCTGAGAGCCCGAAAAGCCACTTCATCATCGTGATGGGGCTGTAGCGGTGCAACACGCCGCCGAAAAATACGAAATAGCAGGCTGCGGCAAACTGCGCGAACAGGCAGAGCGCATCCCCCAGGGGATGCCCGCTCACCCCGCCCGTCGCGCGGGAACCGAGAATGAGCACCAGAGCACCGCAGGCCGCCAACGCCATGCCGAAGACTTTGCGTTTCGTCGTGCGCAAGTGCAGGAAAAGCACGGAGAGCAACAGCGTGAAAACGGGAGTCGTCGTCGCCGCTACAGTACCATTCGTGGGCGAGGTATACTGCATCCCGCTCACATAGCAGAACTGGTTGATAGCCATGCCGCAGAGAGACATGCCGAACAGCGGCAACAGGTCGCGCCTGCGCACCTTCTCCTGCGGCCGAGTCAGCGACACGAGCCAGAACAGGAGCGCCGCGCCGCTCACGCGAAGAGTCGCCAGCGTCAAGCCGTCAATCACGCCGCCCTGCATCGCCACCTTGCACATAGGGCTCATCAGCCCGAAGCAGAGCATGGCCGACAGCGCTGCGAGGTGCCCCGTCGCCGCGCGGCCTGCCGATGGAGGCACCGCGCGCATATCACACCTCCGCCGCCGCATCGGCCGGCATGGCAGGCTTCTCCTCCGGGGCAGCCTCTGCCTCGTCCGACGGCCACCAACAATAAACGGCAACGCCGATGTATATCATCGTCAGCACCAACCCCGCCATATTCACCAGCTTCCCGATGATACTCCAGCGCGTCACAAAAGCCAGCAGCCACACCACCAACGCCACCACCAGCCCGATACCGGCCAGCAGCACCGTTGAGACAAGGTCCTTGTCGTTGAACACGAAATTCATAATAGCCGGGGTAAGGCCCAGCATGAGCGTCGCACCGAAACAATCCCAATGGGTGAACGCGTTAAAATCCTCCGGCTCCTGACTCATAGCCCCAGTATACCCGCAAGGGAGCCGCGCTTCAAGCCCGAAGTCGGACTTTGCTCTTGCTTCCTTCCCCCCGCGGGGTGTAGAATGGGCGCCATGAAGCACCAAGATGATTTGTTTGCCTTTCTGAGCATTCCCGGCGTGTCCGCGGAGGCAGAGCACGCGGCGGATTGCGAACGCGTGGCGGATTTCCTTGTGGAGAAGCTGACGACGCTCGGTTTCTCCGCCACCAAGCACATGACGAAGATTCACCCCATCGTGGTGGCGCACAGCCCCAAGGTGGAAGGCGCGCCCACCGTGTTGGTGTACGGCCACTACGATGTGATGCCCGTGGACCCCATTGCGGAGTGGAAGAGCGACCCCTTCAAGCCCGAAATCCGCGACGGCCGCATCTACGCCCGCGGCGCGTCCGATGACAAGGGCGAAATCATGTGCCATGTGCTCGGCGCGCAGGAAATCATCGAGGAGGACGGCAAGCTGCCCCTCAACGTGATTTACCTCTTTGAAGGCGAGGAGGAGCGCGGCTCCTACAGCCTGCATGAGTTTGTGCAGGACCCGGAGGTGCAGAAAGACCTCGCCTGCGATGTCATCGTGGTGAGCGACACGGGCATGGCCGCGCCCGACATCCCCTCCCTTTCCTACGGTCTGAAGGGGCTCTGCTGCTTCGAGCTGAAGGTGGAAGGACCCTCCATGGACCTCCACAGCGGCATTTTCGGCGGCGCAGTGGCGAACCCCATCACCACGCTCTGCGAGATGATTGCCTCCACCCACGATGCGGACAACCACGTCACCGTCGAGGGCTTCTACGACGGCGTGCAGGAAATCGCCGACTGGGAGCGCGAGAGCTGGGCGCGCGTGCCCGGTGCCTCCGATACCGAACTGGCAGCACTCACGGGTGTCCCCGCGCTGCGCACGGAAACGGGTTACACGGGCACGGAATGCGCCTACGCCCGCCCCACGCTGGAGCTCAACGGCATCTCCGGCGGCTACGAGGGCGAGGGTTCCAAGACCGTCATCCCCACCCACGCCATTGCCAAGATGAGCTGCCGCCTTGTGCCCGGCCAGGACCCCGTGGACATCATGAAGAAGGTGGAGGCCCACTTCCGCAAGGTCTGCCCGCCGAGCGTCCGCATGACCTACACCATGCAGCACGCGGGCGATGCCTACATCGTTGACCCCCACTCCCCCTTCGGCAAAGCCGCCCAGCAGGCTTTGGAGATGACCTTCGGCAACCCGCCCGTGCTCGTGCGCGAAGGCGGTTCCATCCCCATCATCGCCGAAATCTCCAAGAAGCTCAAGAAGGACGCTCTCTTCCTCGGCCTCGACCTGCCCGACGCCCGCATCCACTCCCCCAACGAGAACATGCGCGTGGAAATCTTCGAAAAGGGCATCGAGATGGCGAAGAATCTCTTACGCTTAATGGCGCAGGTTAAGTAATCTGAAAATTACAAATTACAAATTACAAATTACAATTTGGGAATTCGCGCGCTTTCAGCGCGGAGTAATACAGCAAGGTCTGACGGGCCGTCAGACCTTGCTTCCCAAATCCGCGAGCGACAGCGAGCCTCACTTCAAAAATTTGTAATTTGTAAATTGTAATTTGTAATTCCCATATATGGTTGCTGTCGATATCAGCGGTGTCCACAAATCCTTCCCCGGTCATTGGGGCAAGGGCGGGGTATATGCGGTCAAGGGCGTGAGCCTGCGCATTCCCGAAGGCGGGGTGTACGGGCTGATCGGCCCCAACGGCAGCGGCAAGAGCACGCTCATGAAGATGCTCGTGGGCCTGCTGCGGCCGGATGAAGGGCATTGCCGCGTTTTCGGGCGCCCCGCAAGCGCGCCCGAAAACCGCCGCGAAATCGGCTTTCTGCCCGAGAATCCCTATTTCTACAAGTTCCTGACGGGCGAGGAAACCGTGCGTTTCTACGGTCGCCTTTGCGGGCTGCGCGGGGCGGCGCTCCGCGAGCGCACGGCAGAGCTGCTGCACCTCACGGGGCTGGAGGAAGCGGCCCACCGCCGCCTCGGCGGCTACTCCAAAGGCATGCTCCAGCGCATCGGTCTGGCGCAGGCGCTCGTGCAACAGCCGCGGCTGCTCGTGCTCGATGAGCCGACCGCGGGCGTGGACCCCATCGGCTCCCGCACCATCCGCGATATCATTGTCTCACTCAAAGAGCGCGGCATCACCGTCTTTCTCTGCTCCCACCTGCTGGAGCAGGTGCAGGAAGTCTGCGACCGCGCGGGCATCCTCTACCAAGGCAACCTCATTGCCGAGGGCAGCATGGCCGAGCTGACGGAGGAGCGCGGCAGCACCACCATCACCCTCAACGCCCCCTCCCCCGAGCTGCTGGCGGCCATGCAACAGCTGGCGGGCGACTCTTGGGCCGGGGCCTCCCCCGCACAGCTGCCGCTGGAAACGGTCTTCCTGCGCGGCATCCGCAAGAAAATGGCGGAAGCCAAGGCCGAATAGGCTTAGGGAAGCGCAATGCTGTTTCTCTGCTCGACAAATGGGGATTTGTCGGGATTTACTAGGTACTATGTACTAGGTACTATTT